>DATFEI010000201.1:0-6667 GCA_035251315.1 Burkholderiales bacterium | reverse complement strand
GTGGCCAGCGCTTCGCCAAGGCGCAACGTAGCCGCGGCGTCCGGCAACTTAAGCTCGAGTATCAAGCAATGGGGCCGTGAGATCGGCTTCCAAGCGGTGGGGATCGCGGACGCCGACCTGTCCGCCGCCGAGCCGCGGCTCCTTGAGTGGCTGGGGCGGGGCTGGCATGGCGAGATGGAGTATATGGCGCGCCATGGCACCCTCCGCGCCCGCCCGGCAGAGCTCAAGCCCGGGACGCTGCGCGTCATCTCTTGCCGGATGGATTACCTGAACGATGCTGCGCAGGGAATTTCCGTTGACGGAGAGAAGGCAAAGATAGCGCGCTACGCGAGGGGCCGGGACTATCACAAGGTGCTGCGCGACCGGCTGCAGAAGCTCTGCGACCGCATCGCCGCCCAGATCGGCGATTTCGGCTACCGCGTGTTCACCGACTCGGCGCCCGTGATGGAAGTGGAGCTCGCGGCGCGCGCGGGCATCGGCTGGCGCGGCAAGCACACGCTGCTCCTCAGCCGCGACGCCGGCTCGTGGTTCTTTCTGGGAGAAATCTACTGCGATATTCCACTACCAGTGGACGATCCTGAAAAAAACTATTGTGGAACCTGCGAGCGCTGCATCGAGGTCTGCCCGACGCAGGCGATCCGCGGCCCCTACCAGCTCGACGCGCGGCGCTGCATTTCGTACCTCACGATCGAGCACAAAAGCGCGATCCCGGAAGAGCTGCGGCCGCTCATCGGCAACCGCGTGTACGGCTGCGACGACTGCCAGCTGGCGTGTCCTTGGAATCGCTTCGCCCGGTTGACGAAGGAAGTCGATTTTGAAACCCGGAACGGGCTGGACAACGCCACGCTGGTCGAGCTTTTCGCCTGGACCGAGGCCCAGTTCGACGAGCGGCTGCGCGGCTCGCCGATCCGGCGCATCGGCTACGAGCGGTGGCTCCGGAACCTCGCGGTGGGCTTGGGAAACGCGCCAAGCTCTCCTCAAGTGATAAATGCCCTGTCTCGAAAGAAAGACCATCCCTCCGCGATAGTCAGAGAGCACGTTCGCTGGGCACTCTCGCGCCATGCAAGCCTGGCAGCCTGATCGCTTGCTTCCCGGGTTCGAGGCGCTCGAGCTCGAGTTTGCGGACGACTACGACGGCCGCGTGCTCGCCACGCTAGTGCGCCTGCCGGCGCTCGCCGCGCCGCGCGGTGCGGTGCTCTGGGTGCACGGCTTCGTCGACTACTTTTTCCAGCGCCACGTCGCCGAGCGCTTCGCCATGGAAGGCTATGCCTTCTACGCGCTCGACCTGCGCAAGCACGGCCGCTCGATCCGGCCGCATCAGCATCCGAACTTCTGCAAGAGCCTTGCCGAGTACCACCCGGATATCACGCGCGCGATGGACGTGATCGGCGAGCCGGTCCTTCTCGCCGGGCATTCGACCGGCGGCCTCATCAGCGCGCTCTATGCGCACGAAGGCCCGCATCGCGCGCGCGTGCAGGCCCTGTGGCTGAACAGCCCGTTTTTCGATTGGAAGCTGCCGGACTGGCGAAAGGCCCAGCTTCACATGGCCGCTGCCCTCGGGCGCTTCTTCCCGTTCCTCAACGATCCGAAGGCGCTGCTGCCCGACTACGGGCGGGGGCTCCTCGACGAAGGCTGGGAGTTCGACACGACGCTCAAGCCGCTCGAGGGGTTTCCGGTGTACTACGGCTGGCTTGGCGCGATCACCGATGCCCACGAGAAAGTGCGCCGCGGCCTCGACGTGCACTGCCCCGTGCTCACCATGCACTCCGATGAGGCGGACTTCGTGCTCGACTGGCGGCATATGGCTCGCTGGTCGCGCACGCTTGGGCGCGACGTTACGGTGCTCGCCTTTCCCGGGGCGCAGCACGACGTGACCCTATCGCGCCCGGAGATCCGGGAGGAGGTGTTCAGACAGCTCTTCGCGTGGGCGGAACGAGCCGTAATGTCGCCAACGTAGCGGCCGCCCAGGCGACGTAGGCGAGGGTAAACGCCCATTCGGGCGCCTCGTAGTAGAGGAAGTAGCGCACCCAGCGGCCAACGAACGACTCGGCGCGCGCACCGCCACGCAGCATGTCTTCCCACACGGTTAGCGGACACACTGCGCCGAGCAGCGCCTCGGCGGCGACGAAAGCGATAGCGCCGAGGTGCAGATAGCGAAACCACGGGTTGCGCACCCAGCGCCAGCCGAGCCCGGCGCCCGCCCAAACGAGCAACAGGCCGCCGACGATGAAGGCGACGATGAGAAAGTGGACGACGAGAATGACGTCCGCCATCATCCGCCAAGGATGATACAGCCCCGATTTCCAAGATTGAATCTGGAGGCGATGAACGTCGAGCAGCGCGAAGTGGCGGCCGAAATCGCAGCCGGGCCGCGCGGCGAGGTGCGCGGACCGTTCATAGCCCTGATCCACAACCCGGAGCTCGCGCGCCGGCTGCAAAAGCTGGGCGAGCATCTGCGCTGGCAGGGGAAGCTGCCGCCGCGGCTCAAGGAGCTTGCCATCCTGGTTACCGCGCGCCGCTGGACCTGCCAGCACGAGTGGGTAATGCACTCCAAGCTCGCGCTCGAAGGCGCCCTGGCAAAGGAAACGGTGGATGCCATCGCGGCTAACCGCGAACCGAAAAACCTATCGGACGAAGAGAAAGCCGTTTACGCCTTTTGCCGCGAGGTGCACGCCACCGGAAGAGCGGGCGATGAATCGTTCAAGGAAATACAGGACCGCTTCGGCCTCGACGGGGCGCTCGAGCTAATCGCACTGAACGGCTACTACACGCTGATGGCGATGGTGCTGAATACCGCCGGGCTACCGCTTCCCGGGAACGTCGAACCGCCTTTGCAAAAGGAAAAGGGGTCAGGACCCTTTTCGTGAAAAAGGGTCCCGACCCGTCCCGACCCCTTTTCTAACCGCGTTCCTTCGGTCGCATAGGGTCCGCGCTCCACTCGCTCCACGAGCCCGCATAGAGCTTGCCGCCTTTCAGGTCGGCGATCTCCATCGCGAGCAGGTTGTGGCACGCGGCCACGCCGGAGCCGCAGTAGTGGATGACTTCAGAGGGCGAGCGGTCGCGCAGCAGGGGTTCGAGCTCCCGCTTGAGTTGCGCCGGTTTCTTGAAGGTTCCGTCCGGGGACAGGTTGTCCATGTTGAAGCGATTCTTCGCCCCGGGGATTCGGCCGGCGACCGGGTCGATGGGCTCCTGCTCGCCGCGATAGCGCGCCGGCGCGCGCGCATCCAGGAGCAGCAATTTGCCCAGCCCCGCTTCGACTGCACGGACGTCGGCCGCTGCATCGCTTTTCAATCGAATCGGATAGTTGAACGGAGTGAACAGCGGCACGTCGACGGTGACCCGGCGGCCTTCCTTGGTCCACTTCGCGAACCCGCCGTCTAGGACCGCGACTTTCTCGTGGCCGACCCAGCGCAGCATCCACCACAGGCGCGCCGCCATCGCGCCCGGTCCGCCGTCATAGCAAACGGCCTGGTCGTGCGGCGTCAATCCGGTTTTCTCCAGCCACTTCTCGAAATCCTGCGGGTCGGGAAGGGGATGCCGGCCGTTCGCGCCGGTCTTGCGGCCGGAGAGGTCGCGGTCAAGATGCGCGAGCAGCGCTCCCGGAATATGGCCTTCGCTGTATTGCTGCTCGCCGAGCTTGGGATTGGCGAGGTCGTGGCGGCAGTCGAAGACGCGCCACTTTGTGAGGTTCGCCGCTAGCTCACCGGTCGAGACGAGCGTGGAGCCACTCATGGAAGTGCACCTCCGGGTCCTCCATCGGGGACTGGTATGGACCGGCGTCGTCGAGGCCTTGCTCGTAGAGGGCGCGCCGCCCGCGGTCAAGGCGGATACAGATCTCGTTGTCCTCGACCGCGGTCTCGACGTACGCGGCTTGCTGCGCCTCGATGAACTCGCGCTCGAAGAGCGCGATCTCCTCGGGATAGTAGAACTCGACCACGTTAGTGGTGCGCGTCGGCGAGCGCGGGATGAGGTGAGAGATCACGAGCACGTTCGGGTACCACTCGAGCATCAGGCCGGGGTAATAGGTCATCCACAGCGCACCGTACTTCGGCACCCGCCCGTCGAGGTACTTGAGACAGACCTCGTGCCAGCGCTTGTAACTCGGCGTTCCGGGTCGGGCGAGCCCTGCTTTGGCTGGCACGATCTGGACCGAGTAGTCGGCCCCGTAATCGGCCGTGAAGCCGTCGCAGTTGGCGAAATTGCCCAGCCCGGGATGGACGAGGTCAACGTGGTAGACCTCCTGGTAAGTCTCGATGAAGGTCTTCCAGTTGACGTCGTAGTCGTCGATGCGCACCGAGTCGAGCACGAAGCCGCTGAAATCCCAGTCCGCAGCCGTGGTGAGCTTAGCAAGATCCGCCGCCGGGTCGCGCGGCCCCGCGAAGAGCAGCCCGTTCCAGCGCTTGAGCGGCGTGGACGCGAGCTTCACGCAGGGCTGGTCGGCGAACCGCGGCGCGCCGAGCAGCTCGCCATTCATGCCGTAGGTCCAGCGATGGACCGGGCACACGATGTTCTGGGCGTTGCCGCGGCCTTGCAGCATGATGGCCTGACGGTGGCGGCAGACGTTCGAGAGGAGCTCGACGCCGCCCGCGTTTCGCACGAGCATCTTGGCGTGATCCATCCACGCGAACGTGTGCCAGTCACCTTCGTTGGGCACCATCAGCTCATGGCCGACGTAGTTCGCACCGGCCTGGAAAAGAAGCCGCTTTTCCGCTTCGAAGATTTGCGGGTCGAAGTACCAGGACACCGGCAGCTGACAGCTTGCCGGTGTCAGTTTTCCAAGCTGCGAAACATCCGCCATGCGTTGTAAAGCTCCTAGAAAAACAGTATTTTAGCAAACGATGAGCAAGCTTTCAGGCGGGCTCGACGAGCTCGACTTCGAAAAGGCGCTCGCCGAGCTCGAAAAAATCGTCGCCCGCATGGAAAGCGGCGAGCTTTCGCTCGAGCAAGCGCTCGCCACGCACAAGCGTGGGCTGGAGCTGGCGCGCTTTTGCCAGCAGAAGCTCGAGGCAGCCCAGCAACAGGTCAAGGTTCTCGAAGGAGAGGTTCTCAAGCCGCTCGCGGCTGCGGCCGAGCCCGATGAAGATTCTTGATAGCGAGTTTCAGGCCTGGATGGGCGGCGTCCAGACGCGCATGGAAACGGTGCTCGCGCGCGTTCTTCCGGCAGCAGCGATTGCGCCGGCGCGGCTGCACGAAGCCATGCGCTATGCGACGCTTGAAGGTGGCAAGAGGGTACGGCCGCTGCTCGCCTTTGCTGCGGGCGAAGTGTCCGGAGCCTCCCCGGAGCGGCTCGAAATGACCGCGGCGGCGGTCGAGCTCGTCCATGCCTATTCGCTCGTGCACGACGACTTGCCTTGCATGGACAATGATGTGCTGCGCCGTGGCAAACCGACGGTGCACGTCGAATACGATGAAGCGACCGCACTCCTTGTTGGCGACGCGCTCCAGTCGCTCGCCTTCCAGCTTCTGGCCGAGCATCGCTTGGCCGACGATCCGCGCCGCCAGCTTGAGATGGTGAAGACGCTGGCGCTCGCGGCCGGCTCGCGCGGGATGGCAGGGGGCCAGCAGATCGACCTCGAGGCGACCGGCAAAACGCTCGATCTTCCCGAGCTCGAGTTCATGCATATTCGCAAGACCGGGGCGCTCATCAGAGCCGCCGTGCTGCTCGGTGCTGCCTGCGGAAGAGACGCGGAGCCGGAAAAGCAGAGCTTGGACAAATACGCCAAGGCGATCGGTCTGGCGTTCCAGGTCGTCGATGACGTGCTCGACTACGATGCGAGCACGGCAACACTTGGCAAGACTGCGGGCAAGGACTCGAAGCAGGGCAAGCCAACCTACGTCTCTGCGATGGGGGTTGCCCGCGCGCGGAGCCTCGCAGAGGACCTGCGCGCAGAGGCTCATGCCGCGCTCACGGGCATCGGCGCCCCGGCGCGCCGCCTCGGCGAGCTCGCCGACTTCATCGTTCTGAGAAAGTTCTAGCGATGGCGGCGATCAGCCACGAGCGGCCGGCCGACGGCGGCGAACCGGCAAGCTACGCGCTTCTGAGGACCGTCGATGATCCGTCGCAGCTGCGCGCGCTCGAGCGCAAGCAGCTTGGGCAGCTCGCCGCGGAGTTGCGTGCGTTTGTGCTCGAGTCGGTTTCCAAGACGGGCGGCCACCTGTCGTCGAACCTTGGCACGGTGGAGCTCACCATTGCGCTGCACTACGTGTTCGATACGCCGGAAGACCGGATCGTCTGGGATGTCGGCCACCAGACCTATCCGCACAAGATTCTCACCGGCCGGCGCGAGGCCATGGCGCGACTGCGAATGCTCGACGGCATCTCGGGTTTTCCCCGGCGCAGCGAGTCCCGCTACGACACCTTCGGTACCGCGCATTCCAGTACTTCGATCTCGGCGGCGCTCGGCATGGCCGCAGCCGCCAGGATGAAAGGCGAGCAGCGGCGCTGCATCGCCGTCATCGGCGACGGCGCGATGTCGGCCGGCATGGCCTACGAGGCGATGAACAACGCCGGCGCCATGAACGTGGATCTGCTCGTCATACTGAACGACAACGAGATGTCGATCTCGCCCCCTGTGGGCGCGCTCACGAACTATCTCGCGCGCCTGCTTTCGGGACGCGTCTATTCCACCGCGCGGCGCGCGAGCGAGCACCTGCTGAAGCGCGTCGG
>DATFEI010000055.1:0-3609 GCA_035251315.1 Burkholderiales bacterium | reverse complement strand
GTCGCCCGCCGCCCAGCTTTTGCGCGAGCCCGTGTTGGGCGCATGGCGATAGGTTCGCAACGACTGGCCATCGACCCAGGCCTGCGAGATCGCGTTCACCACCTGGTCGTAGGTGCAGCCCAGCATGTGCGCCACGACGGCGGTGGAGGCGACCTTGACGAGCACCACGTGGTCCAAGCCGACACGGTTGAAGCTGTTCTCGAGCGCAATCACGCCCTGGATCTCGTGAGCTTTGATCATTGCAGTGAGGACATCTTTTACCAACAATGCCCTTGTTTGGTTTCGGGAGAGCCAATCGGCTACGGCCAGGATCCCGCCGAGGTTGTCCGAAGGATGGCCCCATTCCGCGGCGAGCCAGGTGTCGTTGAAATCGAGCCAGCGAATCATGGCGCCGATGCTGAACGCAGCCTGCACCGGATCGAGCTGGAATTTGGTCCCCGGTACCTTGGCGCCGTGCGGCACCACGGTCTCGGGGTCGACAGGGCCGAGAAGCTTGGTGCACGCCGGATACTCCAAGGCTTCGAGCCCGCAGCCGAGCGTGTCCATCAGGCAATAGCGCGCCGTCTCGTACGCTTCGGCGCTCTTGATGGAATACTTCGTTGCGTAGTCTGCGATGAGCGTGAGCACCTTGTCCGGTTTCGGCCGGACGTTACTGATATGCGCGGACATCAGGGCGCCGGCTCGTCGGCCGGAGGAGCGTTGTCGTCGACGCCGAAGCTCCACTCGGAGCCGCCCGCCGGCTCGAAGGTATGCTCGTTTCCGCCGGCGCGCGGCGCGTGCTGCATCGAGGGCGCGGGCGCGCGGTCTTCGGCCGTCTTGTCCCACCAGACGGCACGTCCCTTCTTCTGCGATTCGACCTCTTCGGGATGCGCGGCGAGGAACTCGCGCATGAACTTGGTCAGATCCGACTCGTACATCGTTACCTTTTTTCCAAAGGGAGCCATTTCAAGTTCTCCGGACCGGTGTAATTGGCGCCAGGGCGGATGATCTTGCCGTCGGCGCGCTGCTCGATGACGTGCGCCGACCAGCCGCTCGTGCGCGAGATGACGAAGATCGGCGTGAACATCGGCGTCGGCACGCCGAGGCGGTGGTAGGAGACCGCGCTGTACCAGTCGAGGTTGGCGAACATCCTCTTCTCGCGCCACATGACCTGCTCGATGCGCTCGGCGATCTGAAAGAGCTTCAGATCGTTTCCAGACAGGCTTTTCGCCACCGCCTTGATCACTTCGTTGCGCGGGTCGCCGGTGGTGTAAACAGGATGGCCGAAGCCGATCACGAGCTCCTTCGCCTCGAGCCGCCGCTGGATGTCCTTCTCCGCGTCGTCGGGCGTGCGGTAGCGGGACAGCACCTCGAAGGCGAACTCGTTCGCTCCGCCGTGCTTCGGGCCGCGCAGCGCGCCGATGCCGCCGCAGATCGCGCTGTACATGTCGGAGCCCGTGCCGGCGACCACGCGGCAGGTGAAGGTGCTCGCGTTGAACTCGTGCTCGGCATAGAGGATGAGCGACGTGTGCATCGCCCTGATGTGCTCGGCGGAAGGCGGCTTCTGGTGCAGGAGGTGAAGGAAATGTCCCCCGATCGAGTCGTCCCCGGTCTCGGTCTCGATCCGCTTGCCGTGGTGGCTGTAGTGGTACCAGTAGAGGAGCATCGACCCGAGCGAGGCCATCAGCCGGTCGGCGATGCGCTGCGCGCCCGCCTTGTTGTGGTCCTCGCTCTCGGGCTCCATGGTCCCCAGCACCGAGACTCCCGTGCGCATCACGTCCATCGGATGCGCGCTCTTCGGGATGTACTCCAGCGCCGACTTGACCGCCGCGGGCAGGGCGCGCAGGGTCCTTAGGCGGGCCTTGTACTTGTTCAGCTCCTCCCGGGTCGGCAGCTTCTCGTGCACCAGCAGGTGGGCGATCTCCTCGAACTCGGCCTTGTCGGCGAAGTCCAGGATGTCGTAGCCCCGATAATGAAGGTCGTTGCCGGTGCGCCCGACGGTGCACAGGGCGGTGTTACCCGCCGGCACGCCGGACAGGGCGACGGACTTTTTCGCCTTAGGAGCGGCCTCGGGAGAAGAGCTCATCCAGCTTTTTCTCGTAGGAGTGGTAGTTGAGGACGTCGTAGAGCTCCTCGCGGGTCTGCATGTCGCCGATCACGTTCTTCTGCGTTCCCGCTTTCCGCAGGGTCTCGTACACCTTGAGCGCCGCCTTGTTCATCGCGCGGAAGGCGCTCAGCGGATAGAGGATCATGGCGACGCCCGCCGAGCGCAGCTCCTCGACCGTGAAGAGGGGCGATTTGCCGAACTCGGTGATGTTGGCGAGGATCGGGACCCTCACCGCGTCGGCGACCTTGCGGTACATCGGCAGGTCGGTGATCGCCTCCGGAAACGCCATGTCCGCTCCGGCATCGACATACGCTTTCATTCTTTCAATGGCGCGATCCAGGCCTTCGTTGGCCAAGGCGTCGGTGCGCGCCATGATGACGAACGAGGGATCCGTGCGCGCGTCGACCGCGGCCTTGATCCGGTCGGCCATCTCCTCCGCGCTCACCAGCTCCTTTCCGGGCCGGTGCCCGCAGCGCTTGGCGCCCACCTGGTCCTCGATGTGCATCGCAGCCGCGCCGAATTTGATGAGCGAGCGCGTGGTGCGGGCGACGTTGAAGGCGCTCGCACCAAAGCCTGTATCGACGTCGACGAGAAGCGGCAGGTCGCATACATCCGTGATGCGGCGGATGTCGGTGAGGACGTCGTCGAGGTTGGAGATGCCGAGGTCAGGCATGCCGAGCGAGCCGGCCGCCACGCCCGCGCCCGAGAGGTAGATCGCGCGGTAGCCCACGCGCTTGGCCATCATCGCGTGGTAGGCGCAGAGGGTGCCGACGATCTGAAGCGGTCTTTCCTGGGAGAGGGCTTCTCGAAAGCGCTTGCCGGCACTCATGACAGAAGACTTTTGACGCTATCCCTTTCTTCGTGCAGCTCCTTGAGCGTGGCGTCGATGCGCTTGCGGCTGAAGTCGCTGATCTCGATGCCCTTGACGACCTGGTATCCGCCATCGCGACAGGTGACCGGGTAGCCGAAGATCACGCCTTCCGGAATGCCGTAGCTGCCGTCGGAAGGCACGCCCATCGTCACCCAGTCGCCTTCCCGGCTGCCGGAAATCCAGTCGTGAATGTGGTCGATGGCGGCATTCGCCGCGCTCGCGGCCGAAGACAGCCCGCGCGCATCGATGATCACGGCGCCGCGCTTCTGCACCGTGGGAATGAAGTTCTGCTCGAGCCAGGCCTGATCGTTGATCATCGGCCAGATTTTTTTCCCGTCGCACTCGGCCTGGAAAATGTCGGGGTATTGCGTCGCCGAGTGGTTGCCCCAGACCGTGATCTTTCTCAGCGAAGTCACCGGCTTCGAAATTTTGCGGCAGATCTGCGAAGCCGCGCGGTTGTGGTCGAGGCGCATCATTCCGGTGAACTGCGTCGGCTTCAGCCCGGGCGCGCTCTTCATGGCGATCAGGCAGTTGGTGTTCGCCGGGTTTCCGACCACGAGCACTTTCACGCTGCGGCTCGCCACGCGGTCGAGCGCCTTGCCTTGCGGGCCGAAGATCTTGCCGTTCGCCTCGAGCAGATCCTTGCGCTCCA
>DATFEI010000180.1:0-3850 GCA_035251315.1 Burkholderiales bacterium | reverse complement strand
GCTTCGCTGCCAGACGGTATCTCGCTCTCGACCTTGCATTCGAACCGCAGCGGCGACTGCGCGACGTGAGGCGTACGAGATGTCAGAAACGCGGGCATTTGCTGCCTGCACGATCGGTTCAGTGACGGCATTGATCACGAGTTCACCTTAAGCCCGCACGTTAATGAGCGTGTCTTTCTCGGATCCGTCGTCGCGCCTGAGGATTGAGAGCACGAAGGAGGTCGGGGTCGTCGCCGCGGGGCTGATGTAGCTGTAGAGGGCGACGTTTCCTACGGCCGCCTTCGAGATCTCGGCAAGATCATTGGCCTCAAAGCTTGTCATCGGTCCCTTATATACCACTGCAGGTTGCGTGTACCGGCTGGTAGAATCGGCCGCTTTCCCGGCTCCGAGAAAATGCTCGCCCCCGACCTGCTTGCGCAGTCCGACCCCGAGGTCTGGGACGCCATCCGGCGCGAGAATCTGCGCCAGGAGGAGCACGTTGAGCTGATCGCGTCGGAGAACTACGTAAGCCGTGCGGTGCTGATCGCGCAGGGCAGCCAGCTCACCAACAAATACGCCGAAGGCTATCCGGGCAAGCGCTACTACGGCGGCTGCGAGTTCGTCGACATCGCGGAGACGATCGCGATCGAGCGCGCGAAGAAGCTCTTCGGCGCCCCGTGGGCGAACGTGCAGCCGCACTCGGGTTCGCAGGCGAACCAGGCGGTGTACACCGCGGCGCTCAAGCCGGGCGACACCTTCCTCGGCATGTCGCTTGCGCACGGAGGCCACCTCACGCACGGCGCGCCGGTGAACCTTTCGGGGAAGCTGTACCGGGTGTGTTTCTATGGACTGAACGAGAACGAAGAGATTGACTACGAGGCGGCGGAGAGGATTGCGGCTGCGGAGAAGCCGAAGCTGATCGTCACGGGCGCCTCGGCGTACTCGCTCGCGATCGACTGGAAGCGCTTTCGCGCGATCGCCGACAGATGCGGTGCGCTGCTCATGGCCGACATCGCGCACTACGCCGGTTTGATCGCCGCCGGGCTCTACCCGTCGCCGATCGGTATCGCCGATTTCGTCACCACCACCAATCACAAGACGCTGCGCGGTCCGCGCGGCGGCATGGTGTTTGGCAAGCCGGAGCAGGAGAAAGCGATCAATTCATCAGTATTCCCGGGACTCCAAGGCGGGCCGCTGATGCACGTGATCGCCGCCAAGGCGGTCGCACTTGGAGAAGCTCTTAAGCCGGAGTTCAAAAGTTATCAAGGGCGCGTGATTGAAAATGCGCGCGTGATGGCCGCAACGCTGCAGAAGCGCGCTCTGCGCATCGTCTCGGGCCGCACCGAGTGCCATATGTTCCTGGTCGACCTGCGCTCGAAGGGCATCACCGGCAAGGACGCGGAAACGGCACTCGGGCGCGCGCACATCACGGTGAACAAGAATGCGATCCCGAACGATCCGCAGAAGCCGATGGTCACGAGCGGCGTGCGCATCGGCACGCCGGCGATGACCACGCGCGGCTTCGGCCCGGCCGAAGCCGAGAGGCTCGCGCACCTTATCGCCGACGTGCTCGAGGATCCGGCGGGCGAGGCGACCGCCCAGCGCGTGCGCGGCGAGCTGCAGGCGCTCTGCGAGCGCTTTCCGGTCTACGCATGAAGTGCCCGTTCTGCGGCTCCGACGATACCCAGGTCGTTGATACTCGCGCCAATGTGGAGGCGAATACTGTCCGGCGGCGCCGCAAGTGCGTCAGCTGCGAGAAGCGCTTCACTACCTATGAGCGCGTCGACCTCAAGATGCCGCGCCTGGTGAAGAAGGACGGCAGCCGCACCGACTTCGACCGCGACAAGCTGATGGGCAGCATGATGCTCGCGCTGCGCAAGCGCCCGGTGTCCACCGACGCGGTGGAGGCCGCGGTCGACCGGGTGATCGAGCGCGTGCGCTCGCTCGGCGAGCGCGAGGTGCCGACGACGCGCGTCGGTGACTTCGTGATGCGCGAGCTCGCCAAGCTGGACAAGATCGCTTACATCCGCTTCGCCTCGGTCTATCGGAGCTTTGAGAGCCCGGATGACTTCCGCGAGGCGGTGCAGGAAGTAAAGGCGGGGAGAAAGAGACGGAAGTGACGCGCTTTTCGGCGTTCGACCACGCGATGATGCGGCGGGCGCTCGAACTTGCGGAGAAGGGTCTCTACACCGCCACCCCAAATCCCCGGGTGGGATGTGTGGTCACGAAAGACGAAACCATCGTGGGCGAGGGCTGGCACGAGCGCGCGGGCGGGCCGCACGCCGAGGTCGTCGCGCTGCAGAACGCGGGAAACGCAGCGGTGGGCGCGACGGTGTACGTCACTCTCGAGCCCTGTAATCATCATGGGCGAACTCCTCCGTGTGTAGAAACACTAATCAAGAACAAGATCGGGCGAGTGGTTGCCGCGATGCGCGATCCGAACCCGCAGGCCGCGCGCGGCGGCGACGCGCTCGAGGCCGCCGGCATCCGGTTCGAGCACGGCCTGATGGAAGCCGAGGCGCGCGAGCTCAACGTCGGCTTCGTATCGCGCATGACGCGCAAGCGGCCTTGGGTGCGGCTGAAGGTCGCGGCGACGTTTGACGGGCGCACCGCGCTGGCGGACGGGACATCCCAGTGGATCACGGGCCCCGAGGCACGCCGCGACGGCCACCGCTGGCGCGCGCGCGCCTGCGCCATCCTTACCGGCGCCGGCACTATCCGAGCCGACAATCCGCGCCTCACGGTGCGCGAGGTCGCGACCCCGCGCCAGCCGCTGCGGGTCATCGTCGACAGCCGCCTGGAGACGCCGGCGTCCGCTCGCATCCTCGAGGGCGGGAACGTGCTGATATTCGCGGGCATGGCCGGCCGGGTTCCTGCAGGCGCCGAGGTGGTGGTTCTTCCAAATGAAAACCAGAAAGTGGACCTGCCACAGATGCTGGAGGAGCTTTCCCGCCGCGGGGTGAACGAGCTGCACGTCGAGGCGGGCTTTCGCCTGAACGGCTCGCTCGTGCGCGAAGGCTGCGTCGACGAATTCCTGCTCTACCTGAACCCGAGCTTCCTCGGCGACGGTGCACAGGGCATGCTCGACCTGCCTGCTGTCCTTTCTCTCGAGAAAAGAATCAGACTGCGCCTGTTATCGATCGAGCGCCTGGGCGAGGACTTGCGCATCCTGGCGCGGCCCGCATAACAGCGCGGCGATCAGATCCACCGCGACGCGCGCGGTGCGCCCCTCGTGATCTAGCCGCGGGCTGTATTCGACGAGCTCGATCGCGGCGAGACCAGGCCTGCCGGCGATGTCCTCGAGCGCGCGCGCGAGCTCGGCGCTTGTCACCCCGCCGGCCGCCGGCGTGCCCACGTGCGGTGCTTCTTCGGGCTCGATCACATCGAGGTCGATGCTCACGCCGAAGCCGCTCGTGCCGGCGGTGGCGATGTCGAGCGCTTCGTCGAGCACGGCATCGATGCCGCGGGCGCGGATCTCGTCCATGAACACCACCCGCACGCCAAGCTTGCGCAGCCGCTCGTCCTCCTCCGGCTCGTAGCTGCGCACGCCGACGAGACAGACGTGCTGCGGTTTGAGCACGCCGGCGCCGAGCCCGTAGAGCGGGTCGTCGTCCAGCCCGAGCAGCCACGCGAGCGGCATGCCGTGCAGGCGGCCGGTGTGGCTGGTCCCCGGCGTATGGCTGTCCATGTGCGCGTCGATCCACACGAGGCCGAGCTCTGCGCTCAGCGTTCGCGCCACCCCGGTCCACGTCCCTCCGGCGCAGGTGTGATCGCCGCCGATCACGCACGCCAGCCGGCCGCGCCGGCGCGCGGCCGCGACCGCGCCCACGAGCTCGCGGCACAGCTTGCTCACCGCGAACGTCCTGCGGCG
>DATFEI010000154.1:0-21987 GCA_035251315.1 Burkholderiales bacterium | reverse complement strand
TTGTTCCTCGGACGCTACGCAGTCGCGCGGCACGAGCAGACGGAAATCGCGCATGTAGGCATCCTGCGCAGTGAAGAGCACGCAGAAGTTCCCGGCGATTCCGGTGAGGATCAGGGTGTCCGCGCCGAGGTACGCAAGTAGCACATCGAGCGTTGTGGAATGGAAGCCGGAATGCTTGGGCTTGAGCACAAAGTAATCCTCCTCGTCGGGCGCGAGTAACTCGGCGAGCGGTTGGCCGCGCACTCCGTCTTCAAGCACATGTGCGAGCAGCGCGCGGAAATCCGACCGCCATCTGCCGAAGTTGTCGTTGCAATAGATCACCGGCACCCCAGCCTGCTTTGCGCGGCGCCGCAGGGCCGCGGTGGCCTTGGCTGCAGCGAGGGCTTGCGGAAGCAGCTTTTCGCCCTCGTCGAACTGGAGGTCGTTGATCCAGTCGATGAGGAGCAGGGCGACTTTAGATCTTGAGCGAGGCATTGAGCGCGGTCGCGAGAGCGGCATCGCCGCTTACGAGGTCTTTCCAGGCGATCTCGTGCCCCTTGCGCCGGCCCTTGGGTACGAGCTTCATCCCCTGCGGGCTGATCGTCAGCATGTAGGGCTTGCCCTCGATCTCGATCTCGCGCTTCAGCGGCTTTTCGAGCTTTGTCGCCATAGCTGCCTGAAGAGTTGGATGAGCGCTGGGAGCTGGTAGTTCGCGTTGAGACCGCTCGGATTGGGCAGCACCCACACGCTGGCACCTTCGAACCCACCCGGCTGCGGTCCGACCGGCGCATTGCGCAGCCTAAAGGCCTGGCAGTAAGCGCCGACGCCCAGGAACGCCACGATCCGGGGCCGGTAGCGCCTCACTTTCGCGGCGAGGCGGCGACGGCCTTGCACGAACTCTTCGGGAGAGAGCTCCGCAGCGGTTGCGGTGGCGCGGTTCACGAGGTTGGTGATGCCGTAGCCATGCTTTAGCAACTCATCCTGCGCCGACGGATGCAGCAAGAACGGGGTAAAGCCGGCGCGGTGGAGCGCCGGCCAGAAGCGGTTCCCGGGCCGGGCGAAGTGATGCCCCGTCGCGCCCGAATAAAGCCCCGGGTTGATTCCGACGAACAGCACCTTGAGCCCGGGTGCAAGCACGTCCCGGATGCCGCGCCCGGCCGCGGCGGCGAGCTCGTCCTTACTGGGCCGGACGGATGATGTAGCCGCCCGACTTCTCGTCCGGCTCAATCCTGATCAGACCCTTCTCGCCCGCTTCCTCGAGCAGGTCGGAGAAGGCGCGAAACCCGTAGTAAGTCTCGTTGAAGCCCGGGTTGCGGCGCTTGAGCGCCTGCTTGACCATCGAGCCCCAGATCTTCTCTTCCGGCCCTCGCTCGGCGGCGAGCGCTTCGAGCGTGGAAAGCATCTGATCGAAGGCTTCCTGCTTCTTGTCGTGGCCGCCGCTCGCCGGCGCCGCGTCGCGGCGCTTCTTCGCCGCGCGCCGCTTCTGATCCTCGGCGCGCACGAGATCGTCGTAGTAGATGAACTCGTCGCAGTTGTTGATGAGGAGATCGGAGCTCGAGTTCTTGACGCCGACTCCGATCACCGTCTTCGCGTTCTCGCGCAGCTTCGATACGAGCGGCGAGAAGTCCGAGTCCCCGCTCACGATGACGAAGGTGTCGACATGCGCCTTGGTGTAGCAGAGATCCAGCGCGTCGACCACCATCCGGATGTCGGCCGAGTTCTTGCCCGACTGGCGCACGTGCGGAATCTCGATCAGCTCGAATGACGCAGCGTGCATCGCGGCCTTGAACTCCTTGTACCGGTCCCAGTCGCAATACGCCTTCTTCACCACGATCGAGCCCTTGGCGAGCAGGCGTTCGAGCACTTTCTCCATGTCGAACTGCGAGTAGCGTGCCTCGCGCACGCCGAGCGCGATGTTCTCGAAGTCGCAGAACACCGCCAGGCTGCGGGCGTCGGCCACCTAAGGTTCCCGCCGCGGCGCGTGCGGCGCTGCCATCGCCCCGGCGCCGGCCGCCCGCGGCACGCGACGGCGCTCACGCCAGTTCTCCACCAGCGAATAAGCGGCAGGCACCACGACGAGCGTGAGCAGGGTCGACGTCACCATGCCGCCGATGACAGCGGTCGCGAGCGGCGCGTTGGTCTCGGCGCCGGCGCCAAGCCCGAACGCGGCGGGGAGCAGCGCGAGGATCAGCGTGAGCGAGGTCATGAGCACCGGCCGCATGCGGATCGGGCACGCGTCGCGCAGCGCATCGTCCACGCTCATGCCCTGCGCGCGGCGCTGGTTCGCGAGGTCGACGAGCAGGATCGAGTTCTTCGCCACCAGGCCGATCAGCAGCACCAGGCCGATCATGGAGTAGATGTTCAGGCTGTGGCGCAAAACCCACAGCGCCACCACGCCGCCGATGACCGCAAGCGGCACTGCGATCATCACGAGCAGCGGCTGCAGGAAGCTGTTGAACTGGCTTGCGAGCACCATGTAGAGCAGGATCAGCGCAAGCGCGAAGGTGAACGCCGCGGCGCTCGAGGTCTTCTCCATCTGCTCCGCCTCGCCGATGAAGGTTACGGTGTAGCCGATGGGCAGGCTCTTGTCGGCGGCGGCGCGCACTTTCGCGACGGCGGCGCCGAGCGGCACCGTCGGGTTCGCGAAGAAGCTCGCCGCGTACTGCAGGTCGAAGCGCGCGATCACCGCCGGACCGATGGTCTCGCGGAAGCGTGCCACGTTGTCCAGGCGCACGAGCTGGCCCGCGCGATTGCGCAGGTAGATCTTCGCAAGATCGGCCTGCTGCTCGAACTCGCCGTCTTTCGCCTTAACGCGCACGTCGTAGCGCTCGCCGTCGCCGGGCTGGTCGTTGTACTTGGCGATGTCAACGCCGCCGGTGAGCATGTTGACGGCGAGCGCCACGTCGGAAGATGTGAGGCCGAGCGCCGCGGTGCGCAGTCGGTCGGGCTCGAGCACGAGCTGGGGCAGCTCGAGCTGCAGGTCGGTATCCATCCGTCCGATTTCCGGATCGGCCTGCAGCTGCTCTTGCAGCGCGACCGCCACGCGCCCCATTTCCTGCAGGTGGGGCCCGCGCACCACGAACTGCAGTGCCTCCGTGCGCTGGCGCGGCACCAGGCCCGGCGCGCGCGGAAACGCGCGTACGCCCGGTATCGCGACCAAGTCGCGCCGCAGCTGCTCGAGCACCTCCTGCTGCGAGCGCTTGCGCTCGGCGCGCGGCACCATGCGGACGATGAGCAGGGCCTGGTTGACCTGGGCGGCCGAGCCCAGTCCGATCACTCCGTAGACCGTGCTGACTTCCGGATACGCCGCCACGATGCTTTCGGCCTCGCTCAGCTTGCGCTCGGTGTAGTGGATCGAGGCGCCGGCCGGCGCGCGGATGTTGACGAAGAACTTGCCTTCGTCTTGCTGCGGCGCGAGCTCGATCGGCAGCGCCCGGAAGAAGTAGAACGACGACACGAACATCGCGACGGCAACGGCTACCACAACCCAGCGGTGCGCGATACCCCAGCCGAGCAAGCGGCGGTAACCGCGCTCCATGGCGTCGAAAAAGCGCTCGAGCGCCCAGTACACGCGGCCGTGCTTGGCGCGCACTTCGAGGTAGCGCGAGCACAGCATGGGCGTGAGCGTGAGCGACACGAAGAGCGATACCAGCACGCCAAAGGTCACCACCACGGCGAACGAGCGCAGGAACTGCCCCAGGATTCCCGAGACGAAGATCACCGGCGCGAAGATCGCGGCGAGCGACAGGCTCGCCGCGATGACCGCGAAGCTCACCTCCCGGCTGCCCGTGATCGCTGCCGACACCGCAGTCGCGCCGCGGTCCTCCTCGCGATGGCGGAAGATGTTCTCGAGCACGACGATGGCATCGTCCACCACCACGCCCACCAGGAGCAGCAGCGCGAGCAGCGTCACCGAGTTGAACGTGTAGCCGAAGAAGTACATCACCGCGATCGAGCCGAACAGCGACACTGGGATGGCGGTGGCGATGATCAGCGTCGAGCGGAAGCTCTTCAGAAAGAGCCACACCACCAGCGCGGCGAGCAGCGTGCCCTCGATCAGGTGGCTCTTCAGCGACTGCACCATCTCGTCGATGAAGAGCGCGTCGTTCTGGATCGGCACGAGCTCCAGGCCCGGCGGCAGCTGCGGCCGGATCTCCTCGTCGATGCGCCGTTGCACGCTCTCGATGATGGCGACCGTGTTCGTGTTCGGGATCTTGGTGACGCCGATGCCCACGGTCGGCTTGCCGTTGGCACGCGCCATCTGCCGGAAGTCGTTCAGGCCGTCCTCGACCTCCGCGACGTCGCGCAGCCGCACCGGTGCGCCGTCTTTGTAGCCGACGATCATCGTCGCGAGGTCATCGATCTTGTGGAACTCGAGGTCAATCTTCACCAGGTGCTCGGTCGAGCGCCCGGTGAGGAAGCCGCCCGAGAACTGAATATGCTCTTTGCGGAAGGCGTCGGTGATGTCCTGGGCAGCGATGCCGAACGCGGCCATCCGCGACGGCAGCAGGTTCACGCGGATGGTGCGATCCCGGCGCCCGCCGATACGCACCTCGCCGACCCCGTCCACCGTCTCCAGGCGCTTCTTGATCACGTTGAGGGCGTACTGGTTCAGCTGCTGCTGCGTGCGGTCGCCCTGCAGCGCCATCCAGAAAATCGGCGAGCTGTTGGTCTCGACTTTAGCCACCACCGGAGGGTCGGCGTCGTCGGGAAGCCGCCGCAGCACCTGGTTCACCTTGGCCTGCACTTCCTGGAACGCGACGTCGATCGGCTTACCGAGGTCGAAGGTGATCGCCACGGTCGAGGTGCCCGGGGACGAGGTCGACTGGATGTGCTCTATACCCGGCACGCTGTTCACCGCGGTCTCGATCAGGTTGGTGATCGAGGCGTCGATCACCTCGGGGTTGGCACCGCGCTGCGTGGTCGTGACCGAGATCACCGGAAACTCGATGTAGGGCAGCTTGTCGACGCCAATGCGCTCGTAGGCGATGATGCCGAAGAGAATTAGCACCGCGTTCAGCATGAACGCGAACACGTGCCGCCGGATCGAGAGTTCGGGCAGGTTCATTACGATTTGCCTTTGTTGTCGGCAAGCGTGACGGCGGCGCCGTCGCTCAGGAACCCGGCGCCGTCGGTGGCCACCACCTCGCCGGCGGACAAGCCGGAGAGGATTTCCTGCAAGCCGTCCTGCTTCAGGCCCGTTTCCACCAGACGCTGCGCAACCCGGCCGTCGCGCACTACGTAAACCACCTTGCCCGCCGGGCGCAGGACCACGCTCTGCTCGGGCACCATAAGCGCGTTTTTCTTCATCTCGAGCACCACGCGCGCGTTCACGCTGCCGCCGCCGCGGAAGGCGCCGTCGGCGGTCTCGAACCGCACGATCGCGTCGAGTGCGCGGTTGCCGGCGTTGACCGTGGGCTTGATCTCGTCGATCGCGCTCACGATCGGCCGCCCGGGCGCGGCCGGGGACTCCAGGCGCACTGCAAGCCCGGGCCGGATGCGGGTGGCCGCGCTCTCGGGGAACAGCAGGTGAGCGCGCATGCGCTGCGTGCCGACCAGCCTGAAGAGCGGGTCGCCGACCTTCACGTAGTCCCCGGGGGCGACGAGCTGGGTCTCGATCTCGCCGGCCATCGGCGCCACCACCTTGGTCTTGCCGAGGCTGCGCCCTGTGGACTCGGCGCGCGCCCGGGCCGCGCTCAGCTGCTCGCGCAGCACGCTGCGCTGGGCGATCGCTTCGTCGAGCGCGTTCTGCGAGATGAATCCCTGGCCGACGAGCTTTTCCTGGCGCTCGACGATGCGTTCCTGGTTGGCGAGCAGGGCCTGGAGGCGCTTGATCTCGGCGGCGTCGCCGCGCGACTGGATCTCGAAGTCGATGGCATCGATCTCCGCGAGCAGCTCGCCTTGCTTTACCTTCTTGCCGGTAAAGCCCAGTACGCGGGTCACGCGGCCGGCTACCTCGGCGGCTATCCTCGGGTCCATGACGTTCTCGAGGGACCCGACCACCTCCTCGTAGACCTCGAGGCTGCGCGAGTGCGCGAGCACCGTGCCGATGAGCACCGCGCGCGCCGCGCTCGCCTTGCGTGCCTGCGACTTGCCCGCGTCGGCGCTACCCTCGCGTGCGCGGCCATCGCCCGCGAAGAAGTATGCGACCACCGCTCCGCCCAGCACGGCGACGACGAGGCCCAGAAGCGCGAGGCGGCGGGTAGCAGTGGTCATGGGAACGGACGATTTTCAGCCCTGAACGCGCTCCAGGGCAAACAGCTCCTCGACCGATTCGCGGCGGCGCACCAAATGAGCCTCCGCCCCGTTGATCAGGACTTCGGCCGCGCGCGGCCGGCTGTTGTAGTTGGAGCTCATCGCCATGGCATAGGCGCCGCACGACATGATCGCCAGGAGATCGCCCTGGGCTGCGGCGAGCCGGCGCTCTTTGGCCAGGAAATCCGCGCTCTCGCACACCGGGCCCACTACGTCATAAACAACGCCCGCCGCGGTGGATTCCTTCACGGGGCGCACGTCGTGCCAGGCACCGTACAGGGCGGGGCGAATCAGATCGTTCATCCCAGCATCCACTATGAGGAAACTCTTTGCCGGACCGGGCTTGACGTACTCCACGCGGGTGAGCAGCACACCCGCATTACCAATGATCGAACGGCCGGGATCGACGATCACGGTCTCCTTTCGGCGGGCGAGCATCCCCAGGGCCGCCGCGAGGAAGCCACTGACCGGTTCCTGGCTCTCGTCGCGGTAGCGGATGCCGATGCCCCCGCCGATGTCGATATGTCTCAGGTGAATCCCGGAGCGCTCGAGCCGGTCCACGAGCGTCGCAACCCTGGCGGCAGCTTCGGCAAACGGAGCCGCTTGCGTGAGCTGCGAACCGATGTGGCAACCGATGCCGACGACTGCGATTCCCGGCATGGCGACGGCCGCCGCGTAAAGCCGCTCGGCCTCAGCGTGCGCCACACCGAACTTGTTCTCCCGCAGCCCGGTCGAGATGTACTCGTGCGTCCGGGCGTCGATATCCGGGTTGACACGGAAGGCGACCGGCGCTTTCGTCCGCAAGCCCTCGGCAATCGAGCTCACCCGCTTGAGCTCCGATTCGGACTCGAGGTTGATGCAGCCGATGCGCTTCTCCAACGCGAAGCGAATCTCCGCTTCGCTCTTGCCCACGCCGGAGAAGAGCGTCTTGCGCGGGTCGCCGCCCGCGGCGAGCACCCGCGCGAGTTCGCCCCCCGAGACGATGTCAAATCCGGCGCCGAGGCGTGCGAGCAGCGCGAGCACGGCGAGGTTGGAATTCGCCTTCACCGAATAGCACACCATGGCGCTGCGGCCTGCGAGGCCGCGGCTGAATTCGTGGTATGCCTCTTCTATCGCCGCTCGAGAATAGACGAAGCACGGCGTGCCGAAGCGCCGCGCGACCTCGTCTAGCGGCGCTTCGTCGGCGCACAGTACCCCGTGGCGGTAAGTAAAAGGCAAGCGCGGCCTACTTCTTTTCTTCTTCGGTGGGCTCGGGCGGGTAGGGGACCGGCTTATAGGGCTTGAGCGGCTTTACGCCGGGCGGCGGGCTGTCGCGCAGGTACAGCGGCCCCTTCCTGCCGCAGCCGGCGGCGAGCGTCGACGCTGCAATGAGCACAATCAGGCAAAGCTTGCGCATAGAATCCTGATGCTACCCCATGGATGAGAGCGAATTCGAAGCGCGCGCGGCGGCCGCGCTGGAAGCCATCGAGCGCGCGCTGGAGGGGGCGGCAGTGGAAGCCGACTTCGAGCTCAAAGGTGGCGGCATCCTCGAGATCGAGTTCGACGACGACTCCAAGATGATCGTCAACCGGCACGGCGCCGCTCGCGAGATCTGGGTGGCGGCACGCAGCGGCGGATTCCACTTCCGCTGGGACGGGGCGGCATGGCGCGACACGCGCAGCGGCGAAGAGCTGCTCGCGGCACTCTCGGAGCTTCTTTCCCGGCAGCTAGGCAGGCGGGTTCGCTTGCTCGGGTGACGCCGGCTGAGCCGGCGCGGGCGCCGGCAGCGGCTGCAGCACCTCCGGCGGGGGCACCGCCTCTCGGTAGAAGAACTCCCGCACCATCTTGGTAGATTCGCCGGCGAGCGGGCTGGTCGGCACGGCGACGATCCCGTCGGGCACGCTGCGCAACATCTCGGGATAGTCGGCGAGTACGTGCTCCATGTAGCCGAGCCAGATTGGCAGCGCAACGACGCCGCCGGTCTGGTTCCGGCCAAGGCTCTTCGGCTGGTCGAAGCCGACCCATGATATGGCGACCAGCGCGGGCTGATAGCCGGCGAACCAGGCGTCGACGAACTCGTTTGTCGTGCCCGTCTTGCCGGCAAGGTCTGCGCGGCCGAGCCGCGCCGCGCGCGCAGCGGTGCCGTAACGGGTCACGTCCTGCATCATGTGGTCCATGATGAAGGCGTTGCGCGGGTCGAGGACACGCAACGCCTCGTCGCCCGCGCGCCGCGGCTCGGCCAGCGCGAGCGGGTTGCCGCGATCGTCCACGATTTTGTGAATGAAGTACGGCTGGATAAGGAAGCCGCCATTCGCGAATACCGAATAGGCGCGCGCCATCTGCCACGCGGTTACCGAGCCGGCGCCGAGCGCCATGGTGAGATACGCCGGGTGGCGCTCGGCCTCGAAACCGAAGCGAGTCACGTAGTCCTGGGCGTACTTGGGCCCGATCGCGTCGAGGATGCGGATCGACACCATGTTCTTGGACTTGGCGAGCGCGGTTCGCATGCGCATCGGGCCCTCAAACTTGCCGTCGTAGTTCTTCGGTTCCCACCGCTGGCTGCCCGTCTGCTCGGCTTCCAGAACGACAGGCTCATCGGCGATGACTGTTGCGGCGGTGAAACCTTTCTCCAGGGCCGCGGAATAGATGAAGGGCTTGAACGAGGAGCCGGGTTGGCGCCACGCCTGGGTGACATGGTTGAACTTGTTGCGGCCGAAATCAAAGCCGCCGACCAAGGCCCTGATCGCCCCATCCTGTGGATCGAGGGAAATGAACGCCGCTTCCACCTCGGGCAGCTGCACGATCTGCCATCCCTTGCCTTCGCGCTGCACCCGGATGATGGCGCCTTTGCGGATGCGCCGCTGCTGCGCTGCCTTCGCGTCGAGCGCGCGCTGGGCGAACTGCAGCCCCGCTCCGGCGATGACGATGCGCTCGCCGCTGCGCAGGCCGGCCTGCACCTGCTTGCCGTCGTATGCGAGCACGACCGCGGCAAGCAGGTCATCGTTGTCCGGGTGGCCGTCGAGCGCGTCTTCCACATCCTCGTCGGTCGGGTTCGCCGAGAGCTCGACATAGGCTTCCGGTCCGCGATAACCCGCCCGCCGGTCATAGTCGAGTACCCCCTGACGCAGGGCGCGATAGGCGGCTTCCTGGTCGGCTTTGCGCAGGGTTGTATAGACCCGAAAGCCGCGCGTGTAGACGTCTTCCGGGTAGTGCTCCGCGAGCGCCTGCCGCACCATCTCAGCGGCGTATTGCGCATGCACCGAGTACTCCGCCATCTCACGGCCGCGCGCGCGCAGCGGCGCCTTTAGCGCGTCCTCGTATTGTGTGGCATCGATGTAGCCGAGCTCGTTCATGCGGCGCAGCACGTAGTGCTGGCGTTGCCTGGCGCGTTGCGGGTTTGCCACCGGGTTGTAAAGCGAGGGCGCCTTGGGCAGCCCGGCAAGCATCGCTACCTCGCCTAGCGAAAGCTCACTCAGCGCCTTGCCGAAATACGTTTGCGAAGCAGCGGCGAAGCCGTAGGCGCGCTGACCCAGGTAGATCTGATTGACGTACAACTCGAGGATCTGCTCCTTGGAGAAGCTGTGCTCGATCTTGAAGGCGAGCAGGGCTTCGTAGAGCTTGCGCGTCAGGGTTTTCTCGGAGGACAGGAAGAAGTTGCGGGCTACCTGCATCGTGATCGTGCTCGCGCCCTGGCGCCGGCCGCCAGCGACCAGGTTGGCCCAGGCCGCACGCAGGACGCCCAGGTAGTCGATGCCCGGGTGCTCGTAGAAACGCTCGTCCTCGGCGGCAATGACCGCGTTTTTGAGCTGCTGTGGAACGTCAGTGATGGAAATCACCGCGCGGCGCTCTTCGCCGAACTCGCCGATCAGCACGCCGTCGGCGGTATAGATGCGCAGCGGGATTTTCGGTTGCGAACCCAGGGCTTCAAGAGAGGGCAGTTGGGGGTAGGCGAGCACGATCATCAGCCCTACCGCCAGCACCGCTGCGAGCGCTAGGCCGGCCACGATGGCGAGGGGTAAGGCAGCGTACCGGATCCACATGTTCTTCGGACTTAGAGCAGTTCGGAGCAGGCGTCGTTGCAACGGTGCCGGGGACGGCGCGATCATACGCCCTACCCCTGTGGAAAATTAAGTAGACAGCCGTAGGGCTTGTTGCTAGCATTTCACGCCATTTCTGCGAATCGCGCCTAAGATGCGACGCGAAAAGGGAAATATCGGGGAAGGATAAGATGAAATTCGACCTTTTTACGGCGAAGGCGCCACCGCTGTTCGGGCTGGACCTCAGCTCGTCAGCGGTGAAGATGGTCGAGCTGGTCGACGGCGGCAAAAGCGGCTATCGCGTCGAGCGCTACGCGATCGAGCCTTTGCCGCGCGACAGCGTGGTCGACGGCAACATCAGCAACCTCGAAGCGGTCACGGACTCGGTCAAGCGCTGCCACGCGCGCATGGGCACACGCACTAAGCATGTGGCGATGGCCGTGCCGAGCGGCGCGGTGATCAGCAAGAAGATTATCGTTCCGGCGGCCTTGCGGGAGGAAGAACTCGAGGCGCAGGTAGAAAGCGAGGCCAACCAGTACATCCCGTTCGCCTTGGAGGAAGTGAATCTTGACTTTCAGGTTCTTGGCCCCTTGCCCAACAGCCCGGATGAACAGGAAGTCCTGATCGCTGCCACGCGCAAGGAGAAGGTCGAGGACCGCGTGGCCGTGGCCGATTCGGCCGGATTGAAGGCTCTCGTAATGGACGTCGAGTCGTTCGCCCAGCAGACCGCGCTGTCGCTCGTGGTGCAGGCGCTGCCCGGAGGCGGTAAGGACCAGAACGTCGCGGTCGTCGACGTCGGGGCAAACGTCATGAACGTGGCCGTGCTGCGCAACGAGCAGTCCATCTATACGCGCGAGCAGGCCTTCGGCGGCAACCAGCTCACGCAGGACATCGTCAGCCGCTACGGCATGGCCCCGGAGGAGGCGGAGAGCGCAAAGCGCTCAGGCGAGCTGCCCGATGACTTCGAGACCGAAGTCATCAAGCCCTTCATGGAGAATCTGTCGATGGAGGTGCAGCGGGCGCTGCAGTTTTTCTTCACCTCGACGCAATACCACGCCGTGGACCATATCCTGCTCGCCGGCGGCTCGGCCGTGATCCCCGGGCTCGACGAGGTCGTGCATACGCGCACACAGGTGCCGACGAGCGTCGCCAATCCGTTCGCGTTGATGCAGGCGTCGCCGAAGATCCAGCTCAAGCGCCTGATGTCGGACGCGCCTTCGCTGATCGTCGCGTGCGGTCTGGCGATGAGGAGGTTCGACCCCCAATGAACCCACGCATCAACCTGCTGCCTCACCGCGCCGACCGGCGCAAGCGCGCACGGCAGCACTTCGTCACGGTCGCGTTGGGCACCTTCGTGGTCGCCGCCGCGCTCGCGGGCCTCATCTACCAGTTTTACGCCAGCCAGATCGAGGTGCAGAACGATCGCAATACTTTCCTTACGAGCGAGATCAAGAAGCTCGACAAGGACATTGCCGATATCAACGAGCTGCGCAATCAGATCCAGGCGCTGCTAGCGCGCAAGCAGATCATCGAGACGCTGCAGGCCGATCGCGCGCAGACCGTGCACCTTCTCGAGCAGATGGTGCGCCAGATGCCCGAAGGGGTGTACCTGCGCTCGATGAAGCAGAGCGGCGGGAAGGTCCACGTCGCCGGCTTCGCGCAGTCCAACGCCCGGGTCTCGACGCTGATGCGAAATATCGAAGCTTCCCCTTGGCTCGAGCAACCGACGCTCGTCGAGGTGAAATCGGCCGTCATCGACAGGCGGCGGATCTCGGATTTCAACCTGTACCTGAGTCTCAAGCGCGCCGAGGCCAAGGATGCGGCCAAGGATGCGGCCAAGGACGCCGCCAAGCCGGCGGCGACAAAGGGGTAGGCCATGGCGATGAGCTTCAACGCACTGGTCGAGGAATTCAGGCGCACGAACTGGCGAGACGCGGGTACCTGGGGCGCAGGGCCCAAGATACTGGTCCTGCTCGCGATCCTGGCCGGCGTTCCGGTCGCCGGGTTTTTCATTTTCAACCAGGGGCAGATCGAGGAGCTTGAAGCCGGGCGGCTCAAGGAAACGAAACTGAAGCAGGAGTACGTGCAAAAGAAAAAGCAGGCGATCAACCTCGACCTGCACCGGCAGCAGCTGCGCGAGATCGATACCCAGTTCGGCGCTCTGCTGAAGCAGCTGCCCAACAAGTCGCAGATGGACGCGCTGCTCGTCGACATCAACCAGGCGGGGCTCGGCCGCGGCCTGCAATTCGAGTTGTTCAAGCCGGCGGGAGCCGAGATCCGGCGCGAGTTCTACGCCGAGTTGCCGATCGACGTGCGGGTGACCGGCACCTACCACGACATGGGCGCATTCGCGAGCGACGTCGGCCAGCTCTCGCGCATCGTTACGCTCAAGGACGTCAGCATCGTCGCCAGCAAGGACGGCGTCCTGACCATGGACGCGATTGCGCGCACTTTCCGCTATCTCGACGACGACGAGATCGCCGAGCAGCGCAAGGCTACGAAGAAAGGCCCGGGCAAGAAATGAGCATCGGGGCCAGATTGGGGAGCACGCTCGCGGCGCTCGCCGTCGCGCTCGCGGCGGGCTGCGGCGGTGACGAACACAGCGACCTGAAGGAGGAGCTCAACCAGCTCACCAAGGACCTGCGCGGGCGCGTCGATCCGCTGCCGCAGGTCAAGCCCTACGAGCCGGTGCCGTACACCGCCGAGGGGCAGATAGACCCGTTCCGGCCGCAGCGCCTCGAGGTCGTGCAGGCCGGTCGCGCCACCCCGGGCGCCACATCGAGCCTGATCGACGAGCAGCGCAAGCGTCCGCCCGAGCCGCTCGAGGCCTTCCCGCTGGAGTCGATCCAGATGCTCGGCACGATCACGCAGAAGAAGGAGACTTTTGCGCTGGTTAAAGCCGGCCCGCACCTGTACCGCGTGAGGAAGGGCAACTACATGGGCCAGAACTTCGGCGTTATCACCGCGATCGACGAGGCCCAGATCAGCCTGAAAGAGCTGGTCCAGGACTCGATCGGAGACTGGGTAGAGCGCATGAGCTCGCTGCAACTGGTGGAGGCAAAACGATGAATACCAAAGCCACGACCATCATCCACGCGCTACTCCTCTGGTTGGCAGGTTTGGGACTGTGTGCCGCGCAGACCAACAGCATCGACAAGTTCCAGGTCGGCCAGGAGAGAGGCCGCACGGTCGTGCGTATCACCACCAAGGCGCCGCTGAAAAGCGTGCCGCCGAACTTCTCGGTCGCGTCGCCGGCCCGCATCGCATTCGACTTCCCCAACACCGTGAACGCGCTTGGCCGTGCCAACGAGGACATCGGTCAGGGCGAGCTGCGCAGCATGAACGTCGTGCAGGGCGCCGATCGCACGCGCCTCGTTCTCAACCTGCGCCGCCCGCTCGGCCACGAGGCGGTCCTCGACGGCAACACGCTTGTCGTCACGCTCGCGGAGGCGCCCGTGGCGCAGCCCTCCGGCGCATCCGTCGCCCAGTTTGCCGAGGGGCGGCAAGACATCAAGCATGCGGTGCGCGACATCGATTTCCGCCGCGGCCGTGCGGGCGAGGGTCGGGTGGCCGTGGACCTCTCCGATAGCACCACGGGCATCGACATCCGGGTGCAGGGGCAGAACATCGTGGTCGATTTCCTCAAGACTTCGCTTCCGGAGAACCTGCGCCGGCGGCTCGACGTGCTGGACTTCGGCACGCCGATCAACGTCGTCAGCACGTTCCAGCAGGGTGACAACGTACGCATGGTGATCGAGCCGCGCGGACAGTGGGAGCACAACGCCTACCAGTCCGACACTCTGTTCGTGCTGGAAGTGAAGCCCGTGGTCGCCGATCCGTCGCGCGCCGGCGCGCAGAAAGGCCGCTATACGGGCGAGCGGCTGTCGCTCAACTTCCAGAACGTCGAAGTGCGCGCCGTGCTGAACGTGATCGCGGACTTCACCGACCTGAACATCATCACGAGCGACACGGTGACCGGAAACCTCACGCTGCGCCTTAAGGACGTGCCGTGGGACCAGGCGCTCGAGATCATCCTGCAAACGCGCGGGCTGGACAGCCGCCGCAGTGGCAACGTCATTTGGATCGCGCCGCGCGACGAGATCGCCACGCGCGAGAAGCTCGCGCTCGAGGCGGCGAACCAGATCTCGGACCTCGAGCAGACGCGCACGGAATCGTTCCAGATGAACTACCAGAAGGCGGCCGACGTGCAGAAGCTGCTTTCCGACCCGACCCAGCGCATCCTGTCCAAGCGCGGCAGCGCGGTAGTGGATGCACGCACCAACACGCTGTTCGTCCAGGACACGCCGAGCCGCCTGGAGGATGTGCGCCGCTTGATTGCCAAGATCGATATTGCAGTGCGCCAGGTGATGATCGAGGCGCGCATCGTGGAGGCGAACGACTCGTTTAGCCGCAACCTGGGCGCGCGGCTCGGCATCCACGACACCCAGGCGAGCGGCCACCGCATTCTCGGCCAGAACAGCCCGCGCGTCGTCGCGGGCGCTGGACTTGCCGATACCGGGTTCCATACCGGTCAGATCGCGACCATTCCCGATTTCTTCGCTAACGCCACCAACGTCAACCTGCCGGCGGCGGGCCTGAACGCGTTCCAAGCGGGGCAGTTCTCCTTCATCCTTTTCAATAGCGGGGCCACCCGGTTCCTCAACTTGGAGCTAAGCGCGCTCGAGGCCGACGGCAAGGGCAAGATCATCGCCAGCCCGCGCGTGCTCACCGCCGATCAGGTCGAGGCCGTCATCGAGCAGGGCACCGAGATCCCGTACCAGCAGGCGACCTCCTCGGGCGCCACCGCCGTGACCTTCCGCAAGGCGAACCTCGCTCTTAAGGTGAAGCCCCAGATCACGCCCGACGGCAACGTCATCATGACCCTGGATGTCAACAAGGACCAGCCGGGCGCGGTAACCCCGGCCGGCGTGGCGATCAACACCAAGCATGTCAAGACCGAGGTGCTGGTCGAGAATGGCGGCACGGTGGTTATCGGCGGGATCTTCGAGGAGAACGACCGCACCGACGTCACCAAGGTCCCGCTGCTCGGCGACATCCCGATTCTCGGCTACCTGTTCAAGAACACGACCTCGAGCACCTCGAAAACCGAGCTCCTCGTGTTCATCACCCCGCGCGTGGTCAATGAGCGGCTCACCATTCGCTAGCATCGCCCGCTTCTCCTTCCTCTTTTGAGCAGGCGCGGCCGGGACCTCCCGGCCGCTTTGTTTCTACAATGCGGGAATGCAACGCGCGGGCAACCTTTACCTCGTCGGCATGATGGGCGCTGGCAAGACCACCGTCGGGCGAATGCTCGCGCGGCGCCTCAAGTTGCGCTTTGTCGATTCGGATCACGAGATCGAGGCGCGCTGCGGCGTGAAGATCCCGGTGATCTTCGAGATCGAGGGAGAGGCTGGTTTCCGCGCGCGCGAGGCGCAGGCGATCGCGGAGCTCGTTAAGCTCGACGGCATCGTGCTCGCCACCGGCGGAGGCGTCGTGCTCGAGGCCGAGAACCGGCGGCTTCTCGCCGAGCGCGGCACGGTGGTGTACCTGCGCGCAACGCCCGAGCACCTCTACGAGCGTGTGCGGCAAGACCGCAACCGCCCGTTGCTTGCGACCGGCAATCCGCTCGCGCGCCTGCGCGAGCTTTATCGCGAGCGCGATCCTCTGTATCGCAGTATCGCCGACTTGATCGTGGACACCGGCAGGCAGAGCGTGCAAGTGCTGGCGCGCGGCCTGCTCGAGCAGCTCGGAGAGCGATGGAAAGCCTCCGCGTAGCGCTCGGCAGCCGCTCCTATCCGATCCACATCGGCAGGGGCCTCATCTCGTCGGCGGAGCTCTATGCGCAGCATCTCGGTGGCGGCGGCGCCGCTATCGTCACCAACGAGGTAGTCGCGCCGCTCTACCTTCGGCAAGTAAGACTCGCGCTGCAAGGCGCGCGCGTCGCGGAGATCATCGTTCCCGACGGTGAGCAAGCCAAGAGTTGGCAGACGCTCAACCAGGTCTTCGACGCCCTGCTCGGCGCGCGCTGCGGGCGCGATACGCTGATCGTCGCTCTGGGCGGCGGCGTGGTCGGTGATCTTGCGGGCTTCGCCGCCGCTGTCTATCAGCGCGGCGTCGCCTTCCTGCAAGTGCCGACGACGCTTCTTGCCCAGGTCGATTCCGCGGTCGGCGGTAAGACCGCGATCAACCACGCGCTCGGCAAGAACATGATCGGCGCGTTCCACCAGCCGCTCGCGGTGATCTCGGACGTGGCCACGCTCGACACGCTGCCGGAGCGCGAGCTGCGCTCGGGCTTGGCAGAGGTGATCAAGCACGGACTCGCGCTCGACGCCGCTTTCTTCGAATGGCTGGAATCCAATATAGAGAAGATTCTTAAGAAAGACCCAAAAGCGCTGGCGCATGCCGTGCGCCGGAGCTGTGAGCTGAAGGCCCGCGTCGTGGCCGAGGACGAGCGCGAGTCGGGCGCGCGGGCGCTACTCAACTTCGGTCACACCTTCGGCCATGCGATCGAGGCGGCGACCGGCTACGGTGCCTGGCTGCACGGCGAGGCGGTCGCCGCCGGCATGGTGATGGCGGCAGAGTTATCGGCGCTTATGGGCTACGTGAAAAAAATTGAAGTCAGCCGCGTGCGCGCCTTGCTTGAGCGAGCCGGCTTGCCGGTCAACGGGCCGGCGCTCGGTCCCGAGCGTCTGCTCGAGCTGATGGCGCTAGACAAGAAAGGGGCCAAAGGCAAGACGCGCTTCGTCGTGCTCGAGGCGATGGGGCGCGCCGCCTTGCACACGGATATCGAGGAGCGCGCGGTTCGCCAAGCCATTGTCGCTGCAAGGCAGTAAATGTATATTGGGTAGTCTGGTCATGAGCTTGCGCATTACAGAGATGCGGCAAGGGTTGTATCACCCCTCCTACGAGCATGACGCCTGCGGCGTTGGCTTCGTCGCGCACATCAAGGGCAAGAAGTCGCACGCGATCATCGAACAAGGGCTTTCGGTGCTCAAGAACCTGAGCCACCGCGGCGCGGTCGGCTACGACCCGAAGCTCTCGGACGGCGCGGGCTGCCTGATCCAGATCCCCGACCGCTTCTATCGCGAGGAGATGGCAAGACAGGGCGTGAAGCTTCCTCCGGCGGGCCAGTACGGCGTCGGCATGGTGTTCCTGCCGCGCGACCCGGCGTCGCGCCTCGCTTGCGAATACGAGATCGAACGCGCGATCAAGGACGAGGGCCAGGTATTGCTTGGCTGGCGCGACGTTCCGGTGGACAACTCCGACCTCGCCGAGCCGGCGAAGAAGCTCGAGCCTGTCATTCGGCAGGTGTTCATTGGTCGCGGCCGGCGCGTCACCGTCACCGACGCGCTCGAGCGCAAGCTCTATATCATCCGCAAGAGCTCGGGGCACGCCATCCAGGCGCTGAAGCTGAAGCACGGGAAAGAGTTCTACGTGCCTTCGATGTCGGCGCGCACGGTCTGCTACAAGGGGATGCTGCTCGCCTATCAGGTGGGCGAGTACTACCTCGACCTGAAGGACGCGCGCGTGGAATCCGCGCTCGCGCTCGTGCACCAGCGCTTCTCGACGAACACGTTCCCCTCCTGGGACCTCGCGCACCCGTTCCGCATGATCTGCCACAACGGCGAGATCAATACTCTGCGCGGCAACGTGAACTGGATCCGCGCCCGCCAGGGCGCGATCTCCTCGCCGATCCTCGGCAAGGACCTCGACAAGATCTGGCCGCTGATCTACGACGGCCAGTCCGACTCGGCCTCTTTCGACAACGCGCTCGAGCTGCTCGTGATGGGCGGGTACTCGGTGGCGCACGCGATGATGATGATGATCCCGGAGGCGTGGGAGAACCACACGCTGATGGATCCGGCGCGCCGCGCGTTCTACGAGTACCACGCCGCGATGATGGAGCCGTGGGACGGGCCGGCGTCGATTGCTTTCACCGACGGACGGCAGATCGGCGCCACGCTCGACCGCAACGGCCTGCGGCCCTCGCGCTACATCGTCACCGACGACGACCTCGTGATCATGGGCTCGGAATGCGGCTGCCTGCCGATTCCCGAGGAGAAGATCGTCAAGAGGTGGCGCTTGCAGCCAGGCAAGATGTTCCTCGTCGACCTGGAGAAGGGCCGCATCGTCGACGACAAGGAGCTCAAAGAGACGCTCGCGGGCGCCAAGCCCTACGCCGAATGGATCGAGCGCATCCGCGTCAAGCTCGATGAGGTCGAGAGTGAAAAGACGCGGCCGCTCAAGTCGGCGGTGCCGCTCCTCGACCGCCAGCAGGCGTTCGCCTATACCCAGGAGGACCTCAAGTTCATCCTGCAGCCGATGAGCGCCGCGGGCGAGGAGCCGGTCGGGTCAATGGGCAACGACTCGCCGCTCGCGGTGCTGTCGAACAAGAACAAGACCGTCTACCACTACTTCAAGCAGCTCTTCGCACAGGTGACGAACCCCGCGATCGACCCGATCCGCGAGGAGCTCGTGATGTCGCTCGTCTCGTTCATCGGCCCGAAGCCCAACCTGCTCGGCATCGACGAGCTCAATCCGCCGCTGCGTCTGGAAGTGACGCAGCCGGTGCTCGACTTCTTCGAGATGGAGAAGATCCGGCATATCGAGCGCTACACCGGCGGCAAGTTCAGGGCATGCGAGCTCGACATCACCTACCCCGTCGCCTGGGGCAAGGAAGCGATCGAGGCGCGCCTCGCCTCGCTCGCTGCGCAGGCCGAGGACGCGGTGCGTTCGGGCTATTCGATCATCATCATCTCCGACCGCCTGGTCGACACGGAGCGGGTCGCCATTCCCGCCCTTCTCGCCCTATCGGCGATCCACCAGCAGCTCGTCGGCAAGGGGTTGCGCACCTCGACCGGCCTGGTGGTCGAGACGGGCAGCGCGCGCGAGGTGCACCATTTCGCGCTCCTCGGCGGCTACGGCGCCGAGGCCGTACACCCGTACCTCGCGCTCGAGACCGTGCTTGCCTCGGCGCAGGACAAGAGCAAGGCGGTCAAGAACTACGTCAAGGCGATCGGCAAGGGACTGAAGAAAGTGATGTCCAAGATGGGCATCTCGACCTACATGTCCTACACCGGCTCCCAGATCTTCGAGGCGCTCGGCCTGGCGAGGTCGCTCGTCGACAAGTACTTCACCGGCACCGCTTCGAACGTCGAGGGCATCGACCTTTTCGACCTCGCGGAAGAAGCGATCCGGATCCACCGCGCGGCGTTCGACGAGCGCGATCCCGTACTCGCCCACATGCTGGACGCGGGCGGCGAGTACGCCTGGCGGGTACGCGGCGAGGATCACACCTGGACCCCCGACGCGATTGCCAAGCTGCAGCACGCCTCCCGCGCCAACTCCTACGCCACGTACAAAGAATACGCGGCGATCATCAACGACCAGTCGCGGCGCCACATGACCTTCCGCGGGCTGTTCGAGTTCCGCTTCGGTCTGCGCGCGCCGGTGCCGATCGAGGAAGTCGAGTCCGCGGCCGAGATCGTCAAGCGCTTCTCCACCGGGGCGATGTCGCTCGGCTCGATCTCGACGGAGGCGCATACAACGCTCGCGATCGCCATGAACCGCATCGGCGGGAAATCGAACACCGGAGAGGGCGGCGAGGACCGCCGGCGTTATGCACCCGTGAAGGCGGGCGAATCCCTGCAAAGCAGATTGGGAAAGAGCCGCGTTGAGGTGGACATCCTGTTGCGAGAGGGCGATTCGCTCAAGTCGAAGATCAAGCAAGTCGCCTCGGGCCGCTTTGGCGTCACCGCCGAGTACCTGGCGAGCGCCGAGATGCTGCAGATCAAGATTGCGCAGGGCGCCAAGCCGGGCGAAGGCGGCCAGCTTCCAGGCCGCAAGGTGTCGGAGTACATCGCCGAGCTCCGCTACTCGACTCCGGGGGTCGAGCTGATCTCGCCGCCACCGCACCACGACATCTACTCGATCGAGGACCTGGCGCAGCTCATCCACGATCTCAAGAACTCGAACCCGAACGCCGCCATCTCGGTGAAGCTTGTGTCCGAGGTGGGCGTCGGCACGATCGCCGCAGGCGTATCGAAGGGCAAGTCCGACCATGTCACGATCGCCGGGCACGACGGCGGGACCGGAGCGTCTCCGTGGTCCTCGATCAAGCATGCCGGCACGCCGTGGGAATTGGGCCTTGCCGAGACTCAACAAACCCTGGTCTTGAACAGATTGAGAGGCCGCATTGCCGTGCAGGTCGACGGCCAGATGAAGACCGGGCGCGACGTGGTGGTCGGCGCGATCCTGGGCGCCGACGAGTTCGGCTTCGCCACCGCCCCGCTGGTCGTCGAGGGCTGCATCATGATGCGCAAGTGCCACCTGAACACCTGCCCGGTCGGCGTGGCGACCCAGGACCCGGTGCTGCGGCGTAAGTTCGAAGGCAAGCCCGAGCACGTGGTGAATTATTTCTTCCATGTCGCCGAGGAGGCGCGCGAGCTCATGGCGCAGCTCGGTGTGCGCTCCTTCAATGAACTGATCGGTCGTACGGAATTCCTGGATACGAGGAAGGGGGTCGAGCACTGGAAGGCGAAGGGGCTCGACTTCTCGCGCATTTTTGCGATGCCGAAGATGCCTGCGGAGGTCTCCCGTTTCCACAATGAAGTTCAGAGCCATGGGCTTGAGAAGGCGCTCGACAACCGCCTGATCGAGCTGGCGCGGCCGGCGCTCGAGCGCGGCGAGAAAGTAGCGATCGAGACGCCCATACGGAACATCAATCGCACCGTCGGCACGATGCTGTCGCACGAGATCGCGAAGCGCTACGGCCACGAGGGGCTGCCCGACGACACGATCCACATTCGCTTCGCCGGCTCGGCCGGCCAGAGCTTCGGCGCCTTCCTCGCGAAGGGCGTGACGCTCGACCTGGTGGGCGACACCAACGATTACTGTGGCAAGGGGCTCTCCGGCGGTCGGATCTCAGTGCAGCCCTCGCCGAAGTTCCGCGGCGAGCCGACGGAGAACATCATCACCGGCAACGTCGTGCTCTACGGCGCGATCGCCGGCGAAGCCTACTTCCGTGGCGTTGCCGGCGAGCGCTTCGCGGTGCGCAACTCGGGGGCGCGCGCGGTGGTCGAGGGCGTCGGCGACCACGGCTGCGAATATATGACCGGTGGCACCGTAGTTGTGCTGGGAGGTACCGGAAGGAATTTCGCCGCCGGCATGTCGGGCGGCTTCGCCTATGTCTTTGACATCGACGGCGATTTCGCTCGGCGCTGCAACCCCGCGATGGTGGACCTCGAGCCTCTGGTGGAGCCTGAAGACGAGTCGATGCTTAAGCGCCTGATCGAGAACCACCAGAAGCAGACGGGCTCCAGGCGCGCGGCGGAGATTCTCGAAAAATGGCCGCAGCACCGCGCGCGTTTTGTCAAGGTGTTCCCGAAGGAGTACCGGCGCGCTCTGGCTGAACTCGCCCACAAGAAGGTCGCCGCGTAATGGGCAAGATCACGGGGTTCCTCGAGCACAAGCGGCTCGAGGAGCCGCACGAGCCGGTCGAAGCGCGGAAGAAGCACTACCGGGAGTTCTACCTGCGCCTGTCCGACGAGGCCGCCGCGGTGCAGGGCGCGCGCTGCATGGACTGCGGCATCCCGTTCTGCATGTCCGGCTGCCCGGTGAACAACATCATTCCGGACTGGAACGACCTCGTGTATCGCCAGGACTGGAAAGCCGCGATCGAGGTGCTGCACTCCACCAACAATTTCCCCGAGTTCACCGGCCGCATCTGCCCCGCGCC
>DATFEI010000123.1:0-3716 GCA_035251315.1 Burkholderiales bacterium | reverse complement strand
CGCTCGCCGTCGGCTGCACCACGGTGAACAAGATGTGCGGCTCCGGGATGAAAGCGGCAATGCTGGCTAATGACCTTCTTCTTTCTGGAACCAACAACATCATGGTTGCGGGCGGCATGGAGTCCATGACGAACGCTCCGTACCTCCTCCCCAAGGCCCGCGCGGGCTTGCGCATGGGCCACGGCCAGGTGCTCGATCACATGTTCTACGACGGCCTGGAGGACGCCTACACAAAAGACGAAAAAGGCGGCGGCCGCCTCATGGGCACCTTCGCCGAAGATTGCGCCACCAAATACGCTTTTAAGAGAGAAGAACAAGACGCTTTCGCGGTGGCGTCCTTGCAACGGGCACAAAAGGCGAACAAGCAAGGCTGGTTCGCGTGGGAAATCACTCCCATGGCAATCAAGGCAGGGAAGGAAGAGAAGTTCGTCGAGAACGACGAGCAGCCGTTCAAGGCCAACCTGGAGAAGATTCCGACGCTCAGGCCCGCGTTCCGCAAGGACGGCACAGTTACGGCGGCAAACTCGAGCTCGATCTCCGACGGCGCTGCGGCGCTCGTCATGATGCGCCGCTCGGTGGCAGAGAAGCGCGGCCTTGCGCCGCTTGCGACCGTGGTCGGGCATGCCACGCACGCGCAGGAGCCGGGATGGTTCACCACCGCCCCGGTGGAGGCAATAAGGAAATTGCTCGAGAAAACGAACTGGAACGCAAGCGAGGTCGATCTCTACGAGATCAACGAGGCCTTCGCGGTCGTGACCATGGCCGCGATGAAGGAGCACGGCCTGCCGCACGACAAGGTCAACGTGCATGGCGGCGCCTGCGCGCTCGGCCACCCGATCGGCGCCTCGGGAGCCCGCATCGTGGTGACGCTCATCGGGGCGCTGCGCAAGTACGGCTTGAAGCGCGGCGTGGCGAGCCTGTGCATCGGAGGCGGAGAGGCCACGGCCATGGCGGTCGAGCTCGCTTGAAAAAGGCGTTGCAGCAACTGCTCGACCGCTCGCGCTTCCTCCGCCATTATGGTTTTCGTGTGGTGAAGATAAATAGCGCGGGCTGCATGCTGGAGCTTCCGCACAAAGCCGCGCTGGAGCGACCGGGCGGAATCATCAACGGCCCGGCGCTCATGGCGGCGGCCGATTGCGCCATGTGGCTCGCGATCAAGGCGCGCATCGGGGTCGAGAACGACGCGCTTACTTCGGACCTCAACACCGCGTTCCTTTCCCCCGCCAAGGGCGAGCACGTGTACTGCACCGCGCATATCTTGAAATTGGGCCGGCGCAGAATCTACGGCGTCGCCCAGTGCCACGGCCGCAAGGGCAATCTCTTCAGCCACCATACGCTCACCTATGTCCGCGCAAGCTGAAGAGATCCGCCAAGCCGTGCGGCGATTTGCGAGCGAGCAGCTCGCGCCGAACGCCGCCCGCTGGGACCGCGAGAAGATGTTTCCCAGGGAGGCGCTGAAGGGCCTCGCCGAGATGGGACTCTACGGCGTCGCGATAGCCGAGGAATGGGGCGGCGCGGGGCTCGACTACACCTCGCTCGCCGTCGCGTGCGAGGAGATCGCGGCGGGCGACTGCTCGACGGCGACCATTGTTGCGGTGAATAACCTCGTCGCCGGGATTCTTGCCGGCTACGGAAACAAGACACAGAAGGAGGAGTTTCTCAAGCCCTTGGCTCAGGGCAAGCTCCTCGCCGCCTTCGCGCTCACCGAGCCCCAGGTCGGCTCCGATGCCTCGGCGATCACCACGCGCGCTGAAAAGCAGGGCTCGCACTACGTGCTGAACGGTGTCAAGCAATTCATCACCTCCGGGAAGAACGCCGACATCGCGGTTGTCTTTGCTGTAACCCAGAAACAAGCGGCAAAACGCGGTATCAGCGCGTTCGTCGTGCCGACATCCACGCCGGGCTACAAGGTGGCCCGCATCGAGGACAAGGCTGGCCAGCACGCCTCCGACACGGCCCAGATTGTTTTCGAGAATTGCAGAGTCCCCGCCGATCTGCTGTTGTCGCAAGAAGGCGTTGGATACCGCATTGCGCTCGCCAACCTGGAGTCGGGCCGCATCAATGTCGCGGCGCAAGCGACCGGCGTCGCGCGTGCGGCGCTCGAGGCTGCGGTCGCGTACGCGCGCGAGCGCAAGAGCATGGGCAAGCCCCTGATCGGGCACCAGGCGGTCAATTTCAGGCTCGCCGACATGGCGACCCAGGTCGAGGCCGCGCGCCAGCTCTACCTGCACGCGGCGCGGCTGCGCGATGAAGGCAAGCCCTGCCTCAAGGAAGCGTCCATGGCCAAGCTTTTCGCCTCGGAGATGGCGGAAAAAGTGTGCTCGGACGCGATCCAGATCCATGGCGGCTACGGCTACGTCACCGACTTCCCCGTCGAGCGGCTATGGCGCGACGTGCGCGTAACCAAGATCTACGAAGGCGCCAACGACATCCAGCGCCTCGTCATCGGAAGAGCCCTGGAGGAAGGATGAAGCCGTCCATCGACTTCTATTTCGACTTCTCCTCCCCGTACGGCTACCTCGCCTCGCACAAGATCGAGGCGCTCGCGGCGAACCACGGTCGTGGCGTCACCTGGCGACCGATGCTGCTCGGGGTCGCCTTCAAGGCCACAGGGAGCGGCCCGCTACCCAGCATCCCGTTGAAGGGCGACTACGCGAAGCGCGACTTCCTGCGCTCGGCGCGTTTCCACGGCGTCCCGTTCCGGATGCCCGAGCCGTTTCCCGTCTCCACCGTTGCCGCTTGCAGGGCTTTCTATTCCCTGAAGGATCCGAAAGAGCAGGTATTGCTGGCGAAAGCACTCTTCCGGGCCTATTTCGTCGACAACGTGAACATCGGCGAGGCCAGCCAGGTTCTGAAAATCGCCAACTCCCTGGGCTTGCAGCCGCAGATCGATAGTCAAACCGTCAAGGACCAGACGCGCGCCGAAGTCGAAGCAGCGCTCGCCAAAGGTGTCTTCGGCTCGCCCTACATCGTGATCGACGGCGAGCCCTTCTGGGGTGTCGACCGCCTGGAGCAGATCGAGCGCTGGTTAAAGGAACCATTCTAAGGCAGACGCCCTTTTGATCCGGAGCCAGCTCAATTCGCGCTCGGAGGAATTCCGCGAGAACGCCGCCCGCATGCGCGCGCTGGTGGAGGACCTGAAGCAGAAGGTCTCGGTCGTCACCCAGGGCGGAGACAAGGCGGCGCGCGACAAGCACACGGCGCGCGGCAAGATGCTGCCGCGCGAGCGCGTGGCGAAGCTCCTCGACCCGGGCTCACCCTTCCTCGAGATCGGGCAGCTCGCGGCGTGGGGAATGTACGGCGGGGACGTGCACTCCGCGTCCATCATCTGCGGCATCGGCCGGATATGCGGCCGCGAATGCGTGATCGTCGCGAACGACGCGACGATCAAGGGCGGCACTTACTATCCGATGACGGTGAAGAAGCACCTGCGCGCGCAGGAGATCGCGGCCCAGAACCGGCTGCCGTGCATCTATCTCGTCGACTCGGGCGGCGGCTACCTCCCCGAGCAGGACAACGTGTTCCCGGACCGCGAGCACTTCGGCCGCATCTTCTACAACATCGCGAACCTTTCTGCGGCGCGCATCCCGCAGATCGCCTGCGTGATGGGCTCGAGCACCGCGGGCGGCGCCTACGTGCCGGCGATGTGCGATGAATCGATCATCGTCAAGGGCCAGGGCACGATCTTCCTCGGCGGCCCGCCGCTCGTGAAGGCG
>DATFEI010000050.1:0-4096 GCA_035251315.1 Burkholderiales bacterium | reverse complement strand
GCGTGTCGCCGTGCTTCACGACGTACACGGCGCGTGCCGGGCCGCGTTGCGGGATTGGCGGCGCGTACATGAGCGGCAGCTCCGCTAGGGTCTCCCTCGCTTCCGGGTTCTTTGGCACGACGAGTTCCTTGGGCATGCGCGTGGAGCGTGGGGTAATGCCGTTCACGCGCTTGAGCTCGTTGACGCTGATGTGAAAGCGCTGGGCGATCGCATCAAGCTTTTCGTTCTGCTTCGGGTGGTAGACCTGCCAGGACACGAGCGAACTCTCGTCCAGGGCATCGAGGTTGTCGTAGAACGCCACGACCTTGTCGTTCGGCAGGATGATGCGGCTCACTTCTGATGAGCGAATCAGCGGCCGGCTGAAGCCGGGGTTCAGCGCGATGAACTCCTCGACCGGCATCTCGGCGAGTCGCGCGGCGAGGTGAACGTCGATGTCCGGGGCTTCCGCGATGACGGTAAAGTACGGTTGGTTCGGGATCCCGTCCAGGTCGACGCCGTAGGCGGCGGGGTTAGCGATGATGTTCTTCAGTGCCTGAAACTTCGGAATGTAATGCCGCGTCTCCTTGGGCATGCGTAGGCTCGCGTAGTCGGTCTTCTTGCCCTGTGCCCTGTTGCGGGCGACGGCCTTCTTCACCGCGTTCTCGCCCCAGTTGTAGGAGGCGAGCGCGAGATGCCAGTCGCCGTGCATCTCGTAGAGCTTGGTCAGGTAGTCGAGCGCGGCGCTGGTCGAATCGACGATGTCGCGCCGGCCGTCGTACCAGGAGTTTTGCTCGAGCTCGAAGCGCTTGCCGGTGCCGGGGATGAACTGCCACAGGCCCGAGGCATGCGCGCGCGAGTATGCCATCGGGTTGAAGGCGCTTTCCACCATCGGAAGCAGCGCAAGCTCGGTCGGCAGGCCGCGCTTCTCGATCTCCTCGACGATGTGATACAGGTAAAGCTTGCTGCGCGTCAGGATGCGCTGCAAATACTCCGGGCGCGCCACGTACTGCGTGGTCTTCTGCTTCACCAGGGGCCCGGTGAGGTCGGGAATCGCAAAGCCCTCGCGGATGCGCGACCACAGGTCGCTTGGCTCGCGCGCGAGGTCGATGCCGACGATGGCGGGCGGATCGACCACCAGAGGCAGCGCATCGAAAGGCTTAGGCGTCGCGATCACCGGTTTCGGAGCGGGCTTCGCCGCAGCGGCCGGCGGTGGAGACGGCGTAACCGGCTGGACGATCGAAGGCTCGGGGAGCGCGGCCGGCTCTGGAGCGGGCTCCGGGACAGGCTGCGTTGCGCAGGCCTGGAGCACCAGAGCGACCGGGAGCAGGAATTTTCTCACGAGCGGTTTTTCCACTCCCGTATCGCCGCAAATACGCGCACAGGATCGGAAACGCGCGTACCTAGGTATTTGTTGACCGATTCGACCACGGCGGGCTCAGTGCAGCGCAGGAATGGATTGGTGGCCTTCTCGTCGCGCAGCGTGCTCGGCACGGTGGGCTTGCCGGCGGCGCGCAAGGCGCGGTCGCGCGTTTCGCGCGCGGCGAGCTCGGCGTTGCGCGGCTCAACTCCCTTCGCGAATCCGATGTTCGCGAGCGTGTACTCGTGCCCGCAGTAGACCTTGGTGTCGTCGGGTAGTGCGCGCAGCTTCTCGAGCGACGTATACATCTGCTCCGCCGTTCCTTCGAACAGGCGCCCGCACCCGCATGCGAAGAGGGTGTCGCCGCAGAACAGCGCACCTGCCCCATAATAGGCGATATGCGCGCGCGTATGGCCGGGGATGTCGAGTACCGAGAGCGTCACGCCGAGCTGCGGGATGCTCACCGTGTCGCCCTCGGAAACAGGCCGGGTGAGCGTCGCGATCGGCTCGTGTTTCGGCCCATAGACCGGGACCCGGAACGTTTCCAGGATCTGCGCAATACCGCCGACATGGTCGGGATGATGATGGGTCGCGAGGATTGCGGCGAGGTCAAGGTTCTCGCGCGCGAGATAGTCGAGCACTGGCCGCGCCTCGCCGGGGTCCACCACCGCGGCGTGCGTCGCATTGCGCAGCGTCCAGACGTAGTTGTCCTTGAAAGCGCTGATTGGAACAACGTCCAGCGGAACCACTTCACGCATGCACCGACCCTTCGTCCAGAACGGGGCGCTGAAGTATAACGGCGGTCGCTCATCGCTTTCCGGGTGGCTCTCCACCCCCCAGGGAGCGTACGTGCTCGATTGGGAGCTCGCCCAGTTTGACAGCGCTGTTGATGACGTGTTCGGTTTCCGGGCGGTACAGGTCGGACTACCCGAGGTCGATTTCCTGCGACAGAACCGCATTCCCTATCGCTTCACGCTCGCGCTGGAGCAGGGCGCGGCGCTCGCCGCCGATCCTTTGCAGCTGCCGCTCGCGTCGCAGAGCGTCGATCTTGTCGCGCTGCCGCATGTGCTCGAGGGGCACCACAATCCTCACGATGTTTTACGCGAGGTCGAGCGCGTGCTGATGCCGGAAGGGCAGGTGGTGATCTCGGGCTTCAACACCGTGTCACTCTGGCGCCTGCGGCAGGCATTCATCCGGCACCGAAACGGCGCGCCCTGGGATGCCAAGTTCATCGGCGTGCTGCGGCTGCGCGAATGGCTCCGCGTTCTCGGGTTTGAGCTGAACGGCGGCAAGTTCGGCTGTTATGCACCGCCGTTTCGCGACGCGCGATGGCTGCAGCGATTTTCGTTCATGGATAAGGCCGGCGCGCGATGGTGGCCGGTGACCGGTGGCGTTTACGTCGTGCGAGCTGTAAAGCGCGTGCACGGCATGCGCATCGTCACGCCCGCATGGCGTCGGGAACGGGCCCGGCGCCGCGCGCTTGCGCCGGTATCCCAACGCACGCACAAGAACCATCATGAGTGAAGGCTTCGTCGAGATCTACAGCGACGGGGCTTGCCGTGGGAACCCCGGGCCTGGCGGCTGGGGCGTGCTGCTGCGTTACGACGGCAGAGAGAAAGAGCTTTGGGGCGGCGAGGCGGCGACGACCAACAACCGCATGGAGCTTATGGCGGCGATCCGCGCGCTGGAAGCCCTGAAGCGCCGGAGCCGCGTCAGGCTCTACACCGATTCGCTTTACGTCATGAAGGGCATCTCTGCCTGGATCGGGGACTGGAAGCGCCGGGGCTGGCGCACTGCGGACAAAAAGCCGGTGAAGAACGAGGACCTGTGGCGGCGCCTCGACGAGGCTGCGGCGAAGCACGACATAGAATGGCGCTGGGTGCGCGGCCACGCCGGGCATCCGGAGAACGAGCGGGCGGACCAGCTCGCCAACCGAGGAATACCAGCTGAAACAAATAGTCCTTGATACCGAAACCACGGGTTTGAACCCCAAGCTGGGGGATCGCATCATCGAGGTCGGCTGCGTCGAGCTTCTCAGCCGGCGCGTGAGCGAGCGCGTGTTCCACTCGTACATCAACCCGCAGCGCGAGGTGGAGCTCGGCGCGACGCGCGTGCATGGGCTCACCCGCGAAGACCTCGCCGCAAAGCCGAAGTTCGCCGAAATCGCGCCTGCATTCCTCGACTACATCCGAGGCGCCGAGCTCATCATCCACAACGCGGATTTCGACGTTGAGTTCCTCAACATGGAGCTCGAACTGGCGCGGCTCGGGCGACTGCAGGACCACGTGGCGACGATTACCGATACGCTCCTGTTCGCCAAGGAGCTTCACCCGGGAAAGAAGAACTCGCTCGATGCGCTCTGCGAGCGTTACTTCGTCGATAACTCGAGGCGAACGCTGCACGGCGCGCTCGCCGACGCGCACCTGCTCGCCGAGTGCTATCTCGCGATGACGCGCGGCCAGGAGAGCCTGATGATGGAGCTGGAAGCGCCGGCGGCTGCCGCCGCCGCGGCTGCGGGGATCATCCTGGATGTGTCGAAGCTCATCGTGCAGCGCGCGTCCCCCGAGGAGCTCGCCGCGCACGAGCAGTACCTCGATGCGATGGAGAAGGACGCCAAGGGTCCGAGCGTCTGGAGGCGCTTGGCCGTCTAATCTATCGGGCTTGAAGCGCTACGCCGAGCCGCGCGGCAGCCATTCGGCGGCCGCCAGCGCCCGCCTCACTCCGGGAAGCGTGATGTCGTAGTTGATCAGGTAGATCGTA
>DATFEI010000019.1:0-6535 GCA_035251315.1 Burkholderiales bacterium | reverse complement strand
TCAGGACTTGAGCGGCTTGTACTTGATGCGGTGCGGCTTCGCGGCTTCCTCGCCGAGGCGCTTTTTCTTGTCGGCCTCGTATTCCTGGTAGTTGCCGTTGAAGAACACGACCTGCGAGTCGCCCTCGAAGGCGAGGATGTGGGTCGCGATGCGGTCGAGGAACCAGCGGTCGTGCGAGATCACGAGCACGCAGCCGGCAAACTCCAGCAGCGCCTCCTCGAGCGCGCGCAGGGTCTCGACATCCAGGTCGTTCGACGGCTCGTCGAGAAGCAGCACGTTCGCTCCCGACATCAGCATGCGCGCGAGGTGCAGCCGGCCGCGCTCGCCGCCCGAGAGCTGGCCGACCGGCTTCTGCTGGTCGGCGCCGCGGAAGTTGAAGCGTGCGAGATACGCGCGCGCCGGCATCTCGAAGCGCCCGACCTTGAGGATGTCCTGGCCGCCCGAGATATCCTCGAACACGGTCTTGTCCGCAGACAACTCATCACGCGACTGGTCGACGTGGGCGAGCTTCACCGTCTTGCCCACCTCGACTTTTCCGCTGTCCGGTTCTTCCCTTCTGGTTATTAGTCTGAGCAACGTGGATTTCCCTGCGCCGTTCGGCCCGATGATCCCGACGATCGCGCCCGGCGGAACCTTGAACGAGAGCTTGTCGATGAGCAGGCGCTCGCCGTAGCCCTTGGACACGTCCTTGAACTCGATCACCTCGTTGCCCAGGCGCTCGGCGACCGGGATGAAGATCTCCTGGGTCTCGTTGCGCTGCTGGTGCTCGTACTGCGAGAGCTCCTCGAAGCGCGCCAGGCGCGCCTTCGACTTGGTGCCGCGGCCCTTGGGGTTCTGCCGCACCCACTCGAGCTCGGCCTGCATCGCCTTGATGCGCGCTGCCTCCTGGCTCGCTTCGATCTCGAGGCGCTTTTCCTTCTGCTCGAGCCAGCTCGAGTAATTCCCCTGCCACGGAATGCCGTAGCCGCGGTCGAGCTCCAGGATCCAACCGGCAGCATTGTCCAAGAAATATCTGTCATGCGTGACCGCGACTACCGTGCCCGGGAAACGCTGCAGAAACTGCTCGAGCCACTCCACGCTCTCCGCGTCGAGGTGGTTCGTTGGCTCATCGAGCAGCAAGAGGTCCGGCTTGGACAACAAGAGCCGGCAGAGCGCTACACGGCGCTTCTCGCCGCCGGAAAGCACGTCGACTTTCTGCTCCCAGGGCGGAAGGCGCAGCGCGTCGGCGGCGACTTCCATTTCGTCGGCGCCGCCGGTGTTCACCATGGCCTCGAGCCTCGCCTGCTCTTCGGCAAGCTTTTCGAAGTCCGCGTCGGGCTCGGAATAGGCGGCGTAGATCTCATCCAGGCGCTTCTTCGCTGCCGCGGTCTCGCCCAGCGATTCTTCGACCGCTTCTCTGACAGTCTTCTCTTTTTCGAGAACCGGTTCCTGTTCCAGATAGCCGACGCGAATCCCCGGCATGCGGACGACCTCGCCTTCGTAGTTGTCGTCGACGCCGGCCATGATCTTGAGCAGCGTGGACTTGCCCGAGCCGTTCAGCCCGAGTACGCCGATCTTCGCGCCCGGAAAGAAGTTGAGCGAGATGTTCTTGAGGATGGTCCGCTTGGGCGGGACGGTTTTCGACACCCGCCGCATCGTGTAAACGTACTGTGCCATGATGGGCCGAATGATACGAAAAATCGCGCTCGCGCTCGGCGCCGGAACGCTGATCGCGGCGAGCCCTGCCGCTCTCGCCCTCGACGGAGCATCCGTGGAGCTCGGGCGCGGCGACGACCGCACGAACCTGCTGCGCCTCTCGTTCGTCGACAAGTGGCGCAAGAAGCAGCCGCCGGCAGGCGCTGAGTGGCGCCTCGCGGGCTATTGGGACTTGTCGCTCGCGGTCTGGGACAACCCTGATGAGACCACCGCTGAGGTGGGCTTCACGCCCGTGTTCCGCATCGAGCGCCGCTCGCTCTACCTCGAGGCCGCGCTAGGCTTCCACCTGGTCCAGGCGCGCATCAGCGCGGATCGCGTCTTCAGCAGCGCTTTTCAATTCGCCGAGCACCTCGGCGTCGGGTTCATCAGCGGCAAGTACACCTTCGGGGTGCACGTGCAGCACCTGTCGAACGGCGGCATCACGGAGCCCAACCCGGGCATCAACTTCGTGCTCGTGCGCCTGCAGTACCACCTCGATTAAGGAACGCACGCACGGCCAGCTGGTCGAATCGATTCGCAAGGAGGCATCGGATGGCTCAGTCGAGCACGACGTTCCATGAAAGCCCGGATCTTTTGAAGCCCGAGACGATGGATCGGCACCGCGCGATCGCCTCGCTCATGGAAGAGCTCGAGGCCGTGGACTGGTACGACCAACGCCTTGAAGCCGCCCGGGACGAAGAGCTGCGCGCGATCCTCGCGCACAACCGCGACGAGGAGAAGGAGCACGCCGCGATGGTGCTGGAGTGGCTCAGGCGCCGCGACGCAAAGTGGAACGACGAGCTGCGTGAGTATCTGTTCACAGACAAGCCGATTGCCGGGCATGAAGAAGAAGAGGCGGACAAGCATGCGTCGGCGGAGGGCTCCCTCGGCATCGGCAGCCTCAGGGGGTCGGCAAATGAATGACCTGCTGCGCGCGCTCGCACCGATTCCGGACGCGGCCTGGCGGCTCATCGAGGGAGAGGCGAAGCGCACGCTGCGCGACATCCTCGCCGCCCGCAAGCTCGTGGACTTTACGGGGCCGCTCGGCTGGGAAGCCTCGTCGGTCAACACCGGGCGCGCGCGCCGGCTGGCTGAGCCGGCTGCCGGCGTCGAGGCGAGGCTGCGCGGCGTGCAGCCGCTTGTCGAGCTGCGCGTGCCGTTTGAGCTCGACCGCGAGCAGCTCGAAGCGGTCGGGCGCGGCGCGAAGGATCCGAACCTGGACCCGGTGCGCCAGGCGGCGAGGAATGCCGGGCTAGCCGAGGACCGCGCGGTGTTTCAAGGCTACGCCGCCGCGGGCATCGAGGGACTCATGCAGGCAGGCAAGGGGGCGACGCTGAAGCTCACGGACGACTACACTGCGTACCCATCCGTGGTCGCGGACGCGGTGAGCCGGCTGCGCACGAGCGGCGTCCACGGACCGTACGCCATCGCGCTCGGTCCGCGCTGCTACAGCGGATTGACGAAAACCACGGTCGGCGGCTATCCGGTGATGGAGCATGTGCGCCGGCTGCTGGACGGACCGATCGTCTGGGCGGCGGGCGTGGACGGCGCGGCGGTGTTGAGCCAGCGCGGCGGCGACTTCGAGCTTACGGTCGGACAGGACTTCTCGATCGGCTACCTGGAGCATTCGGCGAGCTCGGTGCGCCTCTACCTGCAGGAGAGCTTCACTTTCCGGGTGCTGGCGCCGGAAGCCGCCGTGCCGCTTTCCTACGCCAAACAATAGGCATTTCCCAGCGTGCGCCAGTCGGCGCTCTTCGGCACAATGCCCTCGAACGACGCGAGATCGGCGTAGCGCACGCTTTTCTGCGTGCCGATCGCCGCCGCGCCTTCCTGAAATTTCTCCGCCGCCGCGACCATCATGCGGCGGAACTGGGCCACTGCGAGGTCGCTCGAGCCGAAGTGGTCCTCGGACCGGTCCGTGATCGGTCCCATCGACTCCCACATGGCCATGTCCTGCGCCGGGATGCCCACGATTCCTGTCCAGTCACCGCGCTTCATCGCTTCGCGGTCCTGCAAGTAACGATTCTCCAGAGTTCTCTTCTTTTTGAAGTTTTCGTCCAGGTCGACGCCCACTTCAGCGGCGCAGAAGCGCCGCCACGCCTGCTGGGTGATGCCCTTCGCCGGGTCGGGGTGCCAGGCGATCCAGTAGAACATTGTGTTGACGTCGTCGATCGGCACGAGCATCTGCGCTAGGTTGTACTGGTTGTTCGGCGGGATGAGCACCGTGAAGGGGGCAATGAAGAGCGTCGTGCGTACGTACTGGTCTCGGTCCGGGTTCTTGATCGGCTTGCGGATCGCCGCGTAGCGGAAGCCGTAGTCCGTAGCTTCGAACTGCAGGCGCGGCGCCTTGTCGTTCGATGGCCGCAGCCATGCCGACTCGGTCGCGGTCGAGCCGTAAACATCCGCCGCTGCCGGCATGTTGGTGGAATGCAGCGTCGAGCTATGCGCCGAGTCGATGGAGCCTTCCAGCACCTGCGCCCAGTTGCACGCGGCGTGCATCTTGACGATCGCGTACCTGATGTCCGGCTTCGGCGCCCAGGCGGGAGGCTCGAACTCCCGCATCTCTTCCTTCGGGCCCATCCACACCCACACGAAGCCGCCGCCCTCGCGCACCGGGTACGCCTTGGTCTTCTTGCCCAGGCGCTGCGCCGCGCCCGGCGCTTCCGAAGGCATGTCGACCACGTTGCCCTCGACGTCGAACTTCCAGCCGTGGTACAGGCAGCGCAGCCCGCAGTCCTCGTTGCGCCCGAACGCCAACGAGGCCCGGCGGTGCAGGCAGTATTCGCTCAGAACACCTATCTGGTTCTTTGAGTCCCTAAAAATCACCAGATCTTCGCCAAGAAGCCTCGAGCGCACCGGCTTGCCATCGGCCTCGGCCACTTCCTCCGACATGCACACCGGAAGCCAGTGGCAGCGCATGATGCCGCCCATCGGCGCCGCGCCTTCGACCCGGCAGAGCAGCTCGTTCTGCTCCTTCGTTAACATGCCCATATACATAACATGAAAACCCTGAGAATCGGCGTGGCCGGCCTGGGCCGTGCGTTCGCGCTCATGGCGCCGGCGTTCCGCGACCCTCGCGTGGCGCTCGTCGCCGCCGCAGACCCTCGCGAGGAAGCACGAAAGAAGTTCTCTCAGGACTTCCAAGCACGGGCTTACGGAACCGTGGAAGAGCTTTGCTCCGATCCGGCGGTCGACGTTGTCTATGTGGCGACGCCGCACGAATTCCACGCCGCGCATGCCCAGTTGGCCTGCTCGCGCAAGAAGCATGTCCTTGTCGAAAAGCCGATGGCGCTTTCGGCTGCGGAGTGCCGTGCGATGGTGGATACCGCCAAGGAGAACGCCGTTCAACTCGTGGTCGGGCACAGCCATAGCTTTGATCTGCCGGTTCTAAAGACAAGAGAGTTGATTCAAAGCGGCGCCTGCGGCGAAGTGCGGATGATCACCGCGCTCGACTTCACCGACTGGGTCTATCGCCCGCGCCGTCCCGAAGAGCTCGGCGCCGCGGTGCAGAACCAGGCAGCGCACCAGGTGGACATTACTCGCCTCCTCGCCGGCGGACGCGTGCGCGGCGTGCGGGGCTTCACCGGCAGCTTCGACCCAAGGCGCTCAGCCGACGCCGCGTGGTCGTGCCAGCTTCGCTTCGACAACGGCGTGTTCGCAAGCCTTGTCTACAGCGGCTACGCCCATTTCGACTCGGATGAATTCATGGGCTGGATTGGCGAAATGGGGCAGAAGAAGGACCCCTCCGCGTACGGGAGCGCTCGGCGCGCGCTTTCTGCCGCGGAGATTTCCTTAAAGAATGCCCGGAACTACGGCGGGCCGCAGTTCAAGGAAATGCAACCCGTCGCGCACCAGCATTTCGGCTTATTCATTGTGTCTTGCGAGAACGCCGACCTGCGCCCGCTCCCCAACGGCGTGATGATCTACACCGACAATGAGAGGCGCCTGGAAGCCCTGCCCGCTCCGACGATCCCGCGCGTGGAAGTGATCGACGAGCTGTACGCCGCCGTGGTGGAAGGGCGTGCGCCGCTCCACGACGGCGCATGGGCGATGGCGACGCTGCAGGTATGCTTGGCGCTTCTCGATTCCGCCCGCAGCGGAAAGGAAGTGCTGCTTTGATACGCCTCACGCTTGCCTGCTGGGACTACGACCGCACGCGCGCGCTCATCGACGGGACGGTCTCCCCCGACGGCATCGAGCTCATCTATCTGAACCAGCCGGTCGAAGAAACGTTTTTCCGGATGATGCGCTACCGGGAATTCGACTGCTCGGAGATGTCGCTTTCGTCATACGTCGCTTCGTTGAACATCGACGATCCTCCCTTCATTGCGATTCCGGTATTCCCGTCGCGCTTCTTCCGGCACTCGTGCATCTTCGTCTCGGCGAAGAGCGGCATCCGCACACCCGAGGAGCTGAAGGGCAAGCGCATCGGCGTGCCCGAGTATCAGATGACGGCGCCCGTCTGGATCCGCGGCATCCTGTCGGACGACTACGGCGTAAGAGTCACCGACGTCGAGCATTTTTCCGGCGGCGAGGAAGAGCCCGGTCGCGATGAAAAACTGAAGCTCGATTTGCCGCCCGAAATCACACTTCGTTCTATTGGTTCAAATCAGACGCTTTCCAGGATGCTGGCCGACGGTGAGCTGGACGCTTTGGTGACCGCGAGGGCGCCTTCGACGTTCCACAAGGAGCCCGACAAGGTCAAGCGTCTATTCCCGAACTACGTGGAAGTGGAGAAGGAATACTACCGGCGCACGAAGATCTTTCCGCCGATGCACACGGTCGTGATCCGCCGCGACGTCTATGCGAAGCACCCCTGGGTCGCGCAATCGCTCTACAAGGCATTCGTTGAAGCCAAGGC
>DATFEI010000042.1:0-12138 GCA_035251315.1 Burkholderiales bacterium | reverse complement strand
GCGGCGCCCACTACACGATCGATAGGCGACGCCGCGACAGCGGGCTGCTGGAACTCGGCCTTGAGGAGCATGCGGCGATTGTACTCGATGCGATAAGATGGAAATTCGCATGCCTGCCGCATTTGTCACACATCCCGAGTGCTTCAAGCACGAAATGGGCGCGCATCATCCGGAGCGCCCGGCGCGTCTCTCTGCGATCGAGGACCAGCTCATCGCTTCCGGCCTGGGCCAGTACCTTGCGCGCTACGACGCGCCGCTCGCGAGCGACGAGCAGCTGGCGCGCGTGCACCCGCCCGAGTACGTGCAGGCGATCCGCGAGTTCGCGCCGAGCAGCGGCACCATACATCTGGACCCGGATACCGCGATGAACCCGTTCAGCCTGCAGGCGGCGCTGCGCGCCGCGGGCGCGGCGGTTCTCGCGACCGACCTCGTTCTCACAAGAAAGCACAATTCGGCGTTCTGCGCCGTCCGCCCGCCGGGCCATCACGCCTGCCGTGCGCGGCCGATGGGGTTCTGCATCTTCAACAACGTCGCCGTCGCCGCGCGCCACGCGCTCGCCGCGCATGGGCTGGAGCGCGTGGCGATCATCGACTTCGACGTGCACCACGGCAACGGCACCGAGGACATCTTCGAGGGCGACGAGCAGGTGCTGATGGCGTCGATCTTCCAGCACCCGTTCTATCCGTACAGCGGCACCGAAAGTCCGGCGTCCAACATGCACAACATCCCGCTCGCCGCCGGGTCGGGCTCCAAGGAACTGAAAAAGGCGGTGCTCGAGGAATGGCTTCCGGCGCTAAACGACTTCAGGCCCGAGCTCGTTCTTTTCTCCGCCGGATTCGATGCGCACGTCGAGGACGACATGGCGATGCTGCGCTTCACCGACGGCGACTACGCCTGGGTCACCGAGCAGGTGAAGTCGGTGGCCGAGCGCTACGCCAAGGGTCGCATGGTGTCGATGCTCGAGGGCGGCTACGCCCTCTCGGCGCTCGGCCGCAGCGCCGTGCAGCACATCAGGGTTCTCGCGGGACTGAACTAAGGTCTCAAGAATCCTGTAGTCAACGGTCAGTTCTTCTCTCGCTGCGATGTCGCGCACCGCCACGTCGACGCCATAGCGGTCGCGGAACGTAGCCGTATGTGCGCAGGTACTCGCGCAGGTGCTGCGGCTGCCGCTCCGTAGCCCCACGCGCTATTCCGGGTCACTCAGCGATGAAACGCTTTCCCAGCTCTGGCGTGGGCACGATGCAAGCATCGTGGCGTCCGAACCAGCGATACCGGTTGCGCGCGACGACGTCGTACGCATAGTCGCGAATCGGCCGCGGGATGATCTTGAGCATGGTCAGTAACTTCCATGCGCCGCGGAGGAAGCGCGCGACGCGGATGGCGGCGTCGGATCTTACGTAGGCTCTTCCGTCGGCGATGACGACGAACGTTTCCATCTGGGTGGGATCGATGCCGAATTCCTGCATCAGGCGCATGCCTGCCGGTGATTGCAGCGGCGCAAAGCGCAGGTCCTGAGCTCCTTCGTGGCGCAGAACGAAAGCAACCGTCCGGTGCAGAGCTTGCATACACCATCAAAGAGTAGAACCGGCCTAGGAGGTGACAGGGGTCAGGTCAAGAAGCGAGCGCGCGGCGAGGGCGAAGGCGGCGTCGTCGGCGCGGCCGATGCGCACGGGCATGGCGTGCGGGAGTTGGGTGAAGTTGCGCGTAGAGGACCGGCGGTACGCGGGATCGTAGTGCTCGACGAGGAGCCGGTGCACGAGCTCGCGCCAGTCGGCGATCGCCTTCCATTCGGCAATGCGCTCGCGCCCGTGCAGAGCGGCCAGGCAGTCGATCTGCTTGTTCAGTGCTTCTCTGTCGGAAAGGAAATGCCGGTATTCGTCCAGCAGCAGATCCACCCGCACATCGATGCTCGTATCGAGAACGATGCAAGGCGATGCGCGCATGCGCTCCATGAGCGCGTCCGGAACGTGCAGCTCGCCGATCTTTTTCGATTCGCCCTCGACGTAGACCGGTGTCTCGGCTTGTAGACTCGAAAGCCGCTCAAGCAGCAGGCTTTCGAACATCTTCTGCGTCGGCTGTGGCCGGTCGGGGAGGTTGCCGAGCACCGAGCCGCGGTGCGCGGCAAGGCCCTCGAGGTCGAGGACCGGCGCGCCGGCGCGCTGGAGCGCGCTGAGCAGCCGGCTCTTGCCGCTGCCGGTCGGCCCGTGGATGACGATGAATTCCAGACTCGAAGGAAGCGATTGCAGTTGCGCCACCACCCACCGGCGATACGCCTTGTAGCCTCCGTCGAGCGGCTCGGCGTTCCAGCCGATCTCGCGCATGACGTGCGCCATCGCGCCCGAGCGCTTTCCACCGCGCCAGCAGTAGACCAGCGGATGCCAGCTCTTAGGCTTGTCGCCGAAGAGCTCAGCGACATGCCGGGAAACGTTCTTGGCGACCAGTGCAGCGCCCATCTTCTTGGCTTCGAACGCAGAGACCTGCTTGTAGAGCGTGCCCACCTTGACGCGCTCGGCATCGTCCAGCACCGGTGCCGAGGTTGCGCCGGGGATGTGGTCCTCGGCGTACTCGGCCGGCGAGCGCACGTCGATGATTGCGTCAAACTGCTTGAAATTCATGCTTAAATTCTACGCCTGAGGTCATTCACTCCCATGAACGCGCCCGAAAAGATCCGTCTCACCGAGTTCAGCCATGGCGGCGGCTGCGGCTGCAAGATCGCGCCCGCAGTGTTGTCCGAAATTCTTGCAGCAGCACCAAAGGGAAGTGTGTTCTCCGAGTTGCTGGTGGGAACGGAAACCGCGGACGACGCGGCGGTCTACAAGTTGAACGAAACGCAGGCACTCGTGGCGACGACCGACTTCTTCACGCCGGTGGTCGACGACCCGTACGACTTCGGCCGCATCGCCGCGACCAATGCGATCTCGGATGTGTACGCGATGGGCGCGCGTCCGATCATGGCGCTCGCGCTGGTTGGCATGCCGCTCGAGAAGCTCCCGCTGAGCGTAATCCGGAGGGTGCTCGAGGGTGGCGAATCGGTGTGCGCGGCCGCTGGAATACCGATCGCGGGCGGGCACTCCATCGACACGCTCGAGCCGATCTACGGCCTGGTGGCGCTGGGACTTGTGCATCCCGAGCGGGTCAAGAGAAACAGTTCCGCAAAGCCCGGCGATGTTCTGATTCTCGGAAAGCCGCTCGGCATCGGCATCCTCTCCGCCGCGCTCAAGAAAGGAAAGCTCTCGGCCGCGGGCTATGCGCAGATGGTCGAGTGGACCACCAGGCTCAATACGCCGGGCGAAGCGCTCGCCGCCATGCCGCAGGTACACGCGCTTACCGACGTCACCGGCTTCGGGCTCGCCGGTCACCTGCTCGAGATCTGCCGCGGTTCGCGCCTCTCCGCAGAAGTGGATTTTTCTTCCATTCCAATCCTCGCAGAGGCGTTCGACTGGGTGAAGCAGGGCGTCGCTACCGGCGCCTCCGACCGCAACTGGAAGGGATACGGGCACGAGGTCGAGTTCTCCGGCGAAGACTGGAAGCGCAAGCTGCTCACCGATCCGCAGACAAGCGGGGGGCTGCTGGTGGCCTGCCCGCCGCAAGCGCAAGAAGAGGTGTTGCGGATTTTCAGAAAGCAAGGTTTTGCGCAGGCGAGCGTAATCGGGCGGCTACTTGCCGGAAAACCCGGGCTTACCGTGCGCTGATTCTTATTTCAGGAGCGGTTTCAGGGCGGGCCAGGCACGATCAAGCATGAACGGCTGCGCAGCTTCGGTCGGGTGAATGCGATCGGGCTGGAAGAACTCCGGCTTCTCGGCGAAGTCTTCCAGCAGGAAGGGCACGAGCGCGGTGCGATGCGTCTTCGCGAGTTCGCGGAACACCGCATCGAAGCCGCGTGTGTACTCCTCTCCGTAGTTGGGCGGCACTTTCACGCCGAGCAGCAGCACGCGCGCGCCCTGCGCCTGTGCATCCCGGATCATTGCGGATAAGTTGGCACGGATCTGCGGCGGCGGTAGGCCGCGCAGGCCGTCGTTGCCGCCGAGGGCGAGGATCATCACCGCGGGGCGGTGGCGCTCGAGCAGGGGCTTCAAGCGGGCTCGTCCGCCGCCGCTCGTGTCGCCCGAGATACTCGCGTTCACGACGATATAATCCGGCTGCTCGCGCTTAAGGCGCTGCTCGAGCAGCGCCACCCAGCCGCGGTTGCGCGGAATGCCATAAGCCGCCGACAGGCTGTCACCGACCACCAGGATGGACTTTTCCGCAGGCCAGGCAGGAGCCGTCAGGACGACGACCAACAGCAGCGTGGTGATGGCGCGCGGCATCGGCAAGACCGTGAAGAGCGGGGAAGCGGACCTCGTTATTCTGCGCGAGATCGATCTTGCGGTCACGCGCGGCGAGGCGGTCGCGGTGGTCGGCGCCTCCGGATCAGGCAAGTCCACGCTGCTCGCGATCCTCGCCGGGCTCGACACGCCGACGAATGGTACGGTCGAGCTCGACGGCCAGGACATTTTCGCCATGGACGAAGACATGCGCGCGGAGCTGCGCGGACGCGCGGTCGGCTTCGTGTTTCAGTCCTTCCAGCTGCTGCCCTCGCTCACCGCGCTGGAAAATGTCATGTTGCCCCTCGAGCTCGCCAGCGACGCCGCGGCCGAAACCAAGGCAAAAGACATGCTCGTTCGAGTCGGTCTGGGCGAGCGCCTGCAGCATTACCCGAAGCACCTCTCGGGCGGCGAGCAGCAGAGAGTCGCGCTCGCGCGCGCGTTCGTCGTGCGGCCGAAGCTGCTCCTTGCCGACGAGCCGACCGGGAGCCTCGACGCGGATTCGGGCGCGGAAGTGATCCGGCTCTTGTTCGAAATGAATCGTGAGTACGGCACTACGCTGGTCATGGTGACTCACGACGAAAGCCTTGCCGCACGCTGCAGCCGGACCGTGCGGCTCGCGGGCGGCAGGATCGCGGCATGACGCAATCGTTGCGCATGCTCGTGCGCGACTGGCGCGCGGGCGAGCTGCGCGTGCTCGCGATGGCATTGACGATCGCGGTGGCTGCGATTACCAGCGTGGCATTTTTCGCCGACCGCGTGGGCCAAGGCCTTGCGCGCGACGCGCACCAGCTTCTCGGCGCGGATCTCGTGCTGCGCGCGGACAATCCCTGGCCGCGCAGCGCCGCCGAGGCGATCGACAGCGCCGGCCTGCAGCGTGCCGAGGCTGTCAACTTCATCAGCATGGCCAGCGGCAAGGAGAGCCACCTCTCCGGCGTGAAAGCCGTGTCGGAGAACTATCCGCTGCGAGGGCGGCTGCGCATCGCCGCCGCGCCCGGCATGCCGGATGCACCTGCCGCGCACGGCCCGGCGCCGGGAACGGTCTGGCTGGAAGAGCGGCTCGTGAGCGCGCTCGGCGCGCCGGTCGGCTCGCACATTCGGGTCGGACGCGCGCAGTTCGAGGTGGCGGCGGTGCTGACCCTCGAGCCCGAGCGCACGACGGGTTTTTTCAACATCGCCCCGCGGCTCATGATGAACATCGCCGACGTGCCTTCAACCGGACTCATTCAGCCCGGAAGCCGCGTCTGGTATTACCTCTATGCCGCAGGCACGCCTGAAAAAATCAAATCACTCGAAAGCTCGATAAAGCTCGAGCGCGGCCAGCGGATCGACAACCTGGAGACCGGCCGGCCTGAAGTGCGCTCGGCGGTGGACCGGGCACAGCGCTTTCTCGGACTAACCGCGCTCCTCGCTGCGATCCTCGCCGGCGTCGCGGTCGCGCTCGGCACGCGGCGCTTCGTCGAGCGCCACCTCGACGGCTGCGCGGTGATGCGCTGCATCGGCGCGACGCAGGCGCAGCTGCTTCGGCTCTACAGCGTCGAATTTCTGGTGCTTGGGCTAGCCGCGTGCGCTGCGGGCTGCGCGATCGGGTTCGTCGCCCAGGAGGCGATCGCGGCCGCGGTCGCGGAGGTCGTGCGCTCGGAGCTGCCGCCGCCGCGCCTCGCGCCCGCGGTGCAGGGATTCCTCGTGGGGCTCGTGCTGCTCCTCGGTTTCGCGCTGCCGCCGCTCGTGCAGCTGAGGAACGTCCCCGCGGTGCGCGTCATGCGCCGCGAGTCCGGCACGCCGAAGGGCGGCACGCTAGCCGCGTACGCCGCCGGCCTTGCGTCGCTTTCGGCGCTTCTCGTGTGGCAGGCGGGCGACCTGAAGCTCGGCCTCACCGTGGTGGGCGGCTTCGCCGCCGCGGTGGCCGTCTTTTTCGTGGTGGCGTGGGCAGTAGTCCGATTGCTCACGCACCAGAAGGTCATCTCGCGGGTGAGTCAGTCCACTCTGCGCTACGGCCTCGCGAATCTCAGGCGCCACGCGCGCGGCAACGCGGTGCAGATCGCGAGCCTCGCTCTGGGCCTGACGGCGGTGCTGCTTCTTACCTTCACGCGCAACGACCTCGTCGACGCGTGGCGCCGCAGCGCGCCGACCGACGCGCCGAACCGCTTCCTGATCGGCGTGCAACCCGAGCAGCTGGAGCCGCTGCAGTCTTTCTTCGCCGCGCACCGCATCGCGGTTCCGGAGCTTTACCCGATGGTGCGCGGCCGGCTCATCGCGGTGAACGGCAGGCCGGTGAGCGAGGCGGACTACAGCGAGGAGCGCGCCAAGCGCCTGGTGGAGCGGGAGTTCAACCTTTCTTATATGAGCGAGCTGCCGGATCACAACCAGATCACCGCAGGCTCGTGGTTCCGGCCGGACGAGAAAGCCCTCTCCGTAGAAAGCGGCATCGCTGAGCGCCTCGGCTGGAAGATCGGCGACGAGCTCACCTGGGCGGTCGGCTCGGAGAATTTCACCGGCCGCATCACCTCGCTGCGCAAGCTCCGCTGGGACTCGATGAAGGTCAATTTCTTCGTGATCACGCCGCCGGCGCTGCTCGAAGGCTTCCCGACGAGTTTCATCAGCGCGTTTCGCCTCGAGGCCGAGGCGCAGGCGGTTGTAAGCGAGCTCGCGGAGCGCTTCCCCAACGTTACCGTGATCGACGCCGCGGCGGCGGTGCGCCAGGCGCAGGACGTGATCGACCAGCTTATCAACGCGATCCAGTTCGTGTTCGTATTCGCGCTCGCCGCCGGCTTGCTCGTGCTGTACTCCGCGCTTGTGGCCACAGAAGACGAGCGCCGGCGCGAAGCCGCGGTGATGCGCGTCTACGGAGCCTCGCGCGCCCAGGTCACCGGTACGCAGCGCGCCGAGTTCCTCGCGATGGGCGTGATCGCGGGCCTGCTCGCGACGCTAGGCGCGGCGGCGATCGGCCAGTTGCTCGCGCGCCGGGTGTTCGAGCTCGATCTGCCGCCTTCGGCCGCCCTCTGGCTCGCCGGCCCGGCAGCCGGCCTTGCGCTCCTCTCGCTCAACGCCTGGCTCTCTTCGCGCAAAGTGCTGCGCGCCTCGCCCGCGCTCACGTTGCGAGATTCTGTTTAAATGCGCCATGGAATTCGCGGCGTATCTCCTCGTCGGGCTCGCGATAGGCGTGGCTGCGGCGTGGCTCTTTAACCGGGAGACGCGCCGCCAGCTCGCCGAGGTTAACCGCAGCCGCGAGACGACGCTCGAGCAGCTGCGCGAGGAATCAAGCCGGCGCGCCTCCTTCGAGGCGCTTGCCGCCGGCATTCCCGAGCTGCACAAGGAGATCGAGGCCCGCAGCCTGACGATCGCGCAGCAGAGCCGCACGATCCTCGAGGTGACCAATGAAAAGGAGGCGCTCGCCGCGACGCTGGAGGCGGAAAGAAGGGCGTTCGAAGAGAAGCTGAAGCTGCTCGGGGAGGCGAAGACCGCGCTGTCGGATGCGTTCAGCTCGCTCTCCGCGAACGCGCTCAGAAGCAATTCCGAGGAGTTCCTCAAGCTCGCGCAGACCTCCGTCGCACCGATCAAGGAAGCGCTCGGCAAGTTCGACAGCAAGATCCAGGCGCTCGAGGTCGCGCGCGAAGGCGCATACCAGGGCCTGCTGCAGCAAGTGAGCCAGCTGCTCGACACCGGCCGTCAGCTCAGGTCGGAGACCACGAGCCTCGCGCAGGCGCTGCGCTCGCCCGTGGTCCGCGGCCAGTGGGGCGAGATCCAGCTGCGGCGGGTGGTCGAGATGGCCGGAATGCTGAGCTACTGCGACTTCATCGAGCAGGAAACGCTGAGAACAGAGACCGGCCTGTTGCGCCCGGACCTCGTCGTGAAGCTGCCGGCGGGCAAGACGATCGTGGTGGACGCCAAGGCGCCCGTGACGAGCTATCTCGACGCGATGGCGCTCGAGGACGATGGCGCGCGCAGGGCGAAGCTGCAGGCGTTCGCGAAGCTCGTGCGCGACCGCGTGACCGAGCTCGGGAGAAAGTCCTATTGGGACCAGTTCGACCACACGCCTGAGCTCGTAGTCCTCTTCTTGCCCGGCGACCATTTCTACAGCGCAGCGCTGCAGGAGGATCCCTCGCTGATCGAGTTCGGCGTCGAGCAGAAGGTGCTGATCGCGACGCCGGTCAACCTGATCGGGCTGTTGCGCGCGGTCGCGTACGGCTGGCGTCAGGAAGCGATAGCGCTCAACGCGCGGGAGATCAGCGACCTCGGTGCCGAACTCTACAAGCGGATCTCGGACCTCGGCGGCCACTGGATGGACCTCGGCAAGAACCTCGCGCGCACGGTTGACGCCTTCAACAGCGCCGTGGGCTCGCTCGAATCTCGCGTGCTGGTGAGCGCGCGCAGGTTCAAGGAGCTCGGCGCCACGCCCTCGGCGCTCGAGATCGAGGTGCTGGAGCGCGTGGAGAAGTCGCCGCGCCCTGCCAAGGTGTAGCCGAATAACGACAGTCAGACCCCCCAGTCACGGCGTAAAATTTGCCCGGGGGGCGGAGGATCGACAATGGCGATTGGAGCTCGCTTGCCGCTTTCGCTGCGCTTCGTCGTGCCGCTTGCCTTGGCGCTCGCCGCGATCGCCTACGCGGTCGTTCCGGTGGTTGACCGGCTCACCTTCCAGTGGTTCGTGCGCGACCTCGACATGCGCGGCGCGGTCATCCTGCAGACCGCCCAGGACCCCCTGGTGGAGCTGCTGCAAAGCGGCCGCGGCGCGCGCGAGCGCGTGCTGCGCTACTTCGACCGCATGGCCGAGGGGCAGCGCATCTTCGCGCTCGGCTTCTGCGACCCGAAGGGCAAGCTGATGTACGCCACCCGGGTCTTTCCCGAAGCGGTGCGCTGCGCGGGCGGCGAGCGGCGCGCGCCGCGCAACTTCGTGCTCGAGCTCGCCGACGGAGCGTTGCACGTATCGGCAAATCCCATCGTCGCCGACGGCGCCCTCCTCGGCGAGCTGATGATCGTGCACGACATGAGCTTTGCGCAGCGGCGCAGCGCGGACACGCGCAAGTACGTGCTCTGGCTCTTCGCCGGGATCGCAGCGGTGGTCGCGCTCATCACCGTGATCATCGCCGAGATCAGCTGGCGCGGCTGGGTCGCGGGCATCAAGGCGGTGCTCTCGGGCGACTACCTGCTGCGCTCGCCCACCGCTACCGCCAAAGCCTCGGAACTGCGCCCGGAATTGCGTCCCATTGCGCGCGACCTGCAGGCGCTTGTAAACGACCTCGAAAGCGAGCGGCGCGCGCGCGACGAGAGCCAGACCACCTGGGGGCCCGAGGCGCTGCGCCGCATTTTGCGTCAGGATCTGAAGGGCGACGAGATTCTCATCGTGTCCAACCGGGAGCCCTATCTGCACGTGCGGCGCAAGGATAACGTGATCGAGATCCAGCGCCCGGCGAGCGGGCTGGTGACGGCTTTGGAACCTGTGATGCGCGCCTGCTCGGGAACCTGGATCGCGCACGGCGCGGGATCGGCCGACCGCGAGACCGTCGATCGGCACGACCATGTCATGGTACCGCCGGAGAAGCCCTCGTACCGGATCAGGCGCGTGTGGCTCTCGCAGGAGGAAGAGCAGGGCTACTACTACGGCTTCGCCAACGAAGGGCTATGGCCGCTCTGCCACATCGCGCACACCCGGCCCACGTTCCGCGCGCCCGACTGGGAGCACTACCAGACCGTGAACCGACGCTTCGCCGACGTGGTCGCGGACGAGGCGCGCACCGACGACCCAATCGTGCTCGTGCAGGACTACCACTTCGCACTGCTGCCGCGCATGGTGCGCGAGCGGTTGCCGCGCGCCACGATCATCACCTTCTGGCACATCCCGTGGCCCAATCCCGAGGCGTTCGGCATCTGTCCTTGGCGCGAGGAGGTGCTTGAAGGCATGCTTGGGTCCTCGATCCTGGGCTTTCATACCCAGTTTCACTGCAACAACTTCTTCGATACCGTCGACCGCTTTCTCGAGGCGCGCGTCGACCGAGAGACGTTTACCATCTCCTACGGCGGCGACCCGACCGAGGTGCGCCGGTATCCGATCTCGATCGAATGGCCGCCCTCGGCGCTTGCCCTCCAGCCCCCGGTGGCCGAGTGCCGTCTGCGGGTGCGCGAGCGGCTCGGCCTGCATCCGGATGTGCGCCTCGGCGTGGGCGTCGACCGGCTGGACTACACGAAGGGGATCCTTGAGCGTTTCGCCGCGCTCGAGCGCCTGTTCGAGCTCGAGCCACGCTGGATAGGTCAGTTCTCCTTCATCCAGGCTGCGGCCCCGTCGCGCATCTCGATCGACGAGTACCAGAACCTGGAGGCGCGCGTGCGCTCGGTCGCAGCGCGCATCAACGAGCGCTTTGGCCGCCCCGGCTGCCTGCCAATCGTGCTCAGGATCGAGCACCACGACGCGGCACAGGTATACGAGATGTACCGCGCCGCGGACCTTTGCTACGTGTCGAGCCTCCACGACGGCATGAACTTGGTGGCGAAGGAGTTTGTCGCCGCACGCGACGACGAACGGGGCGTGCTGCTGCTTTCGCAGTTCACCGGTGCGGCGAGGGACCTCGCAGAAGCGCTCATCGTCAACCCCTACGACATCGAGCAGAGCGCGGCGGCGATGCACCTCGCGCTCACCATGTCGCCCGAGGAGCAGCGCGCGCGCATGCGCAGCATGCGCAACCTCGTCCAGGAGTTCAACGTCTACCGCTGGGCCGGGCGCATGCTGCTCGACGCCGCACGCATGCGCCACCGTAGCCGCGTGATGGCCCGCGCCCGCGCCGCCCGCCGTCGCTCTAGCGCGCTCGCGTAAGGAATGCCGCCTGCCGTTTTGCCCCCTGTTCAGCGTAACTGGGCCTTCTTCCTCGATTTCGACGGCACGCTGATCGATATCGCGGCTACTCCGGAAGCCGTCGACGCCAGCGCGGCCGAAATCGCTCTTCTTGCCGGTTTGATGCAGGCGACCCAGGGCGCCGTCGCGCTCATCAGCGGGCGCTCGATCGCGCGCATGGACGAGCTCTTCAAGCCGCTCGTGCTGCCGGCCGCCGGCCAGCACGGCGCCGAACGCCGCGATGCCCAGGGGCGGCGCCACCGCTACCGCTTTCCCGTGGACGCGCTGCGCCCGGTCGCTGGCGGCATCCGCAGCTTCGCCGCCCGGCACCGGGGGCTCGTGTTCGAAGACAAGGGCGCGAGCGTCGCCCTGCACTACCGGTTGGCGCCCGAGCTCGCCTCTGCCGCCTACGAGGCGATGCGCCAGGCGGCCGAGCCGCTCGGCGATGCGGTTGAGGTGCAGGGCGGCAAGATGGTGGTCGAACTGAAGCCCGCGGGCTGCGACAAGGGCCGTGCGATCGAAGCTTTCATGCAGGAGCCGCCGTTCGCCGGGCGCGTTCCGGTGTTTCTGGGCGACGACGTGACCGACGAATACGGCTTTCGCGTCGTCAACCGTCTCGGCGGCCACTCGGTAAAGGTCGGCGAAGGCGAGAGCGCAGCGCGCTGGCGCCTGGAGAACCCGGCTGCGACGCGCAAGTGGCTCGCCGGCTGGCTGGAGAAATGCGGTTCAGCGTCGACGTAGGCGGGACGAAGATCTAGATTCCTTCGCAGACGTTCGCGCACGTTCAAGATCTGCGCTTAAGCGCTTGAAGGTGTAAGCATCGTCAACGACGACGCGAACGTCAGTGCGGCACCCAATAGCCGTGTAGCTAGGTGTGTAGCCAACCGCGAACACCGATCTCTAGCTACACATTTGCGGAGGAATCGTGAAGCTCATTCATCGGGCCCATTCCTGTGACAGACCTTGTGACAGACGTTGTGACAGCCTTTGCAACAATCGAGACCACAC
>DATFEI010000022.1:0-3653 GCA_035251315.1 Burkholderiales bacterium | reverse complement strand
TTGATCTGGTTGTCGACCGAAGCGACGCCCTCGACCTTCGAGGCGATGTCGCCGGCGCGGCTGCGCTCGCCGGCGCTGGCGGCGGTGCCAAAGAGGCTCACGCGGCCGTCTTTCGCCGTAACGTCGATCGCCGCGGCCTGGATCTTGGCGTCGCCTTCAAGCGCCTGCTTGACGCGCTGCGCGAGCTCCTTGTTCGGGTCGGGCTTGGGCGCCTCGGGCGCCTTAGCTTCTGGTGCTGGCGTAGGTGCCGGCGCCGGTGCTGCTGCCTGGGGCGGTGACGGCTCCTGTGCGGCGGGCTTGGGCTTCGGGGTATCCTCGCCGCACGCGGCGAGAGCGGCGACTGCAAATACTGCGAGGAGTTTCTTCATCTGGACCTCCTTGCGCGAGATTACCACCGGATTGTGGCAATCCGGTAGAAACCCCTTAAGCGGGCGTTAAGCCGGGGCGCCGCATAGTAGCGTCGCCCGCGTGATGCGCCGGGGCGTCAGCATGAAACAAGCCGTCGGCGCCGCGCGAGGCACCAATTCGTTGGCGTGAGCGTTCAGTGGCAAGCGAACAGCTCGGCGATGGCGCGCGCGTCAAAGCGGTATTCGTGGTTGCATATTTCGTTGCGGATCACCACCGCGCCCTGCTCGGCGAGGATGGCCTCGACTTCCTCGCGGCCGAGACCCCGAAGCATCTCCTTCACCTTGCTTTCGTCGTAAGGGCAGTGGTACTCGACCGCGTAGAGCCGGAAGACGCGCATCAGCTCTTCCGGGAACACGCGCGTGAGGAGATCGTAGGGCTGCACGTCGCGCGTCTCGTTGAGCGTGAGCGTCGAGGCAAGATGAGTGACGCGGTTCCAGCCGTCGGGGTCGCGCGCATCGGCCTGCGGCAGCTTCTCAAGCAGCAGCCCGCACAGCGCGCCGTTGTCGGCCTTGAGCCGCAGGAAGGCGGTGGTCTGCTCCGACTGCGAAAGGTAGTGCTCGAAGATCTGCTCGAGCGTCTCGCCTTCGAGCGGCACCAGGCTCTGGTAGAACTGGCCGCTCCGCACATCTTCCAGCGTCACCGCAAGCCGGCCGTCGCCCAGCAGGTTTCTCTCCGAAGCGAACCCCTCGAAGTCTTTCTCATAGCTCGCCATCCCTCGGATACGGAGCTCCGCGGTGCAGTCGGCGACCAGCAGCTTCACCGGGCCCGAGCCTTGCACCTGAAGCGTCACGCGGCCGGAGCCTTTCTGGTTGGCCCCCAAAAGGACGTTCAGCGCGGTGGTATGACCGAGCAGGGCCGCGATATCCTCGGGGTAGCCGCGGCCGTCCAGCATGCGTTGCCACGCTCCGGTGAGGCACACCAGGCGGCCCCTAATGTCCAGATTTTCGAAGAGAAAGCGCTGAACGTAGTTCGTCCGCATGGTCCAAAGTATAGATGGCTGCCGTCACTGACCGTCCTGCCCGACTGACCGGGCACGACCTGTATCTGTTCCGCGAGGGCACGCACAGCCGGCTCTACGAGAAGCTCGGCGCGCACTTGGAGCCCGGGGGAACGCACTTCGCCGTATGGGCGCCCAATGCCGCGCAGGTGTCGGTCATCGGCGACTTCAACGGCTGGGACCCGCGCGCGAACCCCATGCAGACGAACGACGCCGGCATCTGGACGACGCTGGTGCCGCAGGCGAGGCAGGGCAGCCTGTACAAATACCACGTGGCCTCGCGGCACGGGAACCACCGCGCTGACAAGTCCGACCCCTACGCGTTGCGCGCCGAGCCGCCGCCGAAGACCGGCTCGATGGTGTGGAAGCTCGACTACGAGTGGAACGACGCGGAGTGGATGAAGAACCGCCGGCGCGCCAACGCGCTCGAGGCGCCGTGGTCGATCTACGAGCTGCATCTCGGGTCATGGAGACGTTCACCGGAAAATCCGCGGGCGCCGCTCGGTTACCGTGAGCTCGCGGAACCTTTGGCCGACTATGTGAAGCGCATGGGCTTCACCCACGTCGAGTTCATGCCGATCATGGAGCACCCGTTCTATGGCTCGTGGGGCTACCAGTGCACCGGCTACTTCGCGCCGAGCTCGCGCTACGGGACCCCGCAGGACTTCATGCATCTCGTCGATGTGCTGCACCAGAACGGCATCGGCGTAGTGCTCGACTGGGTGCCGTCGCACTTCCCCTGGGACGCGCACGGGCTGGGCTTCTTCGATGGCACCCACCTGTATGAGCACTCCGACCCGCGGCAAGGCCACCATCCGGACTGGGCGAGCGCGATCTTTAACTACGGCAGGAACGAAGTGCGCGCCTTTCTATCCTCGAGCGCGCATTTCTGGCTCGAGAACTACCACGCCGACGGACTCAGGGTTGATGCCGTGGCGTCCATGCTCTACCTCGACTACGGCCGAAAGCACGGCGAATGGATCCCGAACCGCCATGGCGGCCGCGAGAACCTCGAGGCGATCGACTTTCTCCGGTTTCTGAACGAGACCGTGTACCGCGACTTCCCCGACGTGCAGACGATTGCCGAGGAGTCGACCGCCTGGCCGCAGGTTTCGCGCCCGACCTACGTCGGCGGCCTTGGCTTCGGCATGAAATGGAACATGGGGTGGATGCACGACACGCTGCGCTACTTCAAGCGCGACCCCGTGTACCGTAAGCACCATCACGACGAGCTCACCTTCAGCCTCTGGTACGCCTTCCACGAGAATTTCGTGCTGCCGCTCTCGCACGACGAGGTCGTGCACGGCAAGGGCTCGCTCATCGGCCGCATGCCGGGCAACGCCGGGCAGCAGTTCGCGAACCTGCGGCTCCTCTTTGGCTGCATGTGGACCCATCCGGGGAAGAAGCTTCTCTTCATGGGCGGGGAGTTCGGCCAGCGGCGCGAGTGGACGCACGAGGACAGCCTCGAATGGCATGTGCTCGGGGTCGATCCGCGCCACGAGGGCGTTCAGCGCTGGGTCGCGGATCTCAACAGGGTGTATGCCGGCGAGCCTTCTCTCCATGTGAAAGATTTCTCACCGGAGGGCTTCCGCTGGGTGCAGCGCGGCGACTGGGAAGCGAGCGTGCTGTCCTTCCTGAGACAGGCGCCCGGCAGCGCGCCGGTGCTCGTCGTGTGCAATTTCACACCGGTGCCGCGGCGCAACTACCGGATCGGCGTCCCGCAGGGCGGGCGCTGGCGCGAGATCCTCAACAGCGATGCCGAGTACTATGGCGGTAGCGGCGCCGGAAATTACGGAGGCGCCGATGCGCAGCCCATGCCGTATGAGGAATACAGCCAGTCCTTGACGCTAACACTGCCGCCGCTTGCGATGCTCGTCTTCAAGCCTGAATAAGTCGCGCGAAAAAATCCTGACGGCACCCGCGCGTGCCGTCGTCGAGTCGGTCCGGCCCCAGGTCGACGGTGGCCGCTATCCGATCAAGCGCGCCATCGGCGACGAGGTCGTAGTTGAGGCCGATGTCTTCGCCGACGGCCACGATGCGGTTGTGGCGCAATTGCTTTATCGCTACTCCGGGGAAAGAGATTGGATAACACTCCCTATGGAGTATCGCCACAACGACCATTGGGTGACATCGTTCCCCGTCGAGAAGCTCGGGCGCTACCAGTACACGGTGCGCGGCTGGGCGGACCGCTTTCTCACGTGGCAGCGCGACCTCGTCAAGCGGCATGACGCGGGGCAGGATTTGACGG
>DATFEI010000129.1:0-24083 GCA_035251315.1 Burkholderiales bacterium | reverse complement strand
TTGGATTTGCGGAACGAGAAAATTTCTTATAAGATCCGCGAGCATAGCCTGCAGAAGCTGCCCTACCATGTGGTGGTCGGCGACAAGGAGATGCAGGCTGGGACGGTGGCCGTGCGCACGCGCGGCGGCGAGGACCTTGGGGCGATGACCCTCGAGGCCTTCACCGCACGCCTCCAAGCCGAGGCGAAAGCGCAGTAAGCACGGCCGATTTTTTTAACGTACCGCAGGAGCTTTTCAGACATCGCACTCGACAGATCGCAGCGCATCAACCGGGAAATCACCGCCCCGGAGGTGCGCCTGGTGGCGGAAAACGGTGACCAGCTGGGAATCAAATCCGTGGCGGAGGCGCTGAGGCTTGCCGAGGAGCAGAACGTAGACCTCGTCGAGATCGCGCCGCTTGCGAACCCGCCGGTGTGCAAGCTGATGGACTACGGCAAGTTCCGCTACCGCGAGCAGAAGAAGGCCCACGAGGCGAAGCTCAAGCAGAAGCAGATCCAGGTCAAGGAGATTAAATTCCGCCCCGGCACGGACGAGGGCGACTACAAGATCAAGCTCGGCAAGCTCATCCAGTTCCTCGAGGAGGGCGACAAGGCGAAGGTCACGCTGCGCTTCCGGGGCCGCGAGATGGCGCACAAGGAGTTCGGCGAGCGGCTGCTCGAGCGCGTGCGCAAGGATCTGGACGCGATCGGCGTGGTGGAGCAGTTTCCCAGGCTCGAAGGCCGGCAGATGGTGATGGTGCTCGCCCCCAAGAAAAAGGGGCCCGCGCCGAAGCCGAAGGCGAAAGACGAGAAGGAAGCGAAGCCAGCAAGACCCGCAGCGCCTCCGAAGCGCCAAGCGGCTTAACAAGTGATGGCCGTGGCATTTGAAGCGTCCCCGCATAGGCGGGGACCGCCCGGCGTCATACTAGAAGAGGAGGGCAAATCGTGCCCAAGATGAAATCCAAGCGCGGCGCCGCGAAGCGCTTCAAGGTGCGCCCGGGCGGCGGCATCAAGCGATCGCAGGCCTACATGCGCCATATCCTCACGAAGAAGAGCACCAAGCGAAAGCGCCACCTGCGCGGCGGCGTCGAGGTCGACGCATCGAACAAGGCGCAGATCCTGTCGGTTCTGCCTTACTCGCGATAGGAGCGCGCCATGCCGAGAGTCAAACGTGGAGTCACGGCGCGCGCGCGCCACAAAAAGGTGCTGCAGCAAGCCAAGGGCTTCCGCGGCCGCAGGAAGAACGTCTATCGAGTTGCCAAGCAGGCGGTGATGAAGGCGGGGCAGTACGCCTACCGCGACCGGCGCCGCCGAAAGCGCGAGTTCCGCGCCTTGTGGATCGCGCGCATCAATGCCGCGGTGCGCGAGCTCGGGATGAGCTACAGCGTGTTCATGGCGGGGCTGAAGCGCGCGAACATCGAAATCGACCGCAAGGTACTCGCCGACCTCGCCGTCACCGACAAGCCCGCGTTCGACAAGATCGCGGCGCAGGTGAAAGCCGCGATCGTTCACTGAGTTGCGGGCCGTAGATGGAGCAACTCAGCGTCATCGTCTCGCGGGCGCTCGCCGATTTCGCCGCCGCCCCGGATCCGGCCGCGCTTGAGAACGCGAAGGCGCGCTATCTCGGCAAGGCCGGGGAGCTGACGGCGTTCCAGTCTTCGCTCAAGTCGACCGCTCCCGAGCAACGCAGGGATCTCGGCGCCCGGTTCAACGCCGCAAAGCAAGAAATCGAGGCCGCGCTCGAAGCGCGTCGCCGCGCCCTTGCCGAGGCGCGGCTTGCCGCGAAGCTGACCGAGCAGGCGCTGGACGTCACGCTGCCCGGACGCGGGCGCGGCCGCGGCGGCTTGCACCCTGTGATAAGGACCTGGCAGCGCATCGAGGAGATCTGGCGCTCGATCGGCTTCGATGTGGCCGACGGCCCCGAGATCGAGACCGACTGGTTCAATTTCACGGCGCTCAACAGCCCCGAGAATCACCCGTCGCGCTCTATGCAGGACACGTTCTACGTGGATCTGAAGGACGCGAACAGCCTGCCGCTCGTGCTGCGCACTCACACCAGCCCGATGCAGGTGCGCTACGCGCGCATGCACAAGCCCCCGCTCCAGGTCATCGCGCCCGGGCGCACCTACCGGGTCGACTCCGACGCCACGCACTCGCCGATGTTTCATCAGGTCGAGGGACTATGGATCGACACCGACATCAGCCTCGCCGACCTGAAAGGCGTCTATACCGAGTTCCTGCGCCGCTTCTTCGAGAATGACAAGCTCGAAGTGCGTTTCCGGCCGTCGTTCTTCCCCTTCACAGAGCCTTCGGCAGAGATCGACATGAAACTGAAGGGCAAATGGCTCGAGATCTCGGGCGCGGGGCAGGTGCATCCTGCGGTGGTGCGCAACTTCGGGCTCGATCCGGAGCGCTATATCGGCTTCGCCTTTGGCTCGGGCCTGGAGCGCCTCGCCATGCTGCGTTATGGCATCGAGGACCTGCGCCTGTTCTACGAGGGCGACCTCCGCTTCCTGGAACAGTTCGCGTGAAGGTCCCCGAGAGCTGGCTGCGCAGCTTCTGCGACCCTCGGCTGTCGGGACGCGAGCTTGTCGAAAAGCTCACGATGTCCGGGGTCGAGGTCGAGACCTACGAGCCTGTCGGACCGGAGTTGAGCGGGGTTGTGGTCGGCGAGGTGCTTGCAGTCGAGAAGCATCCCAATGCCGACAAGCTGACCGTCTGCAAGGTGAAGGCCGGCAAGGAGACAATGCAGGTGGTCTGTGGCGCGCCCAATGTGCGCGCCGGTATGAAGGCACCGCTCGCCAGAATCGGCACCAAAGAAATCCGCGGCGTGCAAAGCCAGGGGATGCTGTGCTCGGGGCGTGATCTGAAGATCTCCGATGATCATTCCGGGCTTCTCGAGCTTCCCAAAGGAGCCAAATCGGGCCGTGACGCGCGCGTTGTGCTGGGTCTCGACGACCATATCCTGACGCTTAAGCTCACGCCGAACCGCGCCGACTGCCTTTCGGTTCTCGGCGTCGCGCGCGAGGTGTCGGCCATCACGGGTAGCACGCTGAAACGGGTCGAGATTAAGCCGGTGCCCGCGAAAAGCAAGGCGAGGCATGCGGTGAATCTCCCGACTCCCAACGCTTGCGGCCGCTTTGCCGGCCGTGTTATCCGCGGAGTGAATGCTCGAGCTGAAACCCCGTCTTGGATGCGCCAGCGCCTGGAGCGCTCGGGACAGCGCTCGATCTCGGCGCTGGTCGACGTCACCAATTACGTGATGCTGGAGCTGGGGCGGCCGCTGCACGTCTACGACCTCGACAAGCTGCGCGGGCCGATCGTCGTGCGCTGGGGTCGCAAAGGAGAGAAGGTCCTGCTTCTCAACGAGCAGGAGGTCGAGGTCGACGAGTCCGTGCTGTGCATCACAGACGACTCCGGCGTGATCGGGCTGGGCGGCATCATGGGCGGCGAAAGCACCAAGGCCGACGCCGTCACCCGCAATGTGTTCCTCGAGTCGGCGTTCTTCTATCCCGACGCGATCACCGGGCGCGCGCGCCGCTACGGCTTCGCGAGCGACGCCTCACACCGCTTCGAGCGCGGCGTGGACTTCCGGAACAATGTCGACGGCATCGAGCGCGCGACCCGGCTGATCCTCGAGATTTGCGGAGGCGAGCCCGGCCCGACCGTGGACACGGTGGCGCGGCTGCCCAGGCGCAAGCCCGTCAGCATGCGGGTGTCGCGCGCGCAGAAGGTGATCGGCATCCCGGTTCCGGCGAAGGACATGGCGAAGGTGTTCGAACGGCTTGGCTTTCCGTTCAAGGCGAGCTCCGGCGCTTTCACCGTGGCCCCTCCATCCCACCGCTTCGACATCGGCGTCGAGGAGGACCTGATCGAAGAGGTGGCGCGTCTTTACGGCTTCGAGCGCATTGTCGCGCAGCCGCCGCTGGCGGCCGCGAGGATGCTGCCCGTTCCCGAGGCACGGAGATCCTTGCACACGCTGCGCGAGCGCCTTGCCGCGGCTGACTACCGCGAAGTCATCAACTTCAGCTTTGTGGAGCCAGGCTGGGAGGCGGATTTCGCCGGAGAATCGAATCCTATCCGGCTCCTCAACCCCATCGTCAGCCAGCAGTCCGTGATGCGCACAACGCTGATCGGCTCGCTCGTTGCGAATATCAGGCACAACCAGGCCCGCAAGGTGCCGCGAATCCGGGTGTTCGAAGTCGGCCGCGTATTCCTGCGCGATGCCGGCGCGAAGGACGGCCCGCTCAGCGTCGGCGGGCTGCACCAGCCGGTGCGGATTGCTGCGGCGGCGTATGGCCCGATGTTGCCGGAGCAGTGGGATGTGCCGCCGCGGCCGGTGGACTTCTACGACGTCAAAGCAGACCTGGAAAGCATGCTTGCCCCGCTCGCGGCCTCGTTTGAGCCTGCAGCGCATGCGGCATTTCACCCTGGCCGCTCAGCGCGCGTGGTTCTGGACGGGGCTAACGTCGGCTGGATCGGAGAGCTCCATCCGAGGTGGCAGCAAAAGTACGCGCTGCCTCAACCGCCCGTGGTTTTCGAGGTAGATGCAGAGCCGTTGCAGGCCGTACCGCTACCCAGCCCCAAGGTCCCTTCTGACCAACCTGTTGTGCTTCGCGACATAGCGTTGCTTTTCGACGCCGGAACCCCTGTCCAGGCCGTTATTGAGGCTCTCCAAGCGGAGAAACCGGCCATTGTGCGCACCGTGCGCCTGTTCAGCCTCTATCGCGGCGCCGAGCTTCCGGCGGGGAAAAAAAGCCTTGCTTTCCGGGTAGTTATGCAACATACTGAACGAACCCTTACGGATGCGGAGGCAGACGCTGCCCGCGATGCGCTGGTCGCCCTGCTGAGCCGCAAATTCTCTGCAACTCTCCGTACATAAAAGGGAAATCAGGGGAGCTAAGTGATGACGTTGACTAAGGCCGAGCTGGCCGACCTCCTGTTCGAGAAGGTCGGCCTGAACAAGCGCGAGGCCAAGGATATGGTCGAGGCGTTTTTTGAGGAGATCCGGGGAGCGCTCGAGCGCGGCGAGAGCGTCAAGCTCTCCGGCTTCGGTAACTTCCAGCTCCGCGATAAGCCGCAGCGCCCCGGCCGCAATCCGAAGACCGGCGAGGAGATCCCGATCAGCGCCCGCCGGGTCGTCACCTTCCATGCCAGCCAGAAACTGAAGGCGATGGTCGAGAAGGCGCGTCATGGAGCCAAGTCGCAGGAAAGCTGAGCTCCCGCCGATTCCGGCGAAGCGCTACTTCACCATCGGCGAGGTGAGCGAGCTGTGCGGCGTCAAGCCGCACGTGCTGCGCTACTGGGAGCAGGAGTTCACCCAACTGAAGCCCGTGAAGCGGCGCGGCAACCGCCGCTACTACCAGCACCATGAGGTCTTGCTCATCCGCCGCATTCGGCAGCTTCTGTACGAGGAGGGCTTCACGATCAGCGGTGCGCGCAATCGGCTGGACAACGCTCGCGTGGAAACGTCCGACGAAAGACCGGAGCCGTCCGCGCCGCGGGAGCTGCGCGTCGTTCCGGGCAGCGGCGTCGATGTCGCCGCCATCAAGCGCGAGCTGCGCGCGGTTCTCGACCAGCTGCAGGGGTAGAATGCGCATCCTCGGGGCGTAGCGCAGTCTGGTAGCGTACCGGCATGGGGTGCCGGTGGTCGTGAGTTCAAATCTCACCGCCCCGACCAGCTTTGCATAGATTCCGCCAAACCGGCGGATCGGCAAATACCATTGGCGCGGCCGCCCTTCGGCGTCTATCTTGGCTCCTCTAGGCTGAAAGGAGCAGCATGGATACCGGAATTTCCGCGCAAAACCGCGCGGCGATCGCGAAGGGTTTATCGCGATTGCTCGCCGACACCTACGTCGTCTATCTCAAGACGCACAACTTCCACTGGAACGTCGAAGGCCCGATGTTCCAGACGCTGCACCAGATGTTCATGGAGCAGTACACCGAGGCATGGAACGCGATCGATCTGGTCGCCGAGCGCATCCGCTCGCTCGGCCATTACGCTCCCGGTACGTACCGCGAATACCTCGAGCTTTCGCGCGTGAAGGAGACGCCCGGGGTGCCGAAAGCCGAGCAGATGGTGAAGCTCCTGATCGAGGGGCAGGAGGCGGTGGTCAAGACTGCGCGCGACGTGCTGCCGCTCGCCGAGAAGGCGGACGACCAGCCGACGCTCGACCTGCTGACGCAGCGGATGCAGATGCACGAGAAAAACGCCTGGATGCTGCGCTCGCTGCTCAAGAAATAGCATCGCTAGAATCCTCCGTGTGAGGATTCTGGTCTCCAACGACGACGGCTACTTCGCGCCGGGCATTACGCTGCTCGCCGAGGCGCTGCGCCAGCTCGGCGAGGTGACCGTGGTGGCGCCGGAGCGCGACCGCTCGGGCGCGTCCAACTCGCTCACGCTCGATCGGCCGCTCACCGTGAGGCGCGCGCCCAACGGCTATTTCTCCGTAAACGGGACTCCGACCGACTGCGTACACATCGCGGTCACCGGGCTGCTTGATTTCCTTCCCGACGTGATCGTTTCAGGCGTCAACCTCGGCGCCAACATGGGCGACGATACGATCTATTCCGGTACCGTCGCCGCCGCCGCCGAGGGCTACCTCCTCGGCATTCCGTCCCTGGCCGTCTCGCTGACCAGCAAGACCGGCGAGCATTTCGAGAGCGCGATCGGCATCGCGCTGCAGATCGTGGAGCGCCTGCGACGCAAGCCGTTCTCCGAGCCGGTCCTGCTCAACATCAACGTTCCCGACGTCTCGCCTGCGATGCTCGGTGGCGTGGAAATCACGCGGCTCGGGCGCCGGCACAAGGCCGAGCCGGTGGTGAAGCTGCAAACCCCGCGCGGCGAAACCGCGTACTGGATCGGGCCCGCCGGCGGTGCCGCCGAGGCCGGCCCGGGCACCGATTTCCACGCGGTTGAGGCGGGCCGCGTCTCGGTGACTCCGCTGCGCATGGATCTCACGCACAACACGCAGCTGCCCGGCTTAGCGGAGTGGATTGGGACGTGAAAAGCGCCGCGGGCCTGGGGATGACCTCGCAACGCACGCGTGCGCGCATGGTCCAGCGCCTGCGCGACCAAGGCATCCGCGACGAGCGTGTGCTAGCTGCCATGGCTTCGGTGCCACGCCATCTTTTCATCGAGGAAGCGCTCGCGAGCCGCGCCTACGAGGACACCGCGCTGCCGATCGGCTTCGGTCAGACCATCTCGCAGCCGTACGTCGTCGCCCGGATGACGGAGCTTCTGATCAAGAAGCAAACGCCCCAGAAGGTGCTGGAGGTCGGCACCGGCTGCGGTTATCAGGCGGCGGTGCTGGCGCACGTCTTCCTCGAGGTGTACTCGATAGAGCGGATTAAAGGCCTGCTTGAACGCGCGCGGCGCAACCTACTCGCGCTGCGGCTCAAGAACCTGCGCCTCGCCCATGGCGACGGCTATGCCGGGCTGGAAGGTGCGGCCCCGTTCCAGGCCATCATCGTCGCCGCAGCGGCGCCGCGCCTGCCCGAGGCGCTGCTCCGGCAGCTCGCTCCCGGTGGCAGAATGGTGCTGCCGCTCGCATCGGGCGGCGGCCAGCGGCTGCTTTTGGTCGAGCGCAGCGGCCGCGGCTTCGTCGAGTCGGAGCTCGACGCGGTGCGGTTCGTGCCCATGGAGGCGGGTAAGGCATGAGAGCGATTGCGGTGTTGGTGATACTGGCGTTCGCCGTCGGCTGCGCTCCACAGCGACGGGCCGCGCCGGTGGAAGACCGCCGTCCGCCGCCGCGAGCCCAGGCGCCTAAAGTACAGGCCGCCGTACAGCCGGCAACCCCGTCACCGGCACCAGCACCAGCGCCAGCGGCGACGCCAGAGGGTTTCTATGCCGTGAAGCGAGGCGACACGCTTTACAGCATTGCCCTGGATCACGGCCACGATTACCGCGACATCGCGCAATGGAACTCGCTCGACGATCCGACCAAGCTCAGCGTCGGACAGTTGTTGCGCGTCAAGCCGCCGGTGCAACCGGCCGTGATCGTAGGTAGCGGCCGGCCAGACAGCCGAATCGAGTCGCGGCCGCTGGCATCGGTTCCCGGCGAGCAGAAACCGCTCGCTGCAGAGCAGCGACCTGCCGCGCCAGAGCCGAAAGCCGTCGCGAGTGAGGAACCGAAGCTCGAAGTCCATCCACTCACGTTCGCCTGGCCGGTGAAAGGCAAGGTCGTCGCCGGCTTCGCCGAGCCACGGCAAAAGGGCATCGACATCGAGGGCAGGAGCGGCGACCCGGTGATCGCTGCGGCCGCTGGGCGCGTCACCTACGTCGGCAGCGGTATCCCTGGGCTAGGCAAGCTGATCGTGATCAAACACGACCAGGGCTATATCACGGTTTATGCGCATAACCGCGACATTCTGGTGAAGGAGCAGCAGAACGTGACGCGGGGCCAGAAAATCGCAGAGCTGGGCGACAAGCTTCACTTCCAGATCCGCAAGGGCGCCGCCGCGGTCGACCCGCTGCTCTACCTGCCCAGGTCGTAGTTCCTCTTTAGCTCGAGCGCGAGGTCTGCGACGGCGGCGGCGTATAACGCGCTGCGGTTGTAGCGCGTGATGACGTGGAAGTTGCGCAGGGCCACGCGGAACTCGCTCGGCCGCTCGGCGTTCGGCAGCTCCACCACGGTACCCGCGGCGCCCGCGGGCTGCGGAGAATCGAAGCCGATGCCGGCTTGGCGCAGCTCGGTGAGCGAGTGCTTGGGCTCGAAGCGGCCGTTGGCAAAGGCGCGCCAGCCTTCGTCCGGGACGCGCGCCTGGACCGCCACGTCGGCGTCCCGCTCCCAGCCGTGCGCCTTGAGGAAGTTGGCCACGCTGCCGATGGCGTCGGCGCGGCTCTTCTGCAAGTCGATAGTGCCGTTGCCGTCGAAGTCGACGGCATAGCGCCGCGCGCTGCTCGGCATGAATTGCGGGATGCCGATGGCGCCGGCGTAGGAGCCGCGCACCGAGAAGACGTCGATTCCGGCTTCGCGCGCCATCAGGAGGTAGTTCTCTAGCTCGCTGCGGAAGAATCCGGCGCGCGGCGGATAGTCAAACGCGAGCGTGGTGAGCGCATCCACCACGCGCCAGCTTCCGGTATTGCGTCCGTAGAAGGTTTCTACGCCAATGATGGCGACCACGTATTCCGGCGCCACGCCATACTTGCGTTCGGCCCGCTCGAGCGTGCGGCGGTGCTTTTTCCAGAACTCCACGCCCTCGGCGATGCGCCGCTCGGTAATGAGAAGCGCGCGGTACTCCTCCCACGTGCGCACGCGCTCAGCCGGGCGGGCGATCGCCTCGAGCACGGGGTCGAGACGCTGTGCCCGCTCGAACACGCGCTTCAGCTCGTTCTCCTCCAGGCCGTGGCGCCGGGCGAGCTCGCGCACGAAGGCTTCCACCTCGGGCCGCTCGGCGTAGGACGCCTGGGCAAGCGCCGGTACGCACACCGCGAGAGCTATGAGCACCCGGATCAAAATTCGCGTACCAGTTTACGCAGCCGGGTCACCGCCGACTGCGTGTCTTGCGCGCCGTAGCGCAGCCCGATGTAGAGCGCGCCGATGCGCAGGATGCTGCGCCGCGCGGCGGGCAGAGCACGCGCAGCGCGCGCGGCGTAGTCGCGCGGCCCTTCAGAGGGTGCGCGCTCGACGCCGCGCACCGCGAGCTTGTCGCAGAAGGCGCGCCACGCCTGCTGCACCGGGTCTGGACGCGCAAGGCGCTTGAGCGACCAGGCGAGGAGGCCCAGCGTCATGGTGCCGAGGAAGGCGAACAGCATCGCCGTGAGCGAGCGCCAGTCCGCGTCGCCCATGCCGAAGCTCGCCATCAGGTCGCGCTGCCGCTCGGGGTTGTAGCCGAGCACCCAGACATTCCATTTGTGCGCCACGGCCTCCCAGCGGTCGCGCAGGCCGCGCAGCCACTCAAGCTGCGGTCGCATGAGGAGCGGCAAGGCTTCGGCCTGCGGCACCGCGCGCGCCATGCCCGACTCCAGGCGGCCCGGCACCGCCGCCGCGGTCGGGTCGACGCGCACCCAGCCGCGGCCTGGGAGCAGCACCTCCGCCCACGCGTGCGCGTCCGACTGGCGCACAGTGATGATGCTATCCACGGGATTGAGCTCGCCGCCCTGATAGCCAGTGACGACGCGGGCCGGCACGCCGGCGGCGCGCATCACGAACACGAAGGCGGAGGCGAAGTGCTCGCAGAACCCGGCTTTGGTGGAGAACAGGAACTCGTCGACCGAGTGCTCGCCGAGGAGCGGCGGCTCGAGCGTGTATGCGTAGCCGCCCCCGCGCAGGAACGCCACCGCGCGCGCGACTACTTCCGCGTCGTCGCCCGAGGCTGCACGCCACTGCGCAGCGAGCGCTCTAGCGCGCGGATTGAAACCGTCGGGCAGGCGCAGCGCGCGGCGCACGGCCCCAGCGGCTACGTTCGGCTGCGACTCCGGCGCGATCACCGAGACAAGCTCGTAGCGCATGCGCGCACGCACCGGTGCGCTCGCCAAGATCTGGCCGTCGTAGCTTATGCGCGCGCCGCGCTCGGGCAGGTTGGCCGCCGTCTCGAGGGCGAACAGCCAATGCCGGTTGTGCGGCTCGAGCACGATCTCGTAGCGGTACGAGGCGCTGCCGCCGCGCGGCGGCACGAAGTCAAGGAGGAAGGTCGGCCCGATGCTCCAGGTGCGGCCGTCGAAGTCCCACAGCACCGGGCCGCGCCAATAGCGGACTGGTTGCGGCGGTGACGCGCCCTGGAACTCGGCGCGGAATGCGATCGAATCGGACAGCGCCAGGCTGGACAGCGCTCCCGGGGTCATGGTGTCCGAAAGCCCGGTCATGCCGGCGTAGGCGTCCTGCGGCAGCCCCCACATCGGCCCTTGCACGCGCGGGAAAAGGAGAAAGAGCGCGAGCGCGGCGGGCGCGGCGTGGGCAAGCAGCAAAGCCGTTGTGCGCAAGTTGGCGCGCGCGGCACGCTGCGGCGCGGCGAACCGGACGAGCGTCGCCGTAAGCACGAAAAGCGCGGCGCACATCGCCGCCGCGGTGAGGATGGTCTGGGTATACAGAAAGTTCGTGATGACCAGGAAGTAGCCCAGAAACGCGGCCATCGCGCCGTCGCGATGGGTGCGAGTCTCGAGCAGCTTCAGCCCCGAGAACAGCATGAGCAGCAGGATCCCGGGCTGTCGGCCGAACAGCGTGCGGAACTCGACCCATACGCCGAGCATCGCGACCGCGGCGACGCCGAGCACGAGCCAACGCGAGGGCAGGGGTTCTCGATTCAGCGCGAAGTACATGCGCCAGCCATAGAGGCACAGGGTGAGCAGCGTGAGCCACCAGGGCGCGCGCATCGCGTGCGGCGCCATCACCAGGGCGAGCGAAGCGATCAGCCAGGCGAGATCACTGCCGCTGACCTGTCGCGCTTCCGGGGCGAGCGGATGCTTCATGGCAATGCGTAGAGCGCGAGCGTCTGCAGGCACGCGGCGCGGTGCGCATCGCCCCGGCCCGGCGCGATTTCCACGGCGGGCAGGCGCAGCCCGTAGTGCGCGCCGGCCTGCTCGGCGGCGAGCACCCACCCGGCGAGCCGGGACAGGCGCTGCTCCAGCCCCAGACCGGCGGGCAGCAGCCGCTCATCAAGCCAAAGCTCCGCCGCCGCCTCGCCGGTGAACTGCTTGGTCAGCATGTTCTCGCTTCGCGCCACTGCCTTCCACGCTATGTGGCGCGGTGAATCCGAGCGCTGGTAGCCGCGCAGGCCGGCGAAATCGTCGTTTCCCGACGTCTGCGTGCGCAGCGCGCCCGCGGCCGCCTCGCCGCTGGCAGGCGGGAGCGGCGAGCGCTCGGGGCGCGGGTACACCACGCAACGCACATCGGGCTCGATGTAGCTCCAGGCGCGAAACAGACCGAGAGGAAAGCGCGTCTCGAGCATCACGCGGCCAAGGGCGAGCTGCCCTCGCCTCGGCGCGGGCACCGCGAGTACCACCTCGGCGGTACTGCGCGGCGGGATGTCCACCACGAGTTGGGAGCCGGACGCGACGTGGCGGGCAAGGATCGCCGGCCGGTCGAAGGCGGCGCGCCCGTCTAGATAGAGACGAAACTGCGCCGACTCACCGGCGAACACCGGCTCGGCCCGCCCGGCGCCGACCGCGATGCGGGCGAGGTTGCGCGCGGTATGCACCATACCGGCCAGGCCCAGGCCCGCGAGCAGGAAAGTGAGCGCGAAGCCGAGCGAAAGCGCGTAATTGATCGAGCCCACGAGCAGCACGACAAGCGTGCCGCCGAAATACCATCCGAGCCGTGCCGGCACGATATACACGCGCCGGTGCACGAGCTCGACCGTGCCGCGCTCGGGCGGCGTAAAGCCGTAGAGCCAATGGGAGAGGCGCGGGTTGCGCTCGAGCAGACGAGCGATCACGTCGGGCGCGCGTCAAGCCGTCGGTCGTTCATGGCCGTCGGTCCTTCGTATTTCCACCGTCCGCGCCAGGCGCCGAGCACTAGATGCGGATACTCCGATTTCCCGAGGCTGCCGTTGTAGCGGCCGAGCGCCCGGTAATAGTCGCCCTTTTCGAGGTCTAGGTAGTGGCGCAGGATGGCGCAGCCGTAGGCTATGTTCGTTCTCAGGTGGAACAGATTGTGGGTCGGCTGTCCGATCAGCTTGACCCAGAACGGCATCACTTGCATGTAGCCGCGCGCGCCGGCGCGCGATACGGCGTACTTGCGAAATGCGCTCTCGACCTCGATGACGCCGAGCACGAGCTGGGGGTCGAGACCGGCCCGCGTCGCCTCGTACTGCACGGTGCGCAGTAGCTCCAGACGCTGCTGGCGATCGGGGATGCGCCGCTCGAGACGCCGCCCCATCTCGGCGAGCCAGCGCTGCCCATCGGCGGCCTCGCGGAAATGCACCGACGCCGGCGCGCGGTCCGCGACCATGGACGAGAGCCGCTGGCGCACGCTGTCGGCGAGCGGCTCATAGATCTGCGCGCCGCCGAGCGCGCCGAGCGGCCAGAAGAGAAGGAGCGCGATGAACGATCTCACGCCAGCCGTTGCCTGAGGAAATCCACTGCTGCATCGAGCTTCAGGTCCTGCGGCTTGTCGTCGCGCCGGCCCTTGTATTCGGCGTTGCCGGCGGCGAGGCCGCGCTCGGAGAGCACCACGCGATGCGGAATGCCGACGAGCTCCATGTCGGCGAACAGCACCCCGGGACGCTCTTCCCGATCATCCATGAGGACATCGATCCCGGCCTGCAGCATCTCGCCGTAAAGCCGCTCCGCGGCGTCGCGCACCGGCGGGCTCTTGTGGTAGCCGATCGGCACCAGGCACGCCTGGAACGGCGCGATGGGCGCGGGAAATACTATCCCGCGCCCATCGTGATTTTGCTCGATCGCCGCGGCTACGATGCGCGTCACGCCTATGCCGTAGCAGCCCATCTCGAACGCTCTCGCGGTTCCGTCCTGCTCCAGGAAGGTCGCCTTCATGCTCTCGGAATACTTGGTGCGCAGCTGGAAAATATGCCCGACCTCGATGCCGCGCGCGATCTCGAGCCTCCCCCTGCCGTCCGGGCTGGGATCGCCCGCGACCACGTTGCGGATGTCGGCCACCCGGGGCTCGGGCAGGTCGCGACCCCAGTTGACACCGCTCAAGTGGAACCCTTCCTCGTTGGCCCCGCATACGAAATCGCTCATCGCCGAGACCGCACGGTCGGCGATCACCTTCGCTCTGGCTCCGACCGGGCCGATGTAGCCCGCTTTGCAGCCAAGGAATTGCTGAATCTCCCCATCGGTGGCGAAGCGGAACGCTCCGACGAGCTTTTGCGTCTTGATCTCGTTCAGCGTGTGATCGCCGCGGATGAGGAGCAGATAGAAATCCTCCTCGTGCATGACGGCGACGGCTTTTACCGTCTGTTGCAGTCCAAGCTTCAGCTGCTGCGCAACCTGCTCGCAGGTCGTCTTGCCGGGCGTGGAAACCTTTTGCATTGCCTGAGTCGGCGCTTTGCGCTTTTCGGCGGTGATTGCTTCGGCCAATTCCACGTTTGCCGCGTAGTCGGAATCGGGCGAGAAGGCGATCGCGTCCTCGCCGGAGTCGGCGAGGACATGAAACTCGTGCGAACCGGTGCCGCCGATCGCGCCGGGATCGGCTGCTACGGCGCGGAAACGCAGGCCGAGCCGGTTGAAGATCCGGGTATAGGTCTCGTGCATGTTGCGGTACTCGCGCTCGAGATCCGCGTGGTCGGCATGGAATGAGTATCCGTCCTTCATGATGAATTCCCGCGCGCGCATGATGCCAAAGCGCGGCCGGCGCTCGTCGCGAAATTTGGTCTGGATCTGGTAAAAATGCACAGGCAGGCGCCGGTAGCTCTTGAGCTCGGCGCGGGCGAGCTCGGTGATCACTTCCTCCGAGGTCGGCTGGATCACGAACTCGCGCTCGTGGCGGTCGCGAAAGCGCAAAAGTTCCGGCCCATAGGCCTGCCAGCGCCCCGACTCTTGCCACAGCTCCCCGGGCTGGACCACCGGCATGGCGAGCTCGAGGGCGCCGGCGCGGTTCATTTCCTCGCGGATGATCCCCGCCACCTTTTGGACCACGCGCATGCCGAGCGGCAGCCAGGTGTAGATTCCGGCGGCCACGCGCCGGATGATCCCCGCGCGCAGCATGAGGCGGTGGCTCACGACCTCGGCTTCAGCCGGGCTTTCCTTCTGCGTCGAGAGAAAGAACTTCGAGGTTTTCACTTCGAGGTTTTCATCGCGCCCGCAGCGGCGTTGTCTGCCGTACACCGGCGCTTCTTGCCGGCGTTGTCTGCCGTACACCGGCGCTTCTGCCGGCGTTGTCTTTAACGGTGGGCTGTGGAAAAATCGTCCGAGGATTCTAACTGAAGGCGGTCCGGCCCATGCTCGACAAGGAAGGCTACCGTCCGAACGTCGGCATTATCCTTGCCAACCAGAGGAACGAGGTGTTCTGGGGCAAGCGCGTGAATCAGCACGCCTGGCAGTTTCCGCAAGGCGGCATCAAGCTAGGCGAGACGCCCCTGCAGGCCATGTACCGCGAGCTCGAGGAGGAGATCGGCCTGCTGCGCAGCCACGTGCGCATCCTCGGCCGCACGCGCGAATGGCTGCGCTACGAAGTGCCCGAGCGCTGGGCACGCCGGAATCGTGACTCGAGAGGCGCGGCGTACCGCGGGCAAAAGCAGATCTGGTTCCTGCTGCGCATGGTGGGGCGCGACTGCGATGTGAAGCTCCGGGCGAGCGGCCACCCGGAGTTCGACGCCTGGCGCTGGCAGGACTACTGGGTCCCGCTCGAGGCGGTAATCGACTTCAAGCGCGACGTGTACCGCCAGGCGCTGATTGAGCTGCACCGCTATCTCGTGGCCGGTCGTCGCGGCCGGGCGCAGAGAGCGCAGCCGGTAGCGGGGTAGGCCTTCGTTCCATGGACCGGGAGTACGACGCCCTGCCTATTCGCGAGCTCGGTGCAGGAGCGCGTATACGGCGGCCGTCGCAGGCGCAGGCGGCGAAAGTCTCGATCGAGTCGCCCGCCCTGGAAGTGATGACGGACCTCAGGCGCACGACGCCGGCCACCATCCGCCCGCAGGCCCCGCTCGCCGGCGCGAACGAGTTCATGATCGCGCGCGGCGTGCGGCTACTACTCGTGATCGACGACCAGGAGCACGTGCTTGGCGTGATCAGCGCGACCGACATCCTGGGCGAGCGCGCCATGCGGGTGGCGACTGGGCGCGCCATGCGCCGCGACGAGCTCACCGTGGCCGACGTAATGATCCCCGCCGAGCAAGTCGAAGTCATCGCCCTCGAGGACGCAGCTGCGGCTAGGGTCGGCCATGTGCTGGAGACGCTGCGCCGCGCCGGACGGCAGCACGCGCTGGTCGCCGATGGCGAGCACAGGGTATGCGGCATTTTCTCGCTTTCTCAGGTCGCACGGCAGCTTGGGGTCTCGGTCGCCACCGGCGGTGAGGTGGCGCGCACGTTTTCCGAGATCGAGGCGGCCATCAAATAAAGCCTGTCAATCGGCCGAATCGGCTTTTCCGATTTGATCCCGAGTCGCGCCACCGCTATCGTGGGCCCATGATCGGTCGCGAATCCCTGCTATCGCTCGAGGCCTACGCCAAGCAGCGCAGTCAGTTCCGCGCCAAGGTGATGGAGCACAAGAAGCGCCGCACCGTCCACCTCGGCGGCAACCTCACGCTGCAGTTCGAGGACGAGCTCACCGTCCGCTACCAGGTACAGGAGATGCTGCGCATCGAGCGCATCTTCGAGGAGGAGGGCATACAGCACGAGCTCGACGCGTATAACCCGCTGGTGCCCGACGGCGGCAACTGGAAGGCGACCATGATGATCGAGTACCCCGAACCCGACGAGCGCCGCCGGATGCTGGCCGCGTTGAAGGGGATCGAGCGCCGCGTCTGGGTTCGGGTCGGGGACCTCGAGCCCGTGTACGCCATCGCCGACGAGGATCTCGAGCGCGAGAACGAGGAAAAGACTTCCTCGGTGCATTTCCTGCGCTTCGAGCTGGACGCGGCGGTGCGCGAGCGGGTGCGCGACGGGGTCCCGGTCCGGGTCGGCGTGGACCACGCGCAGTACCGCGCGGCCGTGGAGCTCGAGCCCGAGGTGCGCGCCGCGCTCGCGAGCGACCTCGCTTGAAACGGCTCGCCGCCGTGGCTTGCCTCGTTGCGGCCGCCTGCGGTAGCACCGAGGAGAAGAGCGACTGGGAACGCGAGCATGAAAAAAACCTGCCGCCGTCGGAAAACGAGCTTTCGCTTCCCGCCTACCCCAGCGATCGCGATCTGATCGAGTTTTCGGCGACGCCGACCAGCGATTTCCGCTATTTTGTCGACGGCAATTCCATCAACGTTGGATCCGATGGCATCGTGCGCTACACGCTGGTGGCGCGCAGCCCGGCGGGGGTGGAGAACGTAAGCTACGAGGGCATGCGTTGCACAACGGGCGAGCTGCGCGTCTACGCGCTCGGCCGGGAGCGCGGCTGGCGCATGACCCAGAGCACATGGCGGCCGATGCAGCCGGGCAGCATGCAGGCCTGGCACCGGGTGCTCTATCGCGAGTACTTCTGCCGGTACCGCGAGCCGGTCGCCAGCCGGGAACAGGCGATCTACGCCCTGCGCGGCGCTCGTCGCTAGAGCAGCACCAGATTGTCTCTGTGGATGAGCTCGGGCTCATCCACGTAGCCGAGAATCGCCTCGATCTCGCCCGAGGGCCTGCGGATGATCTGGCGCGCTTCGGCGGACGAATAGTTCGCGAGCCCGCGCGCGATCTCGCGCCCCGCGGGATCGAGACACGCCACCACCTCGCCGCGCTTGAACTCGCCGGCGACCTCGGTGACGCCGATCGGCAGCAGGCTCTTGCCGTCGCGCGTCAAAGCCTTTACGGCGCCGGCATCGAGCCGCACCCGGCCGCTCACGGCGAGGCGGTCCGCGAGCCACTGCTTGCGCGCCGCGAGGGGCACGGTCTGCGCAGTGAGCAGCGTGCCGATGCGCTCGCCGCGCGCAAGCCGGACCAGCACGTCCGGCTCGGCGCCGGAAGCGATTACGGTGTGGGCGCCGCTGCGCGCCGCGCGCCGCGCCGCCAGCACTTTGGTCAGCATGCCGCCCTTGCCGAGCGCGCTGCCCGCCCCGCCGGCCAGGCTTTCCAGCCGCGGATCGGAGGCGTCGGCCTGCGCGACGATCCTCGCATGCTGGTGCTTGCGCGGATCGGCATCGAACAGCCCCGCTTGATCGGTCAGGATGACGAGCGCGTCGGCCTCGATGAGGTTGGTGACGAGCGCCGCCAGCGTGTCGTTGTCGCCGAGCTTGATCTCGTCGGTGGCCACGGTGTCGTTCTCGTTGATCACCGGGATGACGTTCAGGCCGAGTAGCGTGCGCAGCGTGGAGCGCGCGTTGAGATACCTCTGGCGGTCCGCCATGTCGGCGTTGGTGAGCAGCACCTGGGCGCTGTGCAGGCCGTGGCCACGGAAGCAGCTCTCATAGCACTGCGCGAGTCCCATCTGGCCGACGGCAGCAGCGGCCTGCAGCTCGTGCATGGCGTGGGGGCGCCTGGACCAGCCAAGCCGCTGCATGCCCTCCGCGATGGCCCCGCTCGAGACGAGGACCGTCTTTCTCCCTAGCTTGTGGAGCTCGGCGACCTGTGCGGCCCAGCGGCCTATGGCGGCCGCATCGAGCCCGCGTCCCTCGTTCGTCACGAGCGACGAGCCGACCTTCACCACGAGCGTTTTCGCATCCCGGATCATTTCGAAAGCTCTCGGGCAACCGCCTTCACGACCGCGGCGCAGCCTTCGCCGCTCAGGGCGGAGACTTTGAACCAGGGGCGCTTCCATCGCAACTTCGAGAGCACCCGCCGGATGGCGGCATCCGGATCCTCGAGCGCGTCGATCTTGTTGAAGATGAGCCAGCGCGTCTTGCGCTCGAGGCCCTCGCCGTACTTCTTGAGCTCTCCGGCGATCACCCGCACGTCGCGCGCCGGGTCGGATTCGGTCACATCGACGACATGCAGCAGCAGCCGCGTGCGCGCGAGGTGCCTGAGGAACTGGTGACCCAGGCCGGCGCCTTCGGAGGCGCCTTCGATGAGGCCAGGGATGTCGGCGAGCACGAAGCTCGTTTCGCCGGCGCGCGCCACCCCTAGCGAGGGATTAAGCGTGGTGAACGGATAGTCGGCGACTTTCGGGCGCGCGCTCGACACTGCGCGGATAAAGCTCGACTTGCCCGCGTTCGGCAAGCCGAGCAGGCCGACGTCTGCCAGCACGCGCAGCTCGAGCGCCAGGTTGCGGCTCTCGCCGGGCGCGCCGCGCGTGAACTGACGCGGGGCGCGGTTCACGCTGGACTTGAAGTGCACGTTGCCGAGTCCGCCTTGCCCGCCACGCGCGAGCAGCGCCCGTGCGCCGTCTTGCGCGAGGTCGGCGACCAGCGCACCGTCGTCGGCGTCGTGGATTACGGTGCCCACCGGGAAGCGCAGCTCCAGGTCGCGGCCGGCGCGGCCATCGCAGTCCGAACCCATTCCGCGCACCCCGTTCTCCGCCCGGTGGATGCGCGCGAAGCGGTAGTCCACCAGCGTGTTGATGTTGCGGTCGGCGCGCGCCCACACGCTGCCGCCGCGGCCGCCGTCGCCGCCGTTCGGACCGCCGTAGCGGATGTACTTCTCGCGCCGGAACGTGGCCGCGCCGTCGCCGCCCTTACCGGCGTGCACCTCGATCTTCGCTTCGTCTATGAACTTCATGTGCCGGAAACAAGAAAGCCCGTGCCGGAAACAAAAAAGCCCTATCTCGCTGCGATAGGGCTTTCTGTAGAACGGGACCGGCTAAGCCGGCGAGCTTTCCGCTATTACGCTCACGGTGTTCTTTTGGTCTTCTCCGCGCACGGCGTACTTAACGTGGCCGGTCACGCGCGAAAACAGGGTGTGGTCCCGCCCGATGCCGACATTCGCGCCGGCGTGCACGCGCGTGCCGCGCTGGCGCACCAGGATCTGTCCGGCGTTCACGCGTTCGCCGCCGTAAACTTTGACGCCCAGCCGCTTCGCCTTCGAATCACGCCCGTTTCTGGAGCTTCCGCCCGCCTTCTTGTGTGCCATGACTAACCTTGGATATCGTCGATGCGGACCTCGGTGTAGTTCTGCCGATGTCCCTGGGTTTTCTGGGAATGCTTGCGGCGGCGCAACTTGAAGATCTTCACCTTGTCGGCCCGTCCATGCGCCACGACGGTTCCCTTCACCTTGGCGCCCGAGACGAGCGGCGTGCCCACCTTCACGGCGTCGCCGCTCCCGACGAGCAGCACCTCGTCGAATGCCACCGCGGAACCGACGTCCGCGACCAAAGATTCGACGCGCACCTGCTTGCCGGCTTCGACGCGGTATTGCTTGCCGCCAGACTTGATCACTGCATACATGGAAATTCTCTTGCGTCCAAAAAGACCTGGAATTATAAGGTAATCATGAGCTTGGTGTCCATGCTGGCGCCGGTCGCGGAGGACATGGCGGCGGTTGATGCGCTGATTCAACGCCGCCTAGACTCCGATGTCGCGTTGGTGCGCCAGGTGGCGCAGTATCTCGTCGCCTCTGGCGGCAAGCGGCTGCGGCCCACGCTGCTGCTCCTTGCCTGCGGCGCCGTCGGCAACCGTTCCGAGGCGCGCCTGCCGCTCGCGGCGGTGGTCGAGTTTATCCACACCGCCACCCTGCTGCACGACGACGTCGTCGATGCTTCCGATCTGCGTCGCGGCCGCACCACCGCCAACGCCGCGTTCGGCAACGCCGCCGCGGTGCTGGTGGGTGACTTCCTCTATTCGCGTGCGTTCCAGATGATGGTAGAGCTCGACGATATGCGCGTGATGCAGGTGCTCGCCGAGGCGACCAACACGATCGCCGCGGGCGAGGTGATGCAGCTCATGGGTAGCCATGACCCGGAGGTCGACGAGGCGCGCTACCTAGAGGTGATCCGGCGCAAGACCGCGAAGCTATTCGAGGCGGCGGCACGCCTCGCGGCCGTGCTTTCAAAAAACGAGAGTCTCGAAGAACCGCTTGCCCAGTACGGCCGCCATGTCGGCACCGCTTTCCAGCTGGTCGACGACGTGCTCGACTATAGCGGCGACATCGGCAAGAGCTTGGGCGACGACCTTGCCGAGGGCAAGCCTACCTTGCCGCTCATCTACACCATGCGCTGCGGCAGCCCCGACCAGGCGGCCCTGGTGCGCAAGGCCATCGCCGAAGGCGGGCGCGACGATTTCAGCCGGGTGCTGCAAGCGATTCACGCCTGCGGCGCGCTCGATTACGCGCGCGCCGCGGCAGAGCTCGAGGCCGAGGTCGCGCGGCGCGCGATCGCCGACCTTCCCGCGTCTACGTACAAGCGCGCTTTGTTAGAATTGGCGTCCTTCGCCGTGACCCGGTCACCTACCCAAGTCGGGGCGTAGCTCAGCCTGGTAGAGTACTGCGTTCGGGACGCAGGTGTCGCTGGTTCAAATCCAGTCGCCCCGACCATCGTTTTCCTTCCCGGTAGATAATCCGGCCATGGGCCGCCTCGTCGTCCTCGTCCTTCTGGTCGTGATCGCCGCGTGGCTCCTGCGGCGAGCATGGCGCGCGAGCCGAGTGGAGAAGAAGCAATCGCCTCCGATTCCAGCCGATCTTGTGGCCTGCGCGCGCTGCGGCACGTATCTTCCGCGCGCCGAGGCGCGAGAAGCGGGTGGACGCCTGTATTGCGGCGCCGAGCACGCGCGGCTCGGCGCAGGCGGCTCCGCGGGCAGCTCCTGATGGAAGCCTCGATGCGCGGCGGCTCGGCCACGCTGCCGGAAGTGTTCCTGCCGCCGGAGGAGCGCATTCCGGAGGCGTTCTGGATCTCGCTGCGTTACTTCAGTTACTACCGTATCGCGCTTGCCGCTGTGTTTCTCGGCACCGCGCTGCTGTACCAGGACGCGGTCAACCCCGGCGCGAGAAGCGTCGAGCTTTTCCGCTACTTCGCCGCCGGGTACCTGGTCTGCGCCGTCGCCCTCCATGCCATGCTGCGCGAGCTGCGCCACAAGTTCGAGCTGCAGGTTTCCCTTTACGTGTGCCTCGACATCGTGGCCATCACGCTGCTCATGTACGCGAGCGGCGGCATCAAGAGCGGGCTCGGCGTGATGCTGCTCATCTCGCTCACCGGTGCGGCCATCGTGGCACCGCGGCGGCTCACGTATCTATATGCCGCGCTCGCGAGCATCGCGCTGCTCCTCGAGCAGAGCTACTGGGTGCTTGGGCACGACCTACCCACGGCGGGCTTCCTGCAGCCGGCACTGCTTGCCATCGGCTACTTCGCCATCGCGGGCGTGACGAGCTGGCTCGCCGCGCGCGTAGCCGCGAACGAGCGCCTCGCGCGTCAGCGCGGGCGCGAGCTCGCGACGCAGACGCGGGTCAACCAGCTCGTGATCGAAGACATGAACGAGGGGGTCCTGGTGCTCGACCGCGCCGGCCGCGTGGTGCAGCACAACCCCCAGGCGCAGCAGCTCCTCGGCGCGGCGAACCTGCTCAATGCGAGAATCGAGAGTCTCGTCCCCGGCTTTGCCGGCAGCGCGGAGATCGAGGTTGGCGGGCGCGACATCCGCGTGCGCCCGCTCGAGCGCGGCGCCGAGGAATTCTCGGTGCTGCTGGTGGAGGACACGACGCGCGCTCGCGAGCAGGCGCAGCAGCTCAAGCTCGCCGCGCTCGGCCGGCTGACCGCCAACATCGCCCATGAAATCCGCAACCCGCTCGCCGCCATCAGCCATGCCATCGAGCTCCTGAGCGAGGAGAAGCGCAGCGATGATCGCGAGCGCCTGACCCGCATCATCCGCGACAACGCCGGGCGCCTCGAGCGCCTGGTGTCGGACGTCCTGCAGCTTAACAAGCGCGACCGGGTCTCGGCCGCGCCGTTCAGCCTGCACGCCTGGCTCGGCGCCTTCGTCGCCGAGTTCGTCGCCAACGAGCGTATCCCGGCCGAGCGCATCCGCCTCGAGACGCGACGCGAGTCGTGGATCGAGTTCGACCGCGAACACCTCCACCAGGTGATGTGGAACCTGCTGCGCAACGCCGCGCGCTACGCGCGCGCCGAGCCGGGCGCGATCCGCATCCGGCTCGACGGCTACGCCGACCGCGTCGAGCTCTCGGTGATCGACAACGGACCCGGGGTACCGCCGGCGATCCGCACGCAGCTGTTCGAGCCTTTCTTCACCACCGAGGCGAAGGGCACCGGGCTTGGCTTGTACCTCGCGCGCGAGCTCTGTGCGGCCAACCGTGCGACGCTCGAATACGTGAACGATGGCGCGGGCGCGCACTTTCGCATGCGCTGCCGCCAGGTGAAGCCGGCGTGAGAGCGCCCGCGTGAGCCGTCGCCCCGAGCGCCGGGTGGCGCAGACCTCGCGCCGCGTGCTCGTCGTCGACGACGAACCCGACATCCGCGTGCTGCTCGAGCTCACGCTCGCGCGGATGGGCCTCGGTGTCGATGCGGTCGGCTCGATCGCCGAGGCGAAGGAGCGCCTGAAGGCCGATCGTTATGACCTGTGCCTTACCGACATGCGGCTCGCCGACGGGGAGGGGCTCGAGCTCGTGCGGCACATCAGCGCGCTGCCCGCCGACCTGCCGGTCGCGGTCATCACCGCGTACGGCAGCGCCGAGAACGCCGTGGCCGCGCTCAAGGCGGGGGCGTTCGACTACGTGTCGAAGCCCGTGGGGCTGGAGCAGCTGCGCGCGCTGGTGAAGTCCGCGCTGTCGCTGCCCGAGAGCGCCGAGCCCGCGGCGGAGGGCGCGGGTCGCCAGCTCCTCGGCGAAAGCGCCCCCCTCGTCCGCGTGCGCAGCCTGATCGCCAAGCTTGCGCGCACCCAGGCGCCAGTGCACATCTCGGGCGAGTCGGGCAGCGGCAAGGAGCTGGCCGCGCGTCTCATCCACGAAAACGGGCCGCGCCGCGAAAAGCCGTTCGTGCCGGTGAACTGCGGTGCGATCCCCGATACGCTCGTCGAAAGCGAGCTTTTCGGCTACCGCAAGGGCGCTTTCACCGGTGCTACCGAGGACCGCGACGGCTTCTTCCAGGCTGCGCACGGCGGCACCTTGTTCCTCGACGAGATCGCGGAGCTGCCGCTGCACACGCAGGTGCTGCTGCTGCGCGCGATTCAGGAGCGGCGCGTGCGCAAGGTGGGTTCGACGCAGGAGGAGCCGGTCGACGTGCGCATCATTTGCGCGACCAACCAGAGCCTCGCGGGCATGGTGGAGGCGGGGCGCTTCCGCCGCGACCTCTATTACCGCCTGAACGTGGTGGACCTCACTATGCCGCCGCTGCGTGAATGCCGTGACGACATTCCGCTCGTCGCGGCGCACATCCTGCAGCGCCTCGCGGCGCAGAACGGGGTTCCGCCGCCCCGGCTCTCGGCGAGCGCGCTCCAGGAGCTGATGGCATATGACTTCCCCGGGAACGTGCGCGAGCTCGAAAACATCCTCGAGCGCGCGCTGGCGCTCTCGCCCGGAGAGGAGCTCGGCCCGGAAGCGCTCGCCCTGCACCGCATTGCGCCGGAGGAAGAGGAGGAACAATCGGAGAAGGAGACGCAGGCGCCGAAGCCCGAGCGCATCGAGGAGCCGCTTCCCACCTACCTCGACCGCCTCGAGCGCGAGGCGATCCTGCAGGCGCTCGGCAAGACCGGCTTCAACCG
>DATFEI010000159.1:0-9716 GCA_035251315.1 Burkholderiales bacterium | reverse complement strand
TCGAGCCGGCGGCGCGATTCCTCGGGCAGCGCGGCATAGCGCTGGCTCGCGCGCAGCGCGGCAAGCCGCGGGTGCTGGGGCCAGGGCTCCGGCGCTGCACCCGGCTCTGCGAACACGTCGAGAAAATGCCGCGACACAGATTCGCGGATCGCCCGCCACTGAAGGTAGAAAACGTCCCACGACGCGAACCCGCACATCGCGGCAACGCGCGCGCGGTCCTCTGCGTCCTGCGGCAGGTCGTGTCGCTGCGCGTCGTCGAGGTACTGCAGCCGGTGCTCCAGCCTGCGCAGGAAGACATAGGCGTCGCTCAGCTCGCGCGCTGCCTGGAGCGGGAGAAGATTCTTCTCGGACAGCACTTTGAGGGCCGCCAGCGTTGGCCTTACCCGAAGCTCCGGGTCGCGGCCGCCACGCACGAGCTGCAGCGCCTGGACGATGAACTCGATCTCGCGGATGCCGCCCGGCCCGAGCTTGACGTGCTCGGCGAGCTCGCGCCGCTCGACGTCGCGGCGTACTTCGGCGTGCAGCGCGCGCAGCGCGCCGAGCGTGCCGTAGTCCAGGTACTTGCGAAATACGAACGGCCGCACGATCGCCTCGAGCTCGCGCCTCGCACCGGCGCCGCCGGGCATGGTGAGCGGCCGGGCCTTGAGCCAGGCATAGCGCTCCCACTCGCGGCCCTGGGTAATGAAGTACTGCTCGAGCGCCTCGAAATTGCAGGCAAGCGGGCCGGAGTCGCCGTAGGGCCGCAGCCGCATGTCGACACGGAACACGAAGCCGTCCGCGGTCGGCTCCGAGAGCAGCCGGATGAGCCTGCGCCCCGCGCGCTCGTAGCGCTCCTGCGCTTCGGCGCTTCCGCGGTAGAGGAAGACGAGGTCCACGTCCGACGACACATTGAGCTCGCGCCCGCCGAGCTTGCCCATGCCGATCGCGATCAGATCCTCGTCGCCAAGCACGCTCTCGATCGCGACCTCGGCCAGGTCGGTCATGGTCCCGCAGACTTCCTCCAGCCCGGCGCGTCCGGACAGGTCGCGCGCCAAGACGCGTAGGAGCACGCGGTTGCGCAGCCGGCGCAGCGCGCGCGCGAGCTCGTCATCCGCGCGGCCCTCCAGCGCGTTAAGCATTTCTGCGCGCGTGAAAGGCTGCGGGTCGGCGAGCTCGGCGCCAAGCTCGGGCCGCGCGGCAAGCAGCCGCTGCGCGAAGCGCGACAGCGCGAGTTTCGGCCCGTTTGGCGGGATGGAATGCGACATTGGCAGTTTAGAATGGCCGTCTGGACGTGAATTCCATCATGAAGCGACTGCTGCGGGCGGCCGAAATGCTCGCGTGGGCGGGCTTTTTCGCGCTTGCGGCGCTGGTGCTGGTGGTGCGCTTCTGGGTGCTGCCCGACATCGAACGTTACCGTCAGGACATCGTCGCCGCCATGTCGCGCGGGCTCGGGCTGCCGGTACGCGTCGGTGCGATCCAGGCGCGGTGGTTCGGCCTGCGGCCGCACATCGCGCTCTCTGACGTGCGCATCTATGACGCGCGGGGGCGCGAAGCGCTCGTGTTGCCGTCGATCGAGAACGTGTTGGCCTGGCGCTCGCTCGCGCGCGGCCAGCTCGTGCTGCACAGCGTGGTGATCGAAAGCCCGCGGCTTTCCATGCGGCGCGACTCCGCCGGGGATCTTTACATTGCCGGCCTGAAGATTTCCGGCGACGGGGGCAGCGGCGGATTCGGGGCCTGGCTGTTGGCGCAGGAGGAGATTGCGATCCGCGGCGCCGAGATCGAGTGGCTCGACGAGCTGCGCGGCGCACCGCCGCTTGCATTGTCCCGCCTTGAGATCCGGCTCGTGAACGGGCGCGGCACGCACTTGCTCGGCCTGAAGGCGCACACTCCGGCGGAGCTCGGCAGCACCGTCGAGGTGCGCGCCCGGCTGCAAGGGAAAGACCTGGAGGCGGCGGCCTTCAGCGGGCGCGTGTTTCTCGAGATCGGCGATACCGACCTCGCCGTGTGGCGCGCCTGGGTTGATTATCCTTTCAACGTGCGCGAGGGGCAGGGCGCGCTGCGCGTGTGGGCCACCGTCGAGGCTGGCAAGCTCGCCGCGCTCACCGCCGATGTCGCGCTTGCCGGCTTGCACATGAGCCTCGCCGACGAGCTTTCGCCGCTCGAGCTAGCTTCCGTGCAGGGCCGCGTGCAGGGGCGCGCGCTTCCTGACGGGGTCGAGCTCTCCGGCCGAGGCCTTACGCTCGTCATTCAGAACGGGCCGGAAGTCCCGAAGACAGACTTCCGGATCGTCTGGCGCCCGCAGGCTGGAGGCGCGGTTGCGGCGAGCGTTATCGAGCTCGACGCGCTGCGCCACCTCACTGGCTCGCTGCCGCTGCCACCGCAGCTGTCCGAGGCGATCGAGGACTTTGCGCCTCGCGGACGGCTGGAGGAGACGCGCCTGGAATGGAGCGGGCCGTTCGACGCTCCAGCCAAGCTCGGCTTACGCATGCGCTTCGTCGATCTCGCGCTGCGTGCGACGGGCGCCGTCCCGGGCTTCTCCGGGCTGAGCGGCAGCCTCGAGGCCACCGACGAGCGCGGCAGCCTCGCGATTGCCTCACGCAAGGCCGCGTTCGAGCTGCCATTCGTATTCCGAGAGCCCAACATCCCGCTCGACTCGCTCGCGGGCCAGATCGAATGGGAGCGCGGCCGCGACGGTGGCGTCGCCGTGCGCATCGCGTCCATCACCTTCGCCAACGGGCACGCGAGCGGAAATGTTTATGGCACGTACGCCCGCCACGGCGCAGGGCCGGGCACCATCGATCTGTCGGGAGTCCTCAACCGCGCCGATGGGCGGCAGGTCGGGCGCTACCTGCCGATCATCCTGCCCGAGGCGCCGCGCAACTGGCTTACGCGCGGCATTCTCGCCGGCGAGGCGAGCAACGTGCGCGTGCGCATCCGCGGCGACCTGCGCGATTTTCCCTTCGTCGATCCGGCGAAGGGGCAATTTCAGGTCACCGCGCGGGTCGAAAAGGGTGTGCTCGACTACGCCGAGGGGTGGCCGCGCATCGACAACATCGTGGGCGACCTCAACTTCGAACGCGACCGCGTCGAAATCGTCGGGCGCAGCGGCTCGATCCTCGGCGCACAACTCTCGAACGTGCGCGTCGCGATTCCCAGCCTGCGTGGCCCGGAGCGCCACGTGCACGTGAGCGGGCAGGCCGACGGTCCGAGCGGCGATTTCCTTCGGTTCGTGCAGTCCTCGCCGTTGCGCTCGAGCGTGGGCGAGGGCATTGCCGACATCAGGGCGGACGGGCGGGCGAAGCTGCGCCTGAAGGTCGATATCCCGCTTGCCGAGCTACCGAAGACGCAGGTGACGGGCGAGATCGATTTCGCGGGCAACGAGGTCACGGTGGTGTCATGGCTGCCTCCGATCGAGTCGGCATCGGGCCGCGTCACCTTCACCGACTCGGGCTTCACCTTGCACGACGCACGCGGCCGACTGCTTGGAGGCGCGGTGGCGGTCTCGGGCGGTACGCGCGCCGGCGGAGAGGTCGAAATACTCGCGCGCGGCGACGCTTCATTCGAAGCCACGCGAGCTCTCTTCGATCATCCGCTGCGCAAGCACCTGTCGGGCAGCTTCGGCTACCTCGTCACCGTGCGCGAGCAGGACAGCGGCGCGCGCATTAGCTTTGAGTCGCCGCTGCGCGGGCTGGAAAGCGCGCTTCCGGCGCCACTTGCGAAGCGCACCGCCGACGCGCTGCCGCTGCGCGTCGAGGTGAATCCCACGGCGCGCGGCGAGCGCGACCGCGTTTCGATCTCGCTCGGCACGCTGGCGCAGGCCGAGGTGCAGCGCCGCCGTCAGGGTGGCGCCATGGTGGTGCAGCGCACCGCGGTGTGGCTCGGCCCCGAGCGCGATCAGCCGATCCGTCTGCCCGAGCGTCCGGGCACGCTGGTGTACGGCTCGCTTCCCTCGTTCGACCTCGACCGATGGCTGCCGCTGCTCTCGGGCGATGGCGGGGGCGATTCGCAGCCCGATTCTCAACCCGCTTCTTCTCCACCCATTGCGCTTGAGCTCAAATTCGGCGTCCTCGATGCATTCGGCAGGCGGCTCACCAACGTGGCGCTGCGCGCAAGCGCCGAAGCCGCTGGCTGGTCGGCAAACGTCCGCGCCGACGAGCTCGCCGGCGACGTCTCGTATCGCGCGCGCCCTCAGCCAAGGGTGATTGCGCGGCTCGATCGCTTCACCATCCCGGACGACACGCCGGCTCATGCGTCGCCCGGACCGCCACGGCCCGCGACGCGACCGAGCGAATTGCCGGCGCTAGACCTCGTGGCCGAAGAGTTCACCTTCCGCGGCAAGCGCCTCGGGCGCATCGAGGTCGTAGCGAGTCGCGCCGGCGATGACTGGCGCATCGAGCGCGCAAGGATGTCGAACTCGGACGCCTCGGTCACCGGCTCCGGCATCTGGTATGCCGCGCCCTCGCGCACCGCGATCCAGTTCGACCTCGACGCCGGCGACGCCGGCGGCTTTCTCGCACGCGTCGGCCAGCCGGACACCGTGAAGGGTGGCCGCGCACGCATGCAGGGCTCGCTCGCGTGGCAAGGCGACCCGGCCACGCTCGACTTCCCTACGCTCAGCGGCCACGTGCAGATGCACGCGGAGGACGGGCAGTTCCTGGAGATCGAGCCGGGCCTGGGCAAGCTCATCGGCCTGATCAGCCTGCAGGCGTTGCCGCGGCGCATCTCGCTCGATTTCCGCGATGTTTTCTCAAAGGGATTCCAGTTCGACCGCATCGCGTCGAGCGCGCAGATCGATAGCGGCGTGCTCACGCTGAAGGAGTTCCGCATGCGCGGCTCGGCGGCGGAGGTGGAGATGACCGGCGCGGTGAATCTCGCGCACGAGACGCAGGATCTGCGCGTACGCGTGTTGCCGAGCCTGACCGACAGCGCGGCGCTCGGCATCGGCATCGTCAACCCGGTCGCGGGGGTCGCCGCGGCAATCGCGCAGCGAATCCTGAAGAACCCGCTCAGCCAGATCTTCGCATACGACTACCTGGTCACCGGTACCTGGAGCGACCCGAAAGTCGACAAGATCCTGCCGCCGCCGGCCACCGAGCAGTTGTCCAACTGATGGCGCGCCCCCGCATTGCCGCGATTCAGATGGTATCGGGGCCGGAGGTCGAGCCGAACCTCGCAGCCGCGGATCGGCTCATTTCGGCCGCGGCGGCGGCGGGCGCCCGGCTCGCCGCGCTACCTGAAAACTTCTACATGATCGGCCGCCACGAGCGCGACAAGGTCGCGGTGCGCGAACCCGATGGCAGCGGACCGATCCAGCAGTTCCTGTCCCATGCCGCAAGAAAGAACGGGATCTGGATTGTTGGCGGGACCGCCCCCATCTCGAGCGGCGACGAGACGCGCATCCGCGGCGCCTGCCTGGTCTACGACGAGACGGGCAGGCGGGTCGCACGCTACGACAAGATGCACCTCTTCCATTTCGAAGGCGAAAACGAGCGCTACGACGAGGCCCGCACGCTCGAGCCGGGCGATCGGGCGGTCGCCGTCGGCAGCCCGTTCGGGCGGCTTGCGCTTTCGGTTTGCTACGATGTGCGCTTCCCCGAGCTCTATCGCGGGCTGGGGGAATTCGACCTCATGTTCGTGCCCTCCGCCTTCACCGTGCCGACCGGCGCGGCTCACTGGGAAACGCTGCTGAGGGCGCGCGCCATCGAGAACAAAGCCTACGTGGTCGCCCCGGCGCAGGGCGGCACCCACGCGAGCGGCCGGCGCACCTGGGGCCACAGCATGATCGTCGACCCCTGGGGTGAGGTTCTCGCCATGCGCGAGGAAGGCGAGGGCGTGGTGCTTGCCGAGATAGACAGCGAACGCATCAAGGACGTAAGAAGGAGGCTCAGTTGACTGCGCAGGCACTGCGAACCGCCGAAACCACGCTGCTCGCTCCCTTCGAGCTGGGGGCGCAGAAGCTCGAGCGCGTGTTCGGCACGCTTGCCGCGCACAAGGTCGACTATGCCGACCTTTACTTCCAGTACTCGCGCTTCGAGGGCTGGAGCCTGGAGGAGGGGATCGTCAAGTCAGGCAGCTTCAACATCGAGCAGGGCGTTGGCGTACGGGCCATCTCGGGCGAGAAAACCGCGTTCGCCTACTCGGACGAGATCAGCTTCAACGCGCTGCAGGACGCGGCGAAGGCTACGCGCGCCATCGCCGCGGCGGGACAGGGGAGAAGATTCAAGGCAGCGGAGCGGCGCAGCCCGGTGCCGCTCTACCGCGACGTCGACCCGATTGCCTCTCTCGATTCTCAAGAAAAAGTAACTCTGTTGGAAAAACTGGAGCGCAAATGTCGCGCGCTCGACCCGCGGGTCACTCAGGTGATCGCGAGCCTAGGCGGGGAGTACGAGGTCGTGCTGATCGCGCGCGCCGACGGCGCGGTCTCGGCCGACGTACGGCCGCTCGTGCGGCTCTCAGTCCAGGTGATCGCTGAAGCGAACGGTAGGCGCGAGAGCGGAAGCGCCGGGGGCGGCGGGCGCACGGACTACTCCCACTTCACCGACGAAGTGCTCGACCGCTACGCGCGCCAGGCGGTTTCGCAGGCGCTCGTCAATCTCGAGGCGCGCCCCGCCCCCGCCGGGACGATGACCGTCGTGCTCGGCCCCGGCTGGCCGGGGGTGCTGCTGCACGAGGCGGTGGGCCACGGCCTCGAGGGCGACTTCAACCGCAAGGGCACCTCCGCATTCTCCGGCCGCCTCGGCCAGCGGGTGGCCTCGCGCGGCGTCACTGTGATCGACGACGGCACGCTGCCCGGCCGGCGCGGCTCGCTCAGCGTCGACGACGAAGGCACGCCCACGCAGCGCACCGTGCTGATCGAGGACGGCGTGCTGCGCGGCTACATGCAGGACAGCCTGAATGCGCGCCTGCTCGGCATGCCGCTCACGGGCAACGCACGCCGCGAATCGTTCGCGCACGTCACGTTGCCGCGCATGACCAACACCTACATGCTGGCCGGCTCGCACGACCCGGCCGAAATCATCGCCAGCGTTCCGAAGGGAATCTACGCGACCAATTTCGGCGGCGGCCAGGTCGACATTACGAGCGGCAAGTTCGTGTTCTCGGCCGCCGAGGCCTATCTCATCGAAAACGGCAAGGTCACGCACCCCGTAAAAGGCGCGACATTGATCGGAAACGGCCCGGACGTCCTGACCCGCGTTACCATGATCGGGCGCGACCTCGAGCTCGATCCGGGCATCGGCACCTGCGGCAAGGAGGGCCAAAGCGTGCCGGTCGGGGTCGGACAGCCGACGCTCAAGATCGAAGGTTTGACGGTAGGAGGAACCGCATAACCGGAGGAGGCACTTGGTCAAGCACTGCCCTCGCTGCAGCAACGCCGTGGAAATGAAAACGCTCGACCGCGTGAGCGCGGAAGACGCGCCGCTGAAGCTCACGGTAACCGGCATGCCGGCCGCGAAATGCGCAAAAGGCCACGCGGCGCCGATCGACCGCGACTTCATGCTGTGGCTGATTCAAGAGCTCAAGACCCGCGGCGGCTCGCTTCCGGCAGGTGAAGCGAAAGGGATGGTCTTCAAGAAGTACACCTGTGCCTGCGGCAAGGAGCTCGAGTCGAAGTCCGAGAAGCGCCAGTCGTTCCCGCTCGACCTCGCCTACCAGGGCGCGCCCGCGTTCAAGGCCGAGCTCGACATGCCGGTCTACAAGTGCACCGGCTGCGGCAAGGAGCAGCTGCGCTCGACGAAAGAGCTGCAAGGCCACACCGCGCAGGCGATCGCCGCGCTCAACGATGCGGCCGGATTCCCGCACAGCGGCTAGCGAGCTTGCTGCGCTGATCCCGGACGGCGCGCGGGTCGCCCTGCCGCCGGACTACTCCATGCCTGCGATGGAAGTAGTTAGGGCTTTAATAAGAAGAAGATCGAAGAACCTGCGCTTGCTCGGCGTGCCGGTCCTGGGTCTGTGTGCCGACATGCTCATCGGCGCGGGCTGCGTAGCCGAAGTGGAGTCGAGCGCGGTCTCGCTCGGGGAAGCGGGGCTTGCGCCGCGTTTTAGCGAAGCAGTGGAAAAGGGCGAGATCGTCGTGCGCGATGCCACGTGCCCGGCCGTGCACACCGCGCTGCAGGCAAGCGAGAAGGGCGTTCCCTTCATGCCTCTGCGCGGTGTTCTGGGCAGCGACCTCCTTCGAGGACGCGAGGATTGGAAGGTCTTGCCCAATCCCTTTTCGGGGAGTGAAGATCCCATCTTGTTCGTGCGCGCCATACACCCCGACATCGCGCTCTTCCACGCGCGCTGGGCGGACGAGGCCGGGAACGTGTGGGTCGGGCGCAGGCGCGAGCTCGCGACGATCGCTCACGCGTCCAAGGCGTGTCTTGTGACCTATGAAGAAATGAAGAGCGGCGACATGCTCGAGGACGAGCTGCTCGCTCCCGGTGTGATTTCCGCGGCGTACGTGAGCGCGCTCGCGCCGGCGGAGCGTGGCGCCTGGCCGCTCGGGATTGCCGGCGTCTACGACATTGACGACGCGCATCTTGCGCACTACGCGCGCGCCGCCCGTACCCGGGAAGGCTTTCAGCGCTATCTCGACGAGTTCGTTTGCATTCCCGCGAAGAGCTGCTCGCCAGCGTAATTGCACGGCTCATTGGCGACGCCCGGCACGTCGCCGTCGGTGCAGCTTCGCCGATCCCGGCTGCTGCATGTGAACTATTGAGGGCGAGGGGCGTGCCGCTGCGCGTCTCCCGGCTGCACAGACGGAAAGGCAATCCCTTCAGCGAAGGCTCACGGGAGCTTTTCGACCTTGCCGGGCAGGGTCGCATCGATGTCTTTTTCCTCGGCGGCGCGCAGATCGACGGCCAAGCTAACATCAACCTCGTGCGCGCCGAAGGCCGGCGTTTTCCCGGTTCTTTTGGCTCGGCCTTCATGTATTCGGTGGTGAAGCGCACGATCCTCTTCCGCGAGGAACACTCGCCGCGCGTCCTCGTGCCGCGGGTCGAGTTCATCTCCGCGCGCGGCGACCCGGGCGCGCTAGTCACGGGCAAGGCACTCTTTTCCTGGCAGAAAGAGAAGCGCCGCTTTCGCTTGGAAAGCGTGCACGAGCCGGGCGACATCCGCGCGGTAACGGGGTTCGATTACGATGCTCCTGAGAGCGTTCCCCTGACACCGGCTCCGTCGGCCGACGAGCTCGCTCTGCTGCGCGGGCCGGTAGCCAAGGGGATCGCCGCGGACTACCCCGATTTCGCGAAGCGAGTGTGGGGAATACACTAGCGCCATGAACGCCCCGGAAAAGGTCAAGCAGTTCGATCGCGACGCCCACGCGGTGGGAAACATCGTCCACCTCGAGCACTTCAACGTCTGCATCCCCGACCAGCGCCTGGCGACGCTGTTCTACGTCGTCGGCCTGGGCGGCACGCGCGATCCGTATCTCTTCATGGGCCTGGAGAACATGTGGGTGAACTTCGGCCGCACGCAAGTGCACCTGCCGAGCCGCGCCGTTCCGCCGCGCACCGAAGTGCTGCGCGGCACCGTGGGCTTCGTCGTGCCGAGTCTTGAGGACCTTCTCTGCCGGCTCGAGTTCGCCAAAAGCGAGATGAAGCGCGTCGCGCCCGAAATTCCGAACAAGTTCTCTTTCCAGAAAAAGGGCAACGTCGTCGAAGCGACCTGCCCGTGGGGCAACCGCGTTCGCTGCCACGCGCCGTCACCACAATTCGGCAGCACCGAGCTCGGCCTGGTGTACGTGGACTTCGACGTTC
>DATFEI010000029.1:0-13176 GCA_035251315.1 Burkholderiales bacterium | reverse complement strand
GGCGAATGCCTACGGTCACGGCGTCGAGCGAGCGGCGCGCGCGCTGTCCTCGGCCGACGGCTTCGCCGTGCTCGACTTGCACGAGGCGGAGCGCTTGCGCAGCGCCGGAGTAGCGAAGCCCATCCTGCTGCTCGAAGGGTTGTTCAAGGCCGTCGACCTCGAGCTTGTGCAGAGGCTCGCGCTGACTCCGGTGATTCACAACCCTGAGCAGGTCGAGATCCTCAAGCGCACCACGCTTGCGGCTCAGATCGATGTCTACCTTAAGGTCAACACGGGGATGAACCGCCTGGGCTTCGGCGCGCAGGGCCTGCGCCCGGCATATGAAGCGCTGTGCATGCACCGGCAGGTAAGGAGCATCCTATTGATGACCCATTTCGCCGACGCCGACGGCGCCGGCGGGATAAGTGCTCAGCTGCAACGGTTCGATGAGCTGACGCAGTCGTTGCGCGCCCAGGGCCGCTCTCTGGCGAACTCCGCTGCCCTGATCCGGTTCCCGGAGGCGCGCGGCGACTGGGTGCGGCCCGGCATCATGCTCTATGGCTGTTCGCCGTTCGCGGATCGCACCGCGGAGAGCCTCGGCCTCACGCCCGCCATGACGCTCACCTCCGAGATCATTGCCACGCAGCGCTTGCAGCGGGGCGAGCGCGTCGGCTACGGCTTGTCCTACGAAGCGGGCGGCGCGATGAGCATCGGCGTCATCGCCTGCGGCTACGCCGACGGCTATCCGCGCCACGCATTCACCGGCACGCCGGTGCTGGTCAACGGAAAGCGCTCGCGCATCGTTGGACGCGTATCGATGGACATGATCACGGTGGACATCTCCGGCATCGCAGACGCGCGCATCGGCACACCGGTGACGCTCTGGGGCGAGGGGCTTTCGGCCGATGAGGTCGCCGCCGCCGCGGGGACGCTCAGCTACGAGCTCCTGTGCAAGCTCACCGCGCGCGTGCCGATCGCCGAGGTGCCGTGAAAAAGCCAAAGACCGCGTACGTCTGCTCCGAGTGCGGCGCGAGCGCGCTGCAGTGGTTCGGCGCGTGCCCCTCTTGCGGCGCAGCCGGCACGTTGAGCGAGACTATTACAGAAGGAAAGTCGTCCCGCTTGGGTCGCGAACGGGCGACGACGCTCGCGTTGTCCGAGGTCCAGCCGAAGGATCTCGAGCGCATGCTGACCGGAATCGGCGAGCTCGACCGTGCGCTCGGCGGCGGGCTGGTTGCGGGCCAGGTCGTGCTTCTCGGCGGCGACCCGGGGATCGGCAAGTCGACGCTGCTCTTGCAAGCGCTCAGCACCGCTCAGGAAGGCGTTCTTGCTCAGGACGCCGTTCTCTATGTTACAGGTGAAGAATCGGTGGAGCAGGTCGCGCTGCGGGCGCGGCGCTTGGGCCTCGCGACCGGCAAGGTGCGCATCGCCGCGGAAACGCAGCTGGAACGCGTGCTCGGCGCGCTCGAAGCCGCACGGCCGCGAGTCGCGGTGGTCGACTCCATCCAGACGCTTTGGTCCGAGGCGCTGCAGTCGGCCCCGGGGTCGGTCGCGCAGGTACGTGAATGCGCCGCCCAACTCACGCGCCACGCTAAGCGCGCCGGCACAGCGCTCTTCATCGTTGGCCATGTCACCAAGGAGGGGGCGATCGCCGGGCCGCGCGTGCTGGAGCACATTGTCGATACGGTGCTCTACTTCGAGGGCGATCCAAACTCCGCTTTCCGGCTTGTTCGCGCGGCAAAGAACCGCTTCGGCGCGGTGAACGAGCTCGGCGTGTTCGCCATGACGGAAAAAGGCCTCCGGGGCGTGAGCAACCCGTCGCGGCTCTTTCTCGCCGATCATGAGAAGCCAGTTCCCGGTTCCTGCGTGCTCGCCACGCTCGAAGGTACACGCCCGCTGCTCGTCGAGATCCAGGCCCTGGTCGACCCGGCGCACACGCCCAACGCACGCCGGCTCTCGCTCGGGCTCGAGGCCAACAGGCTCGCGATGCTTCTCGCGGTGCTCCACCGGCATGCGGGGATCGCGACCTGGGAGCAGGACGTGTTCGTGAACGCCGTCGGCGGCGTGCGTATCGGCGAGCCTGCGGCGGATCTGGCAGTTTGCTTGGCTGTTGTGTCGAGCTTCGCGGACACACCGATCCCGTCCAAAGTGCTTGCCTTCGGTGAAGTCGGCCTCGCTGGCGAAGTGCGGCCCGCCACGCGCGGCCAGGAGCGGCTCAGGGAAGCGGCGAAGCTTGGCTTCGAGCGGGCGATCCTGCCGAAGGCCAATCTGCCGAAGGCGAAAATCGCGGGCCTGGAAACGCTCGCCGTGGAGCGTATCGACCAGGCGGTCCGGTTGTTACGAGAACTCTGACGCGACGAGCTCCGCGGCGCGGACTCCGCTGCGTACGGCGGCTTCGAGGGTTGGTGGATAGTCGGGATGCGTGTAGTCGCCGGCCAGAAATACTCCGGTAGTCGCGGTACGCACGCTTGGACGTGTTAATCCTGGAGCGCACGTAATTGTCGCGCGCTTCTCGGCGATCACGCGGCTCCACTGTGCAGGAGGCAAACGGGGCAGTGCTTTGCGCAGCTCTCGATCGCAAGCTGCCGCGAGCTCGTCCTGGGTCATCTGCTGATGCTTGCCCTGCGCGCTTATCACGCAAGCAAGCCGGCCTTTCTCTCCGAGCAGCGCGCCGCGGTCGAAGACCCACTGCACCAAGCCTTTCCTCATGCCGAGCATCGGGAACTCGAGCCGCGTGGCTTCCGGATATTGCAGGTAGCAGGTATAGATCGGCTGGTACGTGTACTCTAAGGCCGCCTGCGGCAGCAAGTTTTTGAGCTGATGCGGGGCCACCGCAACGATCACGCAAGCGTATCCATTCCTGAGCAAATCCAGGTCTTTCACGGTGTAGCCGCATTTCACGTCGCCGCCGCGGGCGCGCACGAACTCGGCGGCGGGCTCGGGAAAGAGGCGTGACAGATCTACGCGCGGCAGGAGCAGATCCGCGGCCTGCGCATCGGCGCCGAGCGTGTCGCGCAAGGCCGCAAGGAACACGTTGGCCGATGCCTGGTCGAGCGGCGTGTTCAGCGCCGAGACGCAAAGCGGTTCCCACAGGTACTGGCGCAGCTGCCCGTGCTGGCCGTTCGCATCGAGCAGCTCCTTCACTGTCGTATCCGGGTGTATGCGCCAATGGCGTTTGCGCAGCGTTGCCATGAACTTCAGTGTGCCGATCCGCTCGCCGAAGGGCACGCCTCTGGCGGCGAGCAGGCCGGCAACCAGCCCGAGCGGCGCCGGCAGCCACGGCGCGCGGAACACGAACCCGTCGGCGTACCGGATTTCGTGAGGGATGCGCAGCAGCGCATCGGCAGGCACGCCGACCATGCGCATAAGACGAAAGAGCTCCGTGTAGGCGCCGGCCAGGATGTGCTGCCCGTTGTCCAGCTCGCGGTCCTGCGAAACGATGCGGCGCGCCCGCCCGCCCGGCACGGCGCCGGATTCGAATACGCATACCCGCAGGCCCCGCTCCGCGAGCGCGACCGCGGCTGCCATGCCTGCATATCCCGCGCCGACGATGGCTACGCGCTTATCCAGGTGCGCCACGCGATCCAGAACTTCCTGAGCGGCGTGAGCGACGTGCGCCGGGTGAGGACGCGAAAGCCGTCGCGCTCAATCTCGTCGAGCAGCGCGCGGTAGATCGCCGCCATGATGAGTCCCGGGCGCTGCTGCCTGCGATCCGCACCCGGCAAGACCTGCATCGCCTTGTCGTAGTGGGCTCGGGCGCGCGCGGCTTCGAACGCCATGAGCCGGCCGAATTCCGGGGTCTCGCGCGCCTGCAGGATATCGGCCGCCGGCACGCCGAACTCCTTCAGGTCCGCCACCGGAAGGTAGATACGGTTCTTGCGCGCATCCTCGCCGACGTCGCGGATGATGTTGGTGAGCTGGAAGGCGGTGCCGAGCTCGCGCGCGTAGTCGAGCGTGCGTGGGTCGCGGTAGCCGAAGATGCCGGATGCGAGCAGCCCGACCGCGCCCGCCACGCGGTGGCAATAGCGCTCGAGCCCCGCCCAGTCGAGGTAGCGCGTCTGCGTGAGATCCATCTCCATGCCGTCGATGATCTCGTTCAGGCGCTCCTGGCCGATGGAAAAGCGGTCCTTGAAGACCGCCAGGGCTCGGGTGACGGGATGCTGCGGGTTGCCGGCGAACAGGTTGCTGACCTCCAGGCGCCACCACGCCAGCTTCGCCGCCGCGACCTGCGCTTCGGCGGTGGTCTCGTCCACGACGTCGTCCACTTCGCGGCAGAACGCGTACAGGGCGGTGATGGCGCGCCGGCGCTCCGCGGGCAGAAAGAGAAACGAATAGTAGAAGCTCGACCCGCTCGCCGCCGCTTTCTGCTGGCAGTATTCGTCAGGAGTCATGCCGATTGCTCACAGGGCTTTTGCGAGGAGCAGCGGCCAGTCATAAGCGCGTAGCGTCGGCCGCTGGCGGAATACGTCGTAGCCCGCACGCTCGATCTTCTCGAGGATGCGCAGGCCGCCCTGAATGGTGGCGCGGATTTCCAGCCCGACGCGGCCGGGAAGCCTCTTGCCCAGCTCGGATCCGGAAAGCATCAGCGTGCGCGCACGATCGACCTGAAACCGCATCAACGACTGCCACGCGGAGTCGCAGATCCGTTCTCTCACGTGGCGCTCGGTGACGCCGAATCCAGCCATTTCGTCCTGCGGCAGGTAGATGCGCGCGTCCTTCCGGTAGTCGAGATCCACGTCTTGCCAAAAGTTGATGAGCTGCAGCGCGGAGCAGATGGCATCCGAGGCGCGCAAGTCTGAATCATTCGTTCGTTTGAACAGGTGCAGCAGGAGCCGCCCGACCGGGTTGGCCGAGCGGCGGCAATAGTCGAGAACCTCGGCAATATTTGCATAGCGTTTCGTCGTCACGTCCTGCGCGAACGCGTCGAGCAGGTCAGCGAACAGCTCGACGGGAAGCTTATGTTCCCGAACAATTCTTGCGACATCGCGCAGCGCTGCATCCCGCGGCGCCGCGAGCTGCCGGCGATAGTCGTCGAGCCTTCGCAGGCGGGTTTCAGGCGGATCGTCCCCTTCGTCGGCGAAGTCGTCTGCGCTGCGCGCGAAGCGGTAGATGATTTCCACCGGCTCGCGCAGCGGCGCCGGCAGAAGGAGCGAAGCGACCGGGAAGTTCTCGTAATGGCGCACCGCCACGGCGGTTAATAATACGTTGATTCGGCAGCTATAATAAGTCGACCTGTTACGGAATGACGGCCGGCGCGAAGGTGGCGGAATTGGCAGACGCACCAGACTTAGGATCTGACGCCGAAAGGCATGAGGGTTCGAGTCCCTCCCTTCGCACCACAGCCGACAACCAAATGGCCAACGTGGAAACCCTGGGAACTTTGGAGCGGCGCGTGTCGATGGCGCTCGCCGCCGACGAGATCGAGCGCAAGGTCGATGAGCGCCTCAAGCAACTTGCGCGCAGCGTGCGCATGCCCGGGTTCCGCCCGGGCAAGGTGCCGCTCAAGCTGATCGCGCAGACCTACGGCTCGCAGGTCAGGTCCGAAGTGCTGAGCGACGCGGTGCAAAAGGCGTTCACCGACGCCGTGAAGCAGGCAAACCTCAAGGTCGCCGGCTACCCCAGGATCGAGAAGAAGGACCCGGCTTCGGGCGATCTCGAATTCAATGCCACATTCGAAATCTATCCCGAAGTGAAAGTCGGCGATCTTGCCGGCGCCACGATCGAGCGCCCGCAGGTCGAGCTCGACGATGCGGCGGTGGACAAGACGATCCAGATCCTGCGCAAGCAGCGCACGCGCTTCGAGGTGGTCGAGCGCCCTGCGCGCGACGGGGACCGGATTACCGTCGACTTCAGCGGGACCATTGACGGCCAGCCTTTCCCCGGCGGCGAGGCCAAGGACTACACGTTTGCCCTGGGCGAAGCGCGCATGCTGCCCGAATTCGAGGCTGCGGCGCGCGGCATGGCGGCGGGCGAGGAAAAGAGCTTCGAGCTCATGTTCCCCGCCGACTACCATGGCAAGGAAGTTGCTGGGAAAAAGGCGTCGTTCACCATGACGCTGAAGAAGATCGAGCAGCCGCACGTGCCCGAGGTGGACGCCGAGTTCGCCAAAACGCTCGGCGTGGCCGATGGCGACACGGCCAAGATGCGGGCCGAAGTGCGCGCCAACGTCGAGCGCGAGGTAAAAAAGCGCGTCGAGGCGAAAGTGAAGGACCAGGCGCTGCAAGCGCTGTTGTCGGCGACGCCAGTCGAGGTACCGAAAGCGCTCGTCGGCATGGAGGCGGCATCCATGGCCGAGCGCGCGGTCGCCGATCTGAAGGCGCGGGGTGTGAACCCGGAGCAGGTCCCGCTCAATCCGCAGGCGTTCGAGGCAGCCGCGCGGCGCCGCGTCGCGCTCGGCCTCGTGATCGCGGAGCTAGCGCGCAGCGAAAGCCTGCAGCCCAAGCCTGCCGAAGTGCGTGCGCTGGTCGAGCAGGAGGCGCAAAGCTACGAGAGTCCGTCCGAGGTAGTAAAATGGTTCTATATGCAGCCGCAGCGGCTCTCGGAGATCGAAGCGCTGGCGCTGGAAGGCAATGTGGTGAGATGGGTGTTGACAAAGGCGAAAGTGAGCGACAAGCGGGTAAGCTTCGACGAGCTCATGCAGACATGAACTGGACGAAAAACCATCCGGAGGTTCTCGACCTGGGGCTCATCCCCATGGTCATCGAGCAATCTGGACGCGGCGAGCGCGCGTACGACATTTATTCCCGGCTGCTCAAGGAGCGCGTGGTGTTCCTCGTCGGTCCGGTCACCGAGGTGACCGCCAACCTGATCGTGGCGCAGCTGCTCTTCCTGGAGTCGGAGAATCCCGACAAGGACATCTTCTTCTACATCAATTCGCCTGGCGGCTCGGTGTCGGCGGGCCTCGCGGTCTACGACACCATGCAGTTCATCAAGCCCGACGTCTCCACGCTGTGCGTCGGCCAGGCCGCGAGCATGGGGGCGCTGCTTCTCGCCGCCGGCGACGCCGGCAAGCGCTTCTGCCTGCCCAACTCCCGCGTCATGATCCACCAGCCGATGGGCGGCTTTCAGGGCCAGGCGACCGATATCGAGATCCATGCCAAGGAGATCCTGTATCTGCGGGAGCGTCTGAACGAGATCCTCGCCAGGCACACCAAGCAGGCCATGGAGGTGATCCGGCGCGATACCGAGCGTGACTTTTTCCTCGGAGCCGAAGACGCGGTAAAGTATGGCCTCGTGGATAAAGTGCTGGTGTCGAGGGAGAACACCTAGTGTCCGAAAAGTCCTCGGGAGAGAAGCTTCTTTACTGTTCCTTCTGCGGGAAAAGCCAGCACGAAGTAAGGAAGCTGATCGCCGGCCCGTCGGTGTTCATCTGCGACGAGTGCATCGAGCTTTGCAACGACATCATCCGCGAGGAGACTGCCTCTGATAAGGGCGGCAAGGGGGCGAAGTCGGATCTGCCGACGCCGCGCGAGATCCGCAACATCCTCGACCAGTACGTGATCGGCCAGGACCAGGCGAAAAAGATCCTCTCGGTCGCAGTCTACAACCACTACAAGCGGCTCAAGCACCTTTCGAAGAACGACGAGGTGGAGCTTGCGAAGTCCAACATCCTGCTCATCGGCCCGACCGGCTCGGGCAAGACGCTGCTCGCGCAGACCCTCGCCCGGCTGCTGAACGTGCCGTTCGTGATCGCGGACGCGACCACGCTGACGGAAGCCGGCTACGTCGGCGAGGACGTCGAGAACATCATCCAGAAGCTGCTGCAGAACTGCGACTATGACGTCGACAAGGCAAAGCGCGGCATCGTCTACATCGACGAGATCGACAAGATCTCCAGGAAGTCCGACAACCCTTCGATCACGCGCGACGTCTCGGGCGAAGGGGTTCAGCAAGCGCTCCTGAAATTGGTAGAGGGCACGATTGCTTCGGTGCCCCCGCAAGGCGGGCGTAAGCACCCGAACCAGGATTTCGTCCAGGTCGACACCACCAACATCCTGTTCATCTGTGGCGGCGCCTTCGACGGTCTTGAGAAGATCGTGCGTAACCGCACCGAGAAGACCGGCATCGGCTTCGGCGCGGAAGTGAAGAGCCCGAAGAACTCGCGCGCCACGTACGACCTTCTGAAAAGCGTTGAGCCCGAGGACCTGATCAAGTACGGGCTGATCCCCGAGTTCGTCGGCCGCATGCCTGTGGTCGCCGCACTAGAAGAGCTCGACGAGCACGCGCTGATTCAAATCCTCACCGAGCCGAAAAACGCGCTCATCAAGCAATATCAACGCCTGTTCCACATGGAAGGGGTCGAGCTCGAGGTGCGCACCACCGCGCTCGGCGCGGTCGCAAAGCGCGCGCTTGCGCGCAAAACCGGCGCGCGGGGCCTGCGCTCCATCCTGGAGCAAATCCTGCTTGACACGATGTACGAGCTGCCGACGCTGGAAAATGTCAGCAAGGTGGTCGTGGACGAGTCGATGGTGAGCGCCGACGGCAAGCCGCTGCTGATCTACTCGGACTCCCAGAAGGTCGCCGGCGGCGCAGGCTGAAGAAGTAGCTTTTTTCGCAAAGCGGTACATTTCGTAACGCTTGTTCCCCGTTTGCGCGTTGCAGCGTGCACCCAACCCGTGTACGCTTTCCCCATTGATTTTTCGGGCGGAACCCGCATCCCCACACCGGGATCCAACCCATTGAAAGGCTGATCTAAATGTCCGATCCGACGCCGTCCGGCGAAATCATCCAGTACCCGCTGCTGCCGCTGCGCGACGTGGTGGTGTTCCCGCACATGGTGATTCCGCTCTTCGTCGGGCGGCCCAAGTCGATCAAGGCGATGGAGACCGCGATGGAGGCAGGGAAATCGATCCTGCTCGTCGCCCAGCGCTCCGCCGCCAAGGACGATCCTGGCCCTCAGGACATGTACGCGATCGGATGCGTCTCGAACATCCTGCAGATGCTGAAGCTTCCCGACGGCACGGTGAAGGTGCTGGTTGAGGGCGGCACGCGCGCCCAGATCCGCGAAGTCATCGATGTGCGCACGCACTGGGTCGCCGAGGCAGCGGCAGTGCCGCCGGACAGCGCGCCCCCGGCCGAGGTGGAAGCGATGCGCCGGGCGCTGCTCTCGGCGTTCGACCAGTACGTGAAGCTGAACAAGAAGATCCCGCCGGAGATCCTGACCTCGCTGTCGGGTATCGACGAAGCCGGCCGGCTTGCCGACACGGTGGCCGCGCACCTGCCGCTCAAGCTTGAGCAGAAGCAGCAAGTGCTCGAGATGTTCGACGTGAAGAGCCGGCTCGAGCACCTGCTTTCGCAGCTCGAGACCGAGATCGACATCCTGCAGGTCGAGAAGCGCATCCGCGGGCGCGTCAAGCGCCAGATGGAGAAGAGCCAGCGCGAGTACTACCTGAACGAGCAGGTGAAGGCGATCCAGAAGGAGCTCGGTGAGGGCGAGGAGGGTGCCGACCTCGAGGAAATGGAGAAGCGCATCAAGCGTGCGCACATGCCCAAGGACGCGCGCAAGAAGGCGGAGGCGGAGCTCAAGAAGCTCAAGCTCATGTCGCCCATGTCGGCCGAGGCGACCGTGGTGCGCAACTACATCGACACCATCGTCAACCTGCCCTGGCGCAAGAAGTCCAAGATCTCCAAGGACATCAAGCAGGCGCAGGAGATCCTGGACAAGGATCACTACGGGCTGGAGAAGGTGAAGGAGCGCATCGTCGAGTACCTCGCGGTGCAAACGCGGGTCGACAAGATGAAGGCGCCGATCCTGTGCCTGGTGGGCGCCCCCGGCGTCGGCAAGACCTCACTCGGCCAGTCGATCGCCAAGGCCACCAACCGCAAGTTTGTGCGCATGTCGCTCGGCGGCGTGCGCGATGAAGCCGAAATCCGCGGCCACCGGCGCACTTACATCGGGTCGATGCCGGGCAAGATCCTGCAGAACATGTCGAAGGTGGGTGTGAAGAACCCGCTCTTCCTGCTCGACGAAGTCGACAAAATGGGCATGGACTGGCGCGGCGACCCGTCCTCGGCGCTGCTCGAAGTGCTCGACCCGGAGCAGAACCACACCTTCGTCGACCACTACATCGAAGTGGAGTACGACCTGTCGGAGGTCATGTTTGTCGCCACGGCGAACACGCTCAACATTCCGCCGGCGCTCCTCGACCGCATGGAAGTGATCCGTCTTTCGGGCTACACCGAGGACGAGAAGATGAACATCGCCATCAAGTACCTGCTGCCCAAGCAGATGAAAAACACCGGGCTCAAGGAAGGCGAGCTCTCGGTGTCCGAGGCGGCGGTGCGTGACATCGTGCGCTACTACACGCGCGAGGCCGGCGTGCGTGCGATGGAGCGCGAAATCTCTAAGATCTGCCGCAAGGCCGTAAAGCAGTTGTTGACTGAAAAGAAAGAGAACGAGGACAAGCTGCACCGGATCACGGTGACGCCGAAGAATCTGGACAAATTCCTCGGCGTGCGCCGCTACACGTTCGGCATGGCCGAAAAACAGAACCAGATCGGCCAGGTCACCGGCCTCGCGTGGACCGAGGTCGGGGGCGAGCTCCTCACCATCGAGGCGGCCACCATGCCCGGCAAGGGCAAGACCATCACTACCGGCAAGCTTGGCGAGGTGATGCAGGAGTCGATCCAGGCCGCGCTCTCGGTGGTGCGCGCGCGCTCACGCAAGCTGGGCGTGAAAGAGGATTTTTACCAGAAGAACGACATCCACATTCACTTACCCGAAGGTGCGACACCCAAGGACGGCCCGAGCGCCGGCATCGGTATCGCGACTTCCATGGTGTCGGTGCTCTCCGGAATCCCGGTGCGCTCGGATGTCGCGATGACCGGCGAGATCACGCTGCGCGGCGAGGTGCTGCAGATCGGCGGGCTCAAGGAGAAGCTGCTCGCGGCGCACCGCGGCGGCATCAAGACAGTGCTGATCCCGGAAGAGAATGTGAAGGACCTCACCGAGATCCCGGACAACATCAAGAACAAGCTCGAGATCGTCCCGGTGAAGTGGATCGACAAGGTGTTGGAGATCGCGCTCGAGCGCCAGCCCGATCCGCTGCCCGAGCACGAGGAATCGGCGCCGATCCCGCCGAAACCGGACGACCAGGCCGAGGCGGTGCGAACCCATTAACAAAGCCGACCTCATCGAGCAGATCGCGCAGGCCGCGGAGATTTCCAAGTCCGCGGCGGAGCGCGCGATCGACGCGCTGGTGGGAGCCATCAAGTCCAGCCTGCGCAAGGACGAGACCGTCACGCTGGTCGGCTTCGGCACCTTCTACGCCGGCAAACGCGCCGCACGCACCGGGCGCAATCCGCGCACAGGCGCCGCGCTCGACATCAAAGCCGCGCGCCTGCCGAAATTCCGCGCTGGCAAGGCCCTCAAGGACGCTATAAACTAGCGCCCCTCGTATTTTCGCGAGGGGTGCTTAGCTCAGCGGTAGAGCGCTGCCCTTACAAGGCAGATGTCGGCGGTTCGATCCCGTCAGCACCCACCAGGTAGGAGCGTAAGACCTAGATTTCGCGGCGCTTTCAGGCTTCGGCTCGCACCGGGACGACCTCCCGGCAAGGGCAATGCACAAAACGGAGCCTGACAGAGTGGAAACGACGACCGGCAACACGGGGCAGGGCGCCCCGGCAGCGGTGACTTCCAGCACCGCCGCAAACGTCCCAAGCGCCGCGCGCGCCTACACGCTCGCGGAATTGATCGACGCATTCATGGCCGCCTACGCCGCCGCCGACCGCTCTATCGGCGGCCGGCTCGACTTCTGGCGCCGCTCACTCGGTGACCGACCCGCGGCCGCGATCTCCTCCGACGACGTCGCCGACGCGCTCGACGCGCTCATGCAACGCAGTGGGAAAACGTTTCTCGGCCGCGACCAGAACGGCGCCCCGCGCTTCAAGACGCGCCCCGGCACGATTGCCGGCACCACCGCAAACCGGGTTCTTACCTCGCTCGGCAGCGTCTACAAGTGGTCGCGGCGCCGGCGCCTGCTGCCCCGCGGCTTTGTCTCGCCTACGAGAGGGGTGGAGCGCTACCCGGCGGGAAATCACCGCGTGCGCTACCTCGACGCCGCCGAGCGCGCGCGCCTCCTTGCCGTCTGCCGCATCGCGGCCTGGTCACGGCTTTACCTGCTCGTGCTCATGGCGATCACCACCGGCGCGAGGCGTGGCGAGCTGCTCGCGCTCAAGTGGTGCGACATCGACCTCGAGCGGCGCACGGCGCGCGTCCCGACCTCGAAGAACGGCGAGCCGCGCACGCTGGTGTTAGTCGTCCCGGTGCTCGAGGAGATCGCACGCATCAAGTCTCACCGGCCCGATGACTTCGTTTTCGCCAGCGACAAGCGCCCGGGCCGCGCCATGAGGATCGAGCGTGCTTTCCGCGACGCTGCCGCGGCTGCGCGCCTCCAGGATTTCAGATTCCACGACTTGAGGCACACATGCGCGAGCTACCTCGCGCAGCACGGGGCGAGCCTGCTCGAGATCGCCGAGACCCTCGGCCACCGCCAGCTCTCAATGGTCAAGAGATACGCGCATCTCTCCACCGCGCACAAGGCGCGCCTCGCCGAGCGGGTATTCGGGCAGCTATGAACTGGCGCGAACCCTGGTCCTGGCGATCCGGCGACGACCCGGCCGAACTGGTCCAGCGGCTTCGCGGTATCGCGCAGCGCAAGATCGCAAATCAGCTCGCGCTCGCCTTCCGGCTCGATCCTGATCCTGCGCTGATCGTTCGCGCGTGCGAGGAGTGGCGCCGGGGTGGGATGCGGCTCCCGTCCGGCTGGCGGCGCGCGGAACTTTGGGCGAAAGCGCAGCGCGTCGCCCTTCGCCGCGGACGCCGCTCCGATGCGTTGACGAGGATTCGGCTGCTACACCTCGCGGGCCTGTTCTGGTACTGGCCTCCCGAAGGCGAACCGTTCCGCCGCCGCATGCCCGGTGAATTGCAGCGCGTGCTCGCGCGCGAGTGCGGGCTTTCCGTCTCCGAAGTGCGCAAGTACGTGTCGCAATCGCGCACGCGCATGAGGCGCAGCGGCGCGCGCATCCCGCTCGGCGCTCGAGTACTGACGCACCGAATTTAGTAATCAAGGCAGCTTCGCCGCGAAGCGCCTAACGTCTCCGTGCCGACGCCTGGAAGCGCCGGCGAAATCTAAGGAGACGCTATGACGAAACGCCGAGCGCGGACCCAAGCCAAGCCAGAACGCACCGAAGGGGCGCCGC
>DATFEI010000030.1:0-4530 GCA_035251315.1 Burkholderiales bacterium | reverse complement strand
CAGGCGCGGCTCGCCCATTCGGCCCGAGCGCGCGATCTCGCCGGCCTCCAGGTTGGCGCGCTCGAAGTGCAGCCGGTAGGCCACCATCAGCTTGATCCCGGCCTCGCGCGCCGCGTGGATCATGCGCTCGCACTCCTCCTCGGTCAGCGCCATGGGCTTTTCGACGAGCACGTGCACGCCGGCGCGCGCTGCCCGCACCGCGTAGTCGCAGTGCAAATGGTTGGGCAGGGCGATATACACCGCATCCACGCTCTTCAGGCAGGTCTCGTACTCTTCATAGGTGAACGAGCGCTCGACGCCGTACTTTTGAGACAGTTGCTTCCGCTTGACAGCGTCGGCCGACACCAGCGCGGCGAGCCGAGAGTTGCGCCGCGCGTTGGCGAACGCGGGCAGCACCGCCACCTGGGCGATGTGCCCGAGCCCGACCACGGCGTAGCGTATCTGCCGCTTAGGCATGCGCGCAGTGCTCGCAGCAGAAGATCTTCCCGTCGTGCTCGACGCCATGGCCGATGACGCGGCAGTTGCAGTGCGCGCAAGTCGGCGCGAGCTTCGCGATCGCGCACTCGAAGCTGTCGAAGGTATGTGCGGCGCCGTCGGGCATCTTCACCGAGAACGCCTTGGGGTAGCTGTTGCCGCAGACTTCGCAAGTCGCCATGTCGCTTCCTCTTCCTTTCATGCGGCGCGCCGCTTTCTTGCGGCGCGCTTCGCGGGCTTCTTCTCAATGCTCTTCTTCAAGAGCTCCATCAGGTCGATCACCTCGGCCCCCTTCTCGGCCTTGCGCTCCTTCTCGGGTTCGGTGATCTCCTCGGTCCGGCCGGCCTTCACTTTCTCGTCAATGCGCTTCAAGAGGTCGTCGCGGAAGGTGTCACGGTAGCGCTCGGGCTTCCACTCGTCGGCCATGTCCTCGACCAGTCGCATCGCCATGTCGAGCTCCTTCGTCGAAACCCTGGCTTCCGGCACCTTCAGCTCGGAGGGGTCCTTCAGCTCGTCGCGGTAGCGAAGCGTGTTCAGCACCAGGATGTCGTCCTGCGCCATCAGCGCCGCCAGGTACTGCCTGGTGCGGATCACCACGCTTGCGATCCCGGCCTTGCCGGCCTTCTTGAGCGTGTCGCGGAGCAGCGCATAGGCCTTCTCGCCGCGTTTGCCCGGGACGAGGTAGTAAGGCGTATCGAAATACCGCGGCGCGATGTCGATCAGCTCGACGAACGCCTGGATGTCGACGCTCTTCGCCGCCTCCGGATTGGCGCGGCGAAAATCCTCGTCGGAGAGCACGACGTACTTGTCGTCCTCGTACTCGTAGCCTTTCACCACATCCGCCCACGGCACTTCCTTGCCCGTCGACTTATTGACGCGCTTGTAGCCGACCGGGGCGAGATCGCGCTTGTCGAGCATGGTCATGTCGAGCTCGGTCGAGCGCTTCTTTGCCGAATGCAGCTCGACCGGCACGTGAACCAGCCCGAAGCTGATTGCTCCTTTCCACAACCCGCGCGCCATCGGCTGCTGCCGGCGTGATCCCTCCGTCGCGTGTCCTCCTCTTGCGAGGAGGAACGCTCCGGATCGTTACTTCTGCTTCTCGGGCGCAGTACTACCGGTTGCGGCGCGCTGCTTCTCCTGCCGTGCTTCGGCAGTCTTCTCCGCCTTGCCCTTGGCGCGGTCGCGCTCCACGCGCGCCTGCTTGACGCACGCGTCCTTGGCTTCGCCCTTCTGGTCGTCGCACTTCTCCTTCGCGACGTCGTAGGCGGCGTCGGCCCTGGCTTCCTGCACCTTGCGCTGCGCCTTGGCCTGGTCCTTCGCGTCTTTCGCGTCGAGCTCCGCCTTGGCGACCTTCTGCTTGCCCTTCGCTTCGGCCATGCAGATGTCCTTGGCGTTGGCTTCCATGCTGTTGCACTTCTCGCGCGCGGCCTTGTACTCCTGCTCAATGCGCTCTTCCGCGGCGTCTTTCGCCTTGCGCTCGGACTGCTCGGCGCGCGGCGGCGCGGAATCTCGCTTGGCCGGCGCCGGCGTGGTTTGCGCCTGCGCAGCGCTCGCCAGGCCGAAGGCAAGGCCCAGCGTGACAGCGGTGAGTTTCACTTTCATAGGCGTATCTCTCCTTTGGCTTTGTCTCTAAGGCCTTCTCAGCAATCCCGCCACCAGCGAGACGAGGAAAAGGACCACGAACACGACGAACAGGATCTTGGCGATCTCGGCCGCTCCGGCAGCGATGCCGGTGAAGCCGAAAACCGCCGCGATGATTGCGATGATGAAAAACGCCAGCGCCCAACTCAGCATAACGGCTCCTCGTTAAGTAGTTTGCAGCACGGAAGATCCAGCAAAGTCCATGCCGAGCAAGGGGCGCGCGCGCTTCGCGCTTCGCATGTAACGTTCGGATAGGGGTCTGTAAGAACTACGTGTCGTGCGGCTGCGGCCTTCGTAGTGAAACCGCTACGGGCACGGCTCCTGCTGCGTCGTCTTAGCCCCATCCGAACGACATGCAGCCCGACGACTCTTTTCCACTCATGACTTGGCGCGCGCGCCCGGATATGTCGTGCGAGTACGTCAACCGCGAGTGGCGGAAGTACACGGGTTACACGATGGAGCAGGCAATGGGGCAGGGTTGGTCGCGCTGCCTTCACGCGGAGGACCTCGCGCGCTGGCTCGACACCTGCGTAGCGGCGTTCGACCGGCGCGAGCCGTTCGAGATCGAGTACCGCCTGCGCCGGCGCGATGGCGAGTACCGTTGGGTGCTCGAGCGCGCGGCGCCGCGTTATTCCGCAGACGAGCTTTTTGTAGGCTTCGGCGCCGTGTGCTTCGAGATCGAGCGCCACAAGCGCGAGAGCGAAGGCCTCGCGCGCGCGCTCGAGCGGGAGCGGCGCCTGCGCATCGCGACCGAGGAGGCCAGCCGGCTGCGCCACGGGCTCATGGTTTCGGTGCTGCAGGAGCTCGACCTGCCCTCGCGCGCCATCGCGACCTGGGCGGCGCACCTGCGCGGCCAGATGCCGCGTGGCGCCGCGCTCGAGGCGATCGAGCGCAACGCACGCACCCAGACCCGCATCATCGCCACGCTGCTCGAGCTCGCGCAGGTGTCCGGAGTGCCACCGCGCGAGCGTCCGCTGCTCTCAGGGGTGCGCGTGCTCGTCGTCGGTCACAACGAGCTCGTCAAGACGCTCGAAGTCGCGGGCGCGGATGTGCATGCCGCCCCGAGCCCCGACGAGGCGCTCGCGACGCTAGATTCGTGGCGGCCCGACGTGGTCCTTGCCGAGTCGAACGAGTCGTTCATCCGCACGCTGCGCTCGCTGCCCGCGGAGCGCGGCGGCTGCCTGCGCGCGGCAGCGCTCACCGACGGGGCTGCAGCGGCGCCCGTCGCGGGGTACGACGCGCAGCTCTCGAAGCCGGTGGAGCCGGTGGCGCTGCTCGCGACCGTCGCGCGGCTTGCGGCATAGCTCTTGCTTTTCACCAATGGAAGCACTCGAAGTGACCTTGTTGAAGTGACCTTTTTGTTTTGATAGGAGAGAAGACGAATGAACTGGGATCGTATCCAGGGGAACTGGAAGCAGATGACCGGAAAGCTCAAGGAGAAGTGGGGCAAGCTCACCGACGACGATTTCGACCAGGTCGAAGGCAACCGCGACCAGCTCGTCGGGAAGATCCAGGAACGCTACGGCATTGCCAAGGATGAAGCCGAGCGCCAGGTCAGAGACTGGGAATCGCGCCTCTAGTGCCAACGCAGGAGAAGGAGAAACCGCAACCGGCGAAGTGGCCGTTCGATCCTATGCGGCCCGGCGACCACGAGCCGGTGGCGGACCCCCATGAGACTGACAAGACAGAGCATCCTGAACGCCGTTCTGGCGGCGATCGCCGCCGCACTCCTTAGCGCCTGCGCTTCGAGCGAGACCAAGCGCAGCACCGGCGAGTTCACGGACGACGCCGCGCTCACCGCGAAAGTGAAAAGCGCGATCGCCACCGACGTGGGCGCACGCACTGCCGCCGCGATCAACATCGAGACCTACCGCGGCGTGGTCCAGCTCACCGGCTTCCTGTCCTCGCCTGAGCAGGCGCAGCGCGCCGAGGCCGCGGCGAAGAAGGTCGAGGGCGTGCGCTCGGTCAAGAACGACGTCCGCATCAAACCCAGCTCGTAGGAGCCACCGCATGGCAACTTCCGCGGCCGCGAAGGCCAGGCATCCGCATTTCTTCTTGCCGCCGCTACCGTACGCAGAAGACGCGCTCGAGCCGGTGATCTCGGCCGAGACGCTCAGGCTTCACCACGGCAAGCACCATAAGAAGTACGTCGACACCGCGAACGAGCTTCTTGCAAAGGATCCGATCCAGGCGGCCTCGCGGGAGGAAGTGGTGCGCGCGTCAAGAGGCAAGCTTTTCAACAATGCCGCGCAGGCGTGGAATCACGACTTCTACTGGCAGTCGCTTTCCCCGAAGCGCCAACGTCCCTCGGGCGCGCTGCTCGCGCGCCTGGAAAAGGATTTCGGGAACTATGACCGCTTCGCCGAAGCGTTCGCGGCCGCGGCGGTCGGGCAGTTCGGCAGCGGCTGGGCCTGG
>DATFEI010000151.1:0-6310 GCA_035251315.1 Burkholderiales bacterium | reverse complement strand
TGGTTGTCGCGCTCGGCTTTGTCCACCTCAAGCCTGAGGTTGGCGCGGCGTAACTTCACATTGCGCTCGTTAAGCTCGTTCACGTAAGCGCGGACACTGGGATCGGCCTTCTTGAGCTTAGCCTCAAGGTCAGACATTTCTCTCGCCATAGCGGAAATCTCTCTTTAGTTGATAGCGTCAACGCTGCGGGCCTATCAATGTGTATATGCGGCCAGATATGGTAGGAGGCGAGTTGTGGGCGTCCAGTCAACAATGATGGGATGGACTCCTCGCGCTCTTTGTTCGGCATCATCGTGCCAAGCTAGGATTTGGTCATTTCAGCTAAATCAGAGGGGAGTAAGTCCGACTCCCAAGAGCTGTCGAAGTCAATCTAATAACCGGAGGGGAAGTCATGGAACAGGTTACTACCGGTGGGATTGATCCAAATCTGCGCGACGCCCAACCAGGCACCGCCGTAGCTGACGCTGCAGACTTCGACCCGTCCGGTTTTCAAGTCTTCGACCGACTCCAGACTTCTGGGCTTCGCGCCGTTGGGAGAGTTGTTGATTTACCCTGACGCGGCCGCCGCCCCCGGCCGCTTATGTGCGCCGCGTGCGCTAGCCGCAATGCGCTCGTCGGAACCCTGCCAGATTGGACGTGCTTCGCACGATCAATGCGATCAGGGTTTGAGGGTCGTATGGTTTCAGCACGTAGTGATCGAAGCCGACGCTTTCTGACAAGATGTTGTCGGCAGAATGGTTGTACTTGCCGCTGATGCCAATCAGCGTCACGCGGCCGCCGAACTGTTCGCGAATCATTCGCGCGACTTCCCATCCACTGAGAAGCGGCATGGCGATGTCCAGCAACACCACTTCTGGATCGAAGTCCCCGACGGCTTTCATTACCTCGCGCCCGGAATGGACGCTTCGCACGTCGTGACCTTCCTGGCGGAGTAGCAGCGATAAGGTGAGCGCGCTGTCGCGGTCGTCGTCTGCAATGAGGATGCGCAAGGAGCGCGAGCCCGTGAACTCGCCGTTTCCCCTGCCAAGCAAGGCGTTCCTACTTGCCACCACAAAATTCTGCCGCTGGTCAGCCGGGGTGTATATCGTTGCTTTGCGGCGACTCGCGTCACTGATATACGACAGCCCGGCCGTAAGGCATCGACGCCTCGAAGACCGGCGCGAAGGCTAATGCCCACCAGGAGCGCTGCCTGGAGCAATTCGAAGACTCTTGTAGGCTGCCTAACGGGCGCTGCGCCGCGCGAGCTTGCTGAGCTCGCGCACCCACAGCACCGAGCTTGCGACCACGGCGCACACGAGCCAGTCGCGCGCGCCCAGGGCCACGGTCGAAAACGCATGTTGGAGAAATGGAACGTAGATCACCGCCGCCTGGAGCGCGAGCGAGAACAGCACCGCCCCCCACAGCCAGAGGTTGGAGAACAGGCCTGAGAACGCGCTGCGCTCGTCCGAGCGTGCGTTGAACACTGTAAAGAGCGAGAAGAAGACGAGCGTGGTGAACGCCATGGTCTGGGCATAGCGCATGTCGCCCTGGCCTTCGATCAGGCCGCCGGGCAGGCTCGCGTCGATCACGGCGAGCGTGCCGGCCGCCATGATCGCGCCCACCTGCAGAATGCCGAGCCACATGCGGCCGGTGATCACGCCTTCGCCACGCGGCCGCGGCCCGCGCTCCATCGCCGTGGGATGCGCCGGATCGATGCCGAGCGCAAGCGCCGGCGCGCCGTCGGTGACGAGATTGATCCACAGGATCTGCGTCGCGACGAGCGGCAGCGGGACCCCGCCCGCGCCGGCTTCGAGGCCGAGGGCGGCGCCGAAGAGCACGCCGAAGAACATCGTTATCACTTCGCCGATATTCGAGGAGAGGAGATAGCGCAGGAACTTGCGGATATTGGAGAACACGGCCCGCCCCTCCTCCACCGCGGCCACGATGGTGGCGAAGTTGTCGTCGGCGAGGACGATGTCGGCCGCTTCTTTGGCCACATCGGTGCCGGTGACGCCCATCGCCACGCCGATGTCCGCGGTCTTGAGCGCCGGGGCGTCGTTTACCCCGTCGCCGGTCATCGCCACGATCGCTCCGTTCGCCTGCAGCGCCTTGACGATGCGCAGCTTGTGCTCCGGATTGACGCGCGCGTACACCGACACTTCGGCCACGGTGCGCCGCAGCTCCTCGTCCGACATGCGCGCGAGTTCCGGGCCGCTCGCGGCGCGACGCTCGGCTGCAATGCCGAGCTCGCCGGCGATCACCGCCGCGGTCACCGGATGGTCGCCGGTGATGAGGATCGGCCGGATGCCGGCGCTCTTCGCGCGCGCCACGGCCTGCTTTGCCTCCGCGCGCGGCGGGTCGATCATGCCGATCAGGCCCGCGAAGACGAGCTCGCGCTCCACGGTCTCGTCGGGATCCTCGTCGAGCGCCTTCGCCGGCAACAGGCGAAACGCGACCCCGATCGTGCGCAGCGCCTCGCCCGCAAGCGCTTCGTTGGTGCGGAGGATCTCCTTCCTCCTTGCGTCTTGCAGGCTTTTTGCTTCAGCCCCGACCAGCTCGTGGGTGCAACGCGCGAGCAGCACGTCGGGCGCGCCCTTGGTGAAGACCCGAAGGCGCCCATCGCGCTCGGCGTCCGCGTGCACGGTACTCATCAGCTTGCGGTCCGAGGAGAACGGCACCTCGCCCACGCGCTCGAAGCGCGCGTCGAGCGCCGCGTCCTCGAGCCCGGCCTTGCGCGCGGCGACGATGAGCGCGCCCTCGGTGGGGTCGCCCTGCACCGTCCAGCGGCCGTCGCGCTCCTGCAACACCGCATTATTCGCGCGGTCGCCTACGGCAAGCGCGCGCCAAAGCTCCTGCCGCACCTCTCCGTCCGGCCCGCTGACCGAGCCTTCGGGTGCATAACCGGTGCCACCGAATTCGGTGCGCCCGCTCGCGGTAACGACCATGCGCACGGTCATCTCGTTGCGCGTGAGGGTGCCGGTCTTGTCAGAGGCGATGACGCTCGCCGAGCCGAGCGTCTCGACCGCCGCGAGCTTGCGCACGATGGCGTTGCGCTTCGCCATGCGCTGCACGCCGAGCGCGAGGACCGCAGTCACCACGGCAGGCAAGCCCTCGGGAACCGCCGCGACCGCGAGCGCGACGCCGAGGATCAGCACTTCGAAGAGCGCCGGAAGGCCGCGGATGTCCGCGAGCACAAGGATCGTGGCGATCATGACGAGCGCGATCGCGACGACCACGATGCCGAGCACTCGGCCGACACGCGCGAGCTCCTTCTGCAGCGGCGTACTCTCCGGCTGCATCTCGCCGAGCATGCCGGCGATACGACCCATCTCGGTGCGCATGCCGGTCGCGGTCACCACGGCGCGGCCGCGGCCGTAGGTGGCCGCTGTGCCGCTGAACACCATGTTGCGCCGGTCGCCGAGCGCAGCGTCCTGGCCGAGCGCCGCTTCGCTCTCCTTGGCGACCGGCAGGCTTTCGCCGGTCAGCGCCGCTTCCGCGGTCTGCAGCGCGACCGAATGGATCACGCGCGCATCGGCAGCGATGGTGTCGCCTTCCTCGATGAGCAGGATGTCGCCGGGCACCACCTCGGCGGCGAAGATCGAGCGTCGCGCGCCGCCGCGCATGACATCTGCGTGCGCGGCCGACATGCGCTTCAGCGCCGCGACCGCCTGCTCCGCGCGGGCCTCCTGCACGTAGCCGAGGATCGCATTGAGCAGCACGACCGCCAGGATCGCGATGGCCTCGTAGGGAAGCGCGGCGTCGCGCTCGATGAGCCAGAGTACCGCGGAGATCGCGGTGGCGACGAGGAGCAGCAACACCAGCGGGTCCGCGAATTGCTGGAAGAGCTTGCGCCAGGCCGGCACGGGCTTGCGAGCGGCGAGCTCATTCCTACCGTGCTCGCCGAGCCTGCGCCGCGCCTCGTCCTCCGAGAGGCCGGCGCGCACGTCGGAGCCGAGCGCCTCGAGCGCATCGGCAACGTTCAGGCAATGGAAAGGCCGGTCCAAGGCCAAGCGGTGCCCCCTCCTAAAGGGAGATGGTAATGGTGATCGCGCCGCCTACGCTCGCAGCCTTAGGGCGAGCCCGCAGGCGGCCGCGCAGAGCGCCGCCATGATCCAGAAGCCGGAAGATCCGAGGCTCGCGTAAAGCATTCCCGATGCGAACGTGAGCAAGGCCGTCGCCACGCCGATTCCAACCGTGGCGTAGAGCGCCTGCGCGGTGCCTTCCACGCCGTGCGGCACGAGGCGCGCAATGAGCCGCATGCAGGCAAGGTGGAGCAGCGCGAAGGTGAGGCCGTGAAGCGGCTGCACCAGCGCGAGCGCAAAGACGTCGGTCGTTTGCGCCATCACCGTCCAGCGCAGCACGCCGGCCAGCGCGGCGAGCACGATCGCGCCGCGCGGCGTAAGCCGCGCGACGAGCGGCGGGCCGATCAGGAAAAAAACCACCACCTCGGAGGCGACGGAGAGCGACCACAGCACGCTTGCGACGCCAGGGCTGATCCCGGCCGCGGTCCAGCGAATCACGGCAAACGCATCGTGCATCGCATGGCTGCCGAGGATCATGGCCGCCACCAGGACCATGTTGCGGAAAAGAGGGATGCGCAGCGGCGCAAGCGCGCTCACCGGCGGCGCGTCTGAGCGCTCGCGCCCGATCGCGGGCACACGCGCGGCAGCGAACGTGGCCAAGGTGAGCAAGAGGGCCTGCGACCAAATGATCGCTGCGAGGCCGTAGGCGCCGACGAGCTGCCCCGAAACGAGCAGGCCCGCGATAAACGCGGCCGATCCCGTTCCGCGCACCCAGCCATACTCGAAGCGTTCGCGCTTGGACGAAGCGAGCGATAGCGCATCGGCGAGCACGGTCATCGGCGCAAGAAATGCCGCGTGGAGCAGCGTGAGCGCGAGAAAGGGCCAGAAGCCGCGCGCCGGCATGTAGCCGAGGGTAACCGCCGCCGCGAGCGCGATGCAGGTCACGAGCACCAGCCGCAGCGCCCCGAGCACATCGCCGATGCGCCCTGCGAGCGGAGCTGAAGCCAAACGGATCGCCGTCCCGGCGGCGAGCACGAGCCCAAGCTGCTCCGGCGGCACTCCGCGCTCGTTCACGAACGCGGGCAGGAAAGGCGAAGCCACCCCGTAGGCCGCGTACATCGCGGCATACAGGGCGACAAAGCGTGACAGCGAGCCTATGGCCCGTTTACAAGCAATTCAGGAACCTGAACGCGCCTTCGGATACAAAAACGCCCGGACGAGCCGGGCGTTTGTCGAACAGACGGATGTTCAGCAGGCCTTGCTGTGTCCTTTTGCCCACCCTTTGCCAGGATGGTTTTTGTTTTTCTTCCAGCCGCAGGGTCCTTGGTCAGCTGCTGAATGGCCCGCGGACGACACGGTGACAGCGCCGGTGGCTTGCTTGTTGGTCTGGGGTTTGCCATCTCCATCCAGCTTGCGGCCGATGACCGCGCCCGTCCCGGCGCCCAGACCGGCCCCTACCACGGCACCGGTCTTGCCGCCGGCTTCGTGGCCAACTGCTGCGCCGGCCGCTCCGCCGACAGCGCCGCCCACAATGGCGCCTCGCCGGCCGTCGCCTCGAGTCGTTGCGGCGGCACCGACGGCTCCGCCTGCCGCGCCGCCAACGACGGCGCCTGTCTTGCCGCCGAGTTCTCCTCCGACGGCTGCACCAGCCGCGCCTCCTATACCGCTACCTATAGCCGTCTTCGCTGTGTCCCCGGCCGAGGCGATCATGGGTAACGCACTCCACAAGGAAACGGTGATGGCGATAGCTATTCGTTTGGTCATGGGCGTTACCCCCTTTGCCCAGCATAGGGCATTCGCCATTCCTGAGACCGTGGACGCCGTCACGGATGCGGTCAGGTATGCGGTCGTTCGTTAACTTCATCACGCGATTGAACGCGAAGTTCTCGCCCCGGCGTGGCGCTAGCACAAAAGTTTTTCTTTCAATGCCGTCCTTCGGAGGATCATTCGGCACGTGAACAAGGCTCATTGAGGACCGCACATGGCGAGCCGTATCGGAACTGAAACGAATCCATTTCCAGTGCTGCAGGATGATGGCCAGGATGGTCCCCGGCCGGTGACTTATCGGCTGTCTGCGTGGACTCTGCCGTTGGTATGGCTCGTCGTTGCTGTGGTGCTCGTCGTCAGGATGTGGGTCTGAGCAGCTATAACGCTGCCCTGATCTGGAACAGCGGAAGGCTGCGCAAGGTGGTGCTCCATGGCGTGGAGCACCAGGTCGACGCGCTTGTTGATCCCGAGCTTTCCGTAGATCGAGCTTAGGTGGTTGCGCAGCGTATGCTCGCTGAGGTGGAGCGCAGCGGCGATGACCT
>DATFEI010000142.1:0-9162 GCA_035251315.1 Burkholderiales bacterium | reverse complement strand
CGACGTCGCGGCCATCGCGCGCGACGCGGCGGTTGCGCAGCCAGCACGTCACGGGGTTGGAGCGCTGCCCGTCGTAGCCGACGTCGCGCGAGATGCGCACCACTGTCTCAACGCGCGGCTTGCGCCGCCGGACATAGTTTGCCAGAGCACGCTCGATAAAGGCGCCGCTCGCCAGCTCCTCGGCGAGCACTGCGGCATCCTCCATCGCCATGCCGGCGCCCTGGCCGATGTTGGGCGTCATGGCGTGCGCCGCGTCGCCCAGGAGGACCGCTTTCTCGTTGTGCCAGTTCTCCACCCAGAGCTCCTCGATCTCGGTGGTAATGATCGACGGGGCCGGCGGCAGCGCGGCGAACATGCGCCGCAGCGGCTCGTGCGTGAATTGGGCAAACACGCGCGCCAGGTCGGCGCCTGAGGGATTCTCTTTCCTCGAATTGAAAGTGGTCCAGACGTAGACGCGCTTCTCCGAGATCGGCACGACGCCGATGCGCTGGCCACGCCCAAGGTACTCGGTGAAGCACCGCACACCGCCGACGTTGTCCATGACCAGGCGGTGCGAGCGGTAGCCCATGTAGCGGGGCTTGTACTCGCCGAAGAGGTCGCGCCGCACCTGCGAATGGATGCCGTCGGCGCCCACGACGAGATCCGCCTGCACGGATTGAATGTTCTTTATGGACGACCCAAAGTTGACCGTGCCGGGTGGCAGGCTGCGGAAAAGGACATCGAGCAAGTGCGCGCGGTGCACGAGCGCTCCCGGCGCCAGCTTGCCGCTCTCGTAGAGGGGACGATAGTCGCGCGTGGCGAGGAGCCGACCAGCCGCGTCGCGCGTCTCACGCGTGAGATAAGGCCACGAGTCGCGCCTCACCGCATCGGCGAGCCCGTTTTTCTCGAGCACGCGCATGGCGTTTGGATTCATGATGATTCCGGCCCCGACGGGGTTGAGCTGCGGCGAGCGTTCGAGGACCGTGGACTTCATTCCGCGCAGCGCGAGCTCGCGTGCCAGCGAAAGGCCACCGATGCCGCCGCCCACGATCGCAATCTTCATCGCCGTGCATCATAGCCACGACTAGGCGCGATAACGCGCGAGGGTTCGCTCCGAGAAGCGCATGCCCGTCCCCGCCGCCTCCGTCGGGCGCACCCGGCCGTTCACCACCTCCTGCGGCGCTTCGAGGTAGCGGTCGAGCGCAAACGCGTGCTTCTCGAGGTACACCGGGTTGGAGGCCGCGCACAACAGGTGCGCGCTCAGCTCGTCGGTGTAGTGGCTGCTCGCCCTGAGACCCGCCTGGTTTGCCATCTCGAGCGCACGTAACGAGGCGCTAATGCCGCCGTTCGTCACTGGGTCGATTTGTACGACCTCCACGGCGCGCTCGTCCACATAGCGGCGGAACTCGTGCGGCGAGTGCAGGCTCTCGCCCACCGCGATGGGCACCGCGAGCTCGCGCGCAAGGCGCGCGTGGCCCGCTACGTCCTCCGGGATGGTCGGCTCCTCATACCAGTACAGGCCGAACTGCTCGAGCCGCCGGCCGCGCTCGAGAGCCTCGTCGGTGTTCCACGCCATGTTCGCGTCCACCATGAGATCGATGCGCTCGCCGATGAGCCTGCGCACCGCGGCTACGCGCATCTCGTCCTCGCGCGCTTCCCGCTTGCCGATTTTCACTTTGACCCCCGGCAACCCGCGCGCCAGGAACCCCTCGGTTTGCCCGAGAAGCTCGTCCAGGCTCTTCGGCAAGTCCACCCCAGACCCGTAGGCCGGGATCTCGCGCGCCCTCGCCCCGAAGAGCGCGTAGAGGGGCTTGCTCTCACGCAGGCCGCGCAGGTCCCAGAGCGCGATGTCGAGCGCCGCGATGGCAAACGAGGCGAGGCCGCCACGTCCCACGTAAAGCAGCCGCCGCCACATGAGATCCCAGAGTCCCGCGATGTCCGAGGCGTCGCGGCCGGCGAGCAGCGGCGCGAGGTCGTGATCGATAAGAGCGTGCACGGCGCGCCCGCCGCGGCCGATGGTGTAGGCGTAGCCGTGGCCTTCCAAGCCCCCGGCGCGCGCCTTGACGGTGATGAGCTCCTCGGAGTCGATCGCGCCATGGCCCGCGTCGCCCATCGCCTCGAGCGGCAGCCGATAGTACGCCGACTCGATGGCATCAATGTGCATCAGTTAAAGCTTTTCGAGCTTCTGCAAGGAGCGCATGCGCCAGGGGATCTTCTGGTCCGGGAAGAGGCGTGGGAACTCGGTGTAGCTCACTTCGCCCACGTAGATGTCGCCCCTCGAGTCGAGGGCGAGGCCGTGCGGCGCGATGAACTTGCCCGCCTCGAGCCCCGGCCCGCTCTCGCCGCCGAGACGCGCGAGGAGCCTGCCTTTGGCGTCGACGAAGGAAAGGCGCGGGCCGATGTTCGGGTGCTGGCGGGTGATCGGCATGGATGACCCGAGCTCGCCGATCACGAACTGCGGCTTGTTTCCACGGCAGCAATACAGGGCGCAGGGGCGGTGCATGTTGACCCACTGCGTCTCGTATCTTCCTTCGCCGTCGAACACTTGCACGCGGTGGTTTTCGCGGTCGGCGACGTACACCCAGCCTTCGGAGTCGGTGACGATGTTGTGCACGATGTTGAACTGGCCGGGGTCGGTTCCTGGCTCGCCCCAGGACTTGAGGAGCTTGCCGTCTGGGGCAAACTTGTGCACGCGCGCGTTGCCGTAGCCGTCGCTCACGTAGATGTCGCCGCGCGGCGAAAGCGCGGTGTGCGTGCAGCGGTGAAACGGCATGCCGCTCATGTAGGGCGCCGGCTTCCCCGGCACGCCCAACTCGAGTAACACCTTCCCTTCCGTCGTGCACTTGCGCACGGTGTGCCCACCGTCATCGGTGCAGTAAAGGGCGTCGTTCGTGTCGATGTGCAGACCATGCGCGCGCGGAAAGCTGCCCTCGCCCCACGAGCGGATGAAGTTGCCCTCGCGGTCGAAGACGATCATCGGATGCTCGCCGCGGTTGAAGACGTAGACGCGGTCCTTGCTGTCCACCGCTACCGCGGCGACGTCCTTGAACTCCCAGCCGTCAGGGAGCTTGGCCCAGTTTTCCACCACGCGATAGCGGTGCGTGCCGCTGCCGAGGACCACGGAACCGGCTTTCGTTTCCCCACTGAGGTTCATGACGGCTTTGTATCATGAAGTAGACTCAATGCTATGAGCGCCTTCGGACCCGAGCGTCTCGCGATGCTGGTGCAGCCGGACCGGGTGCACCGCTCGGTGTACGCCGATCCGGCGATTTTCGACCTCGAGATGGAGCGCGTCTTCGGCCGCGCCTGGCTCGCGCTCGGGCACGAGAGCCAGGTCAAGAACGTCGGGGATTACTTCACCACCCGCATGGGGCGCGAGCCGGTCATTGTCATCAGGAAATCAGAAGACCAGATTGGCGTTCTGATCAACCGGTGCGTGCACCGCGGCTCGATGGTGTGTGCCGAGGGCCGCGGGAATGCCGAGCGCTTCGTCTGCCCGTATCACGGCTGGAGCTATGATCGGGCGGGCGTTCTGCGCGCCGTGCCTTTCCAGAGTGGATACGAGAAAGGGAAGCTACCGGCCGGCCTGAAGGCCGTTCCCCGGGTGAGAAGCTACCGGGGATTCATCTTCGCCTCGCTGGCTCGCCACGGGGATGACCTCGAAACCTTCCTGGGGCCGGCCAGGGCCTCGTTCGATGACTTCGTCGATCGCGCGCCGGGCGGCGAGCTGGCAGTCGCGGGCGGAGTATTCAAGCACGCCTACAACGGCAACTGGAAGCTGATGCTCGAGAACCACCTCGACGGCGCGCACCCGGCTTGGGTGCACGCCTCCTCGGTCGCGGTAGCGCGCAATGCGCCCGAGCCGGGAAAGCCGGGCGAGGAGCACTACTACGACATCGCGGTGCGCCAGATGCGCCAGAACGGCGCGCCCGATGCGGTGTGGGAAGCGATCGGCATGTGGACTACGCCGCACGGCCACGGCTACATGGGCGACTATCACGACGACAGCCGCCTCGTCGTCGGCATGGGTAACCCCGTTTTTGAGCAATACAGGGCGAAACTCATCGACGAGCATGGCCCTCAAAAAGCGGATCGGATCCTGCGCGTCACCCTCTGGAACACGATCATCTATCCCAACTGCTCGTTCATGAGCCAGTTCCGGCAGCTGCGCATCATCCATCCCATCGCGGTCGATCGCTCCGTGGTCTACACCTACTCCTTCAAAATGAAGAAAGCACCGCCGCAGATGTTCCGCGATACGATCGCCTTCTCCAACGTGGTGAACGGCACCGGGTCCTGGGTGCTGACCGACGACCTCGAGGTGTATGAGCGCATTCAGAAAGGCTTCTCCTCGGGCGCGGTCGACTGGGCGTACATCGGCCGCGGCTATGGCAGAGACCTGAAGGAGCCGAACGGCTCCTCCCGCGGCGCCACCGGCACCAGCGAGATCTTCGTCCGCGCGCAGTTCGCCGCTTGGCTGCGTTACATGTCCCAGTGAACGTAGAGCAATTCCTCTATCACGAGGCAAGGCTGCTGGACACAGGCCAGCTCGAGGCGTGGCTCGATCTGTTCACCGACGACGCAACCTACTGGTTGCCGCTCGAGCGCGACCAGACGGACCCGTTCGAGACAAGCTCGATCATTCACGACGACCGCACGCTGCTCGAGCTGCGCGTCAAGCAGGCCCGGCATCCCCGGGCGCATGCGCGCCAGCCGCTCGCGCGCACTGTGCACCAGGTAGGTAACGTGACGGTACTTTCGGAGAACGATTCCGAAATCACGGTAGCCTCGACGCTTAACCTCGTGGAGTTCAGAAACGAGAGGCAAAGAAACTACGGCGCGCTGGTCGAGCACAGACTGCGCCGCGCGGGCGACAGCTATCGCATCGCGCACAAGCGCGTCGATCTCGTGAACTCCGAAGGCGAGCTCGACGGCATCGCGATCCTGTTTTGACGAAGGTCTTCCTCGGCTACGACCAGAAGGCGCTCGACGACCAGTATGAGCAGCGCGTCTGGGTCCCGCACGCCGACCAGATCATCCAGCGGTATGCGGAGAAAAGCGACGCGGTAAGGAAGCGGCTGGGAGAACCTCGCGTGGAGCGCTACGGACCGACGCCGCGCGAAACGCTCGATGTGTACGGCTCGGGCAACAAAGCGTTCGTCTTCGTCCACGGCGGCGCGTGGAAGCGCCAGTCCAGCCGAGAGCAGGGTTTCCTTGCCGAGCCCATCGTCCAGGCCGGCGCAACGTATATTGCGCTCAACTTCGCCCTGCTGCCGAGCGTGACCATGGCCGAGATGGTGGGGCAGGTCTGCCGGGCGCTTGAATGGATAAAGAAGAACCTGAGCGATGACATCGCGCTCTGCGGTCATTCCTCGGGCGGGCATCTGGCCGCATGCGCCTTGATCAAAACGAACTTCGTCAGAAAAGCGATGGTCGTTTCGGGGATCTACGACCTGCTACCCGTGCGCCTGAGCGCGCGCAACGACTATGTGCGCCTGAATGAGCGGCTGGAGCATGAGTATTCGCCAATCCGCCATGTCGACAGCATCAAGTGCCCGGTGAGCGTCGGTTGGGCGGAAGAGGAGTCGGCGGAATTCCTGCGCCAATCGAAGGAATTCGCCAGTGTATTGAGAAGCTCCGGCAAATTGAGCGAATGCCTTGAAGGGAAGAACCTGAATCATTTCCAAATCCTCGAAACGATGGCCGACCCCCGCTCCCCGCTCGGCCGAGCAGCGCTTAACATGCTGGAATGAAAGCGCGGAACGCAGACGCCGTCATCGTCGCCGGCGGCGGCATCGGCGGGCTCGCGGCGGCGCTTGCCCTCGCGCGCAAAGGCTTCCGCTCGGTGGTGCTGGAGCAGGCCTCCCAATTCGGCGAGATCGGCGCCGGCATCCAGATCGCACCCAACGCCTGGCACGCGCTCGACGCGCTCGGCGTCGGTGGCCTGGTGAAGAAGGAAGCGGTCTTCATCGAGCATCTGCTCATGTTCGACGGGGTGAGCGGTGAGAAGGTGGTCGACATCCCTCTCGACAAGCGCTTCGCGAAGCGCTTCGGCAACCCCTACGCGGTGACCCACCGCGCCGACATCCACGGCTCCCTCCTCGACGGCTGCAAGGCGCTGCCGGACTTGATCGAGCTGCGGACCAGCACGCGCGTCCTGGGATTTGAGGATGACGCAAGAGGAGTCACTGTAAGAACGGACAGGGAGTCAATTCGCGGTACCGCCCTAGTGGGTGCGGACGGCGGGAGATCGGTGATCCGCGAAAGCATCGTCGGCGACAAGCTGCCGCTCATCACGGGGCACATGTGCTACCGCGCGGTGCTCAACATCGAGGACGTGCCAAGAGATTTGCGCTTCGCCGCCGCGACACTCTGGGCCGCGCATAACGCGCACATCGTCCACTACCCGCTGCGCGGCTGGAAGCTTTTCAACCTCGTCGCCACTATCATCGGAAGACATACGAGCGGCGGGCACAACGAGCTTGCGCAGCCCGACGAGGTGCTCCCCTTCTTCGCGCACTACTGCGAAAAGCCGCTCAAGCTCATGCGCACGCCGAAAGAGTTCCGCCGCTGGATGCTGCTGCACCGCGAGCCGGTGAACAATTGGAGCCGTGGGCGCGTGACTCTCCTCGGCGACGCGGCGCACTTCATGCTGCAGTACATGGCACAAGGCGCCGCGATGGCAATGGAGGACGCGGTGTGCCTCGGGCTCTGCGCCGACGAGACCGATGGAGATTTTGCCGGCGCATTCAGGAACTATCAGGAAAAGCGCCTGGTCCGCGCCACTCGCGTGCAGATTTCAGCAAACCGGCTCGTCGGCATGATTTTTCACGTGCCCGACGGGCTCGAGCGCCTGGTACGCAACGACATGTACCGTGACCGGCCGGTCGAGCGGTTCTACGACGCGCTCGAGTGGGTGTTCAGCGCTCCCGACTACGTGCGTAATTTCAACCAAAGAGGAGGTGCGGCCCGATCTCGGCGATCGAGCGCGCCCCGCACAGCTTCATCGCGCGCTGCAGCTCGTCGGAGAGGATCTCCAGCGCGCGCCGCGCTCCCGGCTCGCCGCCCGCCATCACGCCGAACAGCGTCGCGCGGCCGGTAAGCACGGCCTGCGCCCCGAGCGCGCGCGCCTTGACGATGTCCACGCCGCGGCGCACGCCGCCGTCGAGCAGCACTGTCGTTTTGCTCCCCACAGCTGAAGCAATCCCGGGCAATGCGTCTAAGGTCGGCGTAGCGCCGTCGAGCTGCCGGCCGCCGTGATTTGAAACGATCACGCCGTCGCAGCCGGCCGCCACCGCGCGCTCGGCGTCGTCGGGACGCTCGACGCCCTTGAGAAGCAGCTTCCCCGGCCAGAGCTCGCGCAGGCGTTTTAGCTCGTCCCAATCGAACGACGCGTCCATCTCGCGCCCGACCTGGCTCGCGATGTCGGTGACCTTCACGCTAGAGAACTTGTAGCCGTGGAAGTTCTCCATCCCCGGCAGCCCGTGGCGCATGATGTCGAAAAGCCACGCGGGCTTGAGCCAAAGGTCCCGGGAGTTCCGCCAATTGGGCCTAAACGGCGTGATGAAGCCGTTGCGGGGGTCGCGCTCGCGCTTGCCCGAGGTCGCCAGGTCCACGGTCACCAGCAGCGCTTCGAAACCGGCCGCTTTTGCTCGCGAAATCAATTTCTCGCGAAATTCGCGGTCGCGCACCACGTAAAGCTGGAACCACAGTCGTCCCCCCACCTCGGCGATCGTCTCGATCGACGCCGTCGCCGGCGTGGCGAGCGTGTACGGAATGCCAAACAACTTCGCCGTGCGCGCGAGCATCACGTCAGCGCCCGGTCGGCCGGCACCGATGCCGCCGGTAGCGCTGATCGCGAGGGGCAGCTTGGAAAGAGAACCGAGGATGGGGGTCGTCGTGTCCACTTCCGCGACGTTCACGAGCACCTTGGGCAGGAGCTTCACCCGTTCGAACGCCGCGCGGTTCTCGCGCAGCGTGACCTCGTCCTCGGCGCCGCCGTCGAAAAAATCGAAGATCGCGCGCGGCAGACGGCGCTTCGCGAGCACCCGCAGATCCTCGATGTTGACAGCCCTAGCGAGGTTCGGCACGCGGGGGATGCAGGGGCGCGCGAGGCTCCGGCAGCGGGCAATGGCGCACGCCCGCGACCCAGGTGCACGAATCCCTGGCGGGTGCTGCGGCCTGGTCGGCGCGGATATGGTGCGCCGAGACCTCCGGGACCGGGCGCGGCAGCATGGCGGTCCAGGCGCCGAGCAGGAGCCAGATCCCGGACGCGCTCCCCGAGCTCACGACCACGACGCCCCCGGCATGGGCGCTGCTCGCCATGGCAAGCGACACGAGGCAAAGGAGGTGGCAAAGTCGCTGCATAATTGGCGGCTCACTCTAGCGGAATGCCCAGAAGCTCGGCAATAAATTCAACGGAGCACCATGAAGCCAGGTAACAAGGTGAAGCGAATCGAGGGCGTGGCTGCGCCCGTTATCACCCCCTTCAGGAAGGATTATTCCCCCGACGCCGAGCGATTCGTACGCCACTGCCGCTGGCTCCTCAAGTCCGGCTGCGCGGGACTCGCGGTGTTCGGCACCAACAGCGAAGCGAATTCGATGTCGGTCGGCGAGAAGAGAAAGCTGCTCGAGGGCCTGGTCGCCGGCGGGATTCCGGCAGCGACGCTCATGCCCGGAACGGGGCATTGCGCGCTTTCGGACTCGATCGAGATGACGCGCGCCGCGGTGGAGCTCGGCTGCGCGGGGGTCCTCATGCTCCCGCCCTTCTACTACAAGGGCGTGTCCGACGAGGGGCTGTACCGCAACTTCGCCGAGGTGATCGAGCGCGTCGGCGACGAGCGGCTATCGCTTTACCTCTACCACATCCCGCCCGTAGCACAGGTTCCCATTACTCTTAACCTTATTGAAAGATTGCTTTCGAAATACCCGGGGATCGTGGCGGGCGTGAAGGACTCTTCCGGCGACTGGTCGAACACCAAGGCGATGCTCGATAGCTTCGCGAAGAGCGGCTTCGACGTGTTCGCAGGCAGCGAGGTTTTCCTGCTCGACAACATGCGTAACGGCGGCAAGGGCTGCATCACCGCCACGGGCAACATCAACCCGGGCCCAATCGCCAATGTCTACAAGAACTGGCGCTCGGCCGACGCCGACAAGCTTCAAGCCGGCATCACGGCCACGCGC
>DATFEI010000299.1:0-12327 GCA_035251315.1 Burkholderiales bacterium | reverse complement strand
CGCGACCCTGCCGATCGCGCTCGCGCTCTTCCTGCTGGTGGTGCCGGAATTCACGTTCTTCGTGCAGCCGCTGCTCTCGCTTTTCTCGCGCAAGAACGAGTACGAGGCCGACCGCTACGCCGCCGCCAATGCCGACGCGGCCGAGCTCGTGCGCGCGCTCGTCAAGCTCTACCACGACAACTCGGCGACGCTGACGCCGGATCCGCTGCACTCCGCCTACTACGACTCGCATCCGCCGGCGGCGATGCGCATCGCGAGACTGAGGACCGCATGAACGACCTGGCGAAAAAGCACTGCAAGCCCTGCGAGGGCGGGGTCAAGCCTTTCAGCCCCCAGGAAGCCAAAGAACTGTTGAAGAATCTGAAAGGTTGGGCGATCGAGAACGGCAGGCTTGCCAAGACCTTTGCGTTCCAGAACTACTACGAGACAATGGCGTTCGTGAACGCGCTCGCGTGGATCTCGCACCGCGAGGACCACCATCCCGACCTCGGCGTGCACTACAACAAGTGCCGCGTCGAGTATTGGACGCACGCGATCGGCGGGCTGTCGGAAAACGATTTCATCTGCGCGGCCAAGGCCGACGCGCTCGCCGAAATTTGAAGAGAGTCTTCAGCTCGTACAACCAGACCGCGGTCTATCACGCGCGCAACCTTCTGCAGAACGCGGGCATCGAGACTCTCGTAAGGAATGCCATTCTTTCTTCGGCCATGGGCGAGCTGCCGCCCGCCGAATGCCAGGCCGAGCTTTGGGTACTCGACGATGCGGACGAGCGGCGCGCGCTGGAAATCCTCTCCCAGCAGGTGACGGGCGCGGACTGGATCTGCGCCTGCGGCGAGACGCTCGGCGCGCAGTTCACGCAATGCTGGCGCTGTGGCGCCTACCGCGGCGCCTGAACTTGCCGGTCGTGGATCCGCGATAGCAGCACGAGCGCGCTCGCCGCGCCGATGAGCGCGAGGAACATGTCGGCCTGCGTGTCCCACGGATCGCCCTGAGTGCCGAGGAACTCGTGCGCCCCCTGCCCGAGCGCGAGCGCCGCCCACCATTCGAGCAGCTCGTAGAAGGCGCTGAAGGCGAGCGCAACGCACACCGAAAGGAGCGCGGCCATCTTCTTCGTCCTTACGGAGTGCGTGCGAAGCAGGATCTCGCGCGCGAGGATGGCCGGGACGAAGCCTTGCATGAAATGGCCGATGCGATCGTAGGGATTGCGCTCGAAGCCGAACCAGTCCTGCAGCCAGAAGCCGAGCGGCACGCGCGCGTAGGTATACGCGCCGCCGAGTATCAGCACCAGCGCATGAATGGCGATAAGGCAATAAAGAAGCGTGGTGAGCGGGAAATGACGGTAGGTCGCGGCAAGGATCGGCGCGGCAATCAGCACCGGCGCGACTTCCATCCACCAGGTAGCCCGGTCGTACGGCTTGATTCCGGAGATGACCAGCGCGATGAGAACCGCAATGCCGCCCGCTGCGAGGAGCGCGGCTCTCAAGTCCAGAGGCGCGAGCCGTGGGCGACGAGCGCGGCACCGGCGAGCACCGCGACCCAGAGGACCAGCGCCCTCCACAGCATCCCGACCGTCGTGTCGAGGAACGGGCCGTCCGCTTCCTCGCCGACGCCGAGCTCTGGCCGCGGCTGCACGCCATCCACCTCCTGTACTGGCATACCGAGCCTCACGCCCATGGCGCCCGCGCCTGCGGCGAGCAGCACGCCCGCGTCAGGGTCGGGCCAGGTGCGCGCCTGGGTGCGCCAGCAGTAAATGGTGTTCTCGAAGTCGCCGACCAGGGCGAACGCCGCCGCGGTGAGCCGCACTGCGGGCCATTCGAGCAGGTGGAACGCCTGCCCGGCGAAGTCCCCAAACGCGCCCATATGGTGCCAGCGCGCGGCGAGGTAGGCGGCCAGGCGGTACAGAATCGCGCCGCTCGGGCCGGGCAAGATCAGGTACCAAAGCAGTACCCCGAACACATGCCGGTGGGCGGCCACGAGCGCCTCCTCGATCGACAGGCGCACCACCTCCTCCCGGGTGCGCACGACCCCCGAGGCGCCGCGCCACTCTTCGAGCAACGCGCGCGCGCGGTCTACGTCTCCCGCCTTAACGGCGACCTGGATGTCGGTGAAATAGTGGCTGAATTGCCTGAAGCCGAGCGTCAGATAGAGCACCGCGATATCGAGAATGAGCGCGAACGGCCAGCCCGCCGCCGAGAGCACTAGGTGCAGCACCAGCGCGAGCACGACCGGCGGCAGGATCCCGACCAGCCATGCGGTCACGCCGTGCCGGCGCTCGCCGCCGTTGAAAGAACGCTCCAGCCAGAGCGCCCACGCGGCGAGCGCGGCCTGAACACCGTGCCTGTCGCCAAGCGGCCGCCACTGCTCGATCACCAGAGCGGCAATGATGGCAAGGACGCTCATTGGAGCATTTTATGCAGGTTGACCAGCATCGCGGCCGTGGCGCCCCAGATCACATGGCCCTGGTATTCGTACACGTAGAAGCCGACGCTTAGCCCCTGAAACTCTCGCGTACGGCGCTCGCGGTTACGCTCTTCGAGTAGGAACGCAAGCGGCACCTCGAACACCGCCTCGACCTCGCGCGGATCGGGCGCCAAGGCAAGCGGCGGCGCGACCAGCCCGATGACCGGCGCGACGCGAAATCCGGTGCGGGTGTGGTAGTCCGGCAGGCGCCCGAGGATCTCCACCCGTTCGGCGGCAAGACCGATCTCCTCCTTCGCCTCGCGCAGCGCGGTGAACTCCACGCTGGCGTCGCCCGGCTCGACGCGACCGCCCGGGAAGCTGACCTGCCCAGAGTGGTTCTTCAGGTGCTGCGTGCGCTGCGTGAAGAGTACGGTAAGCTCGCCGGGGTGGGCCACGACCGGGATAAGGACTGCGGCCGCAGTCGTTCCTTCCCGCCCCGCGCCATCGTCGCCGTAGACCGAGAACTCGGGCGGGCTGCGGCTAGCGAGGCGCCGGCGCAGCTCGGCGACGTCAAGCCGCATGCCCGGCGTATCCGGAATAGCGACCCGTAGGTAACTGTTTCACCATCCAGAAAGGAGGCTACATGCAACTGAAACGCACCGCACTGTTCGCAGCCCTCGTCGTGGCGTCTTCGCTGGCGTTCGCCAGCCGCTGCCCGATGGACATGAAAGCGATCGACGCCGCACTACCGAAAGCCAAGCTGGACGACAAGCAGATGGCGGAAGTGAAGAAGCTGCGCGCCGAAGGCGAGCAGCTCCACAAGGCCGGCAAGCACTCCGAGTCTGAAGCCGCCCTGGCCAAGGCCAAGAAGATTCTCGGTATCTAGGGCACCAGGACGACCGACCCGGTCGTCTGCCGCCCCTCGAGGTCGCGGTGCGCCTGCGCCGCGTCGGCGAGCTTGTAGCGCTTCGTGGTCTCGATCTTCACTTTGCCGGACTTGACCACGTTGAAGAGCGAGCTCGCCGTTTCCTCGAGCTCCGCTCTTGAGGCGATGTACGTCGCGAGCGTCGGCCGGGTGACATAGAGCGAGCCCTTCGTCGAGAGGATCGCGAGGTTCACCGGCGGCACCGGTCCGGAGGCGTTGCCGAACGACACCATCAGGCCGCGCGGCCTTAGGCAGTCGAGCGATCCGTCCCAGGTTGTCTTGCCAACCGAGTCGTAGACCACCGGCACGCCCTTGCCGCCGGTAAGCGCCTTCACCTTCTCGACGAAGTTTTCCTTGCTGTAGTTGATCACGTGCTGCCAGCCGTGGGCCTTGGCGAGCGCGGCCTTTTCTTCCGAGCCCACGGTGCCGATGCTGACTGCCCCGATCGCCTTCAGCCACTGACCGGCGATCAGGCCAACGCCGCCCGCCGCCGCATGCCAGAGCACCATGTCGCCGGGCTTGACGCCGTAGGTGCGGTGGATGAGGTATTGGACCGTCATGCCTTTCAGGGTCATGGACGCGGCCGTCTCCTCACTCACATCTTCAGGCAGCTTGACAAGCCGCTCGGCGGCCACCAGGCGCACATCGCAGTACGAGCCTGGCAGGCCTGTGTATGTGACGCGGTCGCCCGGCTTTACCGTGGTCACCCCTGGGCCGACCGCCTCTACCACGCCAGCGCCCTCGTTGCCCGCGGTCGCGGGCACCTGCATCGGATAGAGCCCGGAGCGCTGATAGGTGTCGACGAAATTTACGCCGATCGCCTTGTGGCGCACGCGCGCCTGGCCGGGACCCGGGTCGCCAACCGGAACCTCGTCCAACTGCAGCACCTCGGGCCCGCCTTGCTTGTGATACCGAACCGCCTTCGCCATTTTCGTCTCCTCTATTCGAATAGGGTTAGCACGCCGGTGTAGCCGTACAACCGGTCGCGCGAGATCTCGCCGTTTGCAGGAGAATCCTACCAGCGACACGTCGCCCAAACGCGCGCCCAGGCGCTCGGTGCACGCAGTCACGCACTGTGCCACGTAGGCCCGGCCGCATGGCCGTAGGCGAAGGCGCTCATTCCCCGGGCTTCGGCTCTTCCTTCGGCTGAGAGATGTCCTTCATCGCCTGCAGCGCGGCGCGCTGCAGCTCGAGGCCCTGGATCGAGAACTTCAGCATGTTGAGGTTCATGGTGAGCCAGGCCTCGACCGAGCGCAGCTCGGAGATTCGCTTTTCGACCTCGCGCGGGTCGAAGGTCGGCACCGCCATGCCCGGGATGGGAACGCCGAGCGGCCCCCACAGGCGGCGGAACATTTCGAACGGGTCCTGCGGCGGGCTCTCTTCAGGCATGGGCGCGGCTCTCTTCTAGTCCAAAGAATTCGCGCACTTCGGTTTCGCGGGCAAAGGTGTCGCGGTAGCCAAGGTCGATCAGCGCGCGGCAGAACGGCTCCTCGAACAGGAGGTAGCTCGCGAGATTCGAGCCCGCGCGGTTGAGGGCGCCGGTGGGCCGCAGCACGAAGCGCACGGTCCGCGGCAGCTCGTGGATGAAGCGCGAGGCGATGCGCTCCAGCGGCTGCGAGGGGGTGATGAAAAGCACCTTGACGGCGCGCAGCTGGATGTTCGACTCGGCGAGGCGCTCGGGCGGGATCAACTTGACCGTGCGGTTGATGCGCTCCAGGCGCTCGATGTCGACCATGAGCGTGTCGAGGAAGATGCTGTTGAGCGCATGGCCGGCGACCTGGGCGAGCGATGGGTAGGTATTGGATCGCGCGCGGGCCTCATCTATCGTCTGCCGGCCGGTGCCCACGATCAGCACCCTGTCGGCGCCGAGGTGCAGCGCCGGGCTGACCGGCGCGATCTGGCGCATCGAGCCGTCGCCGAAGTATTCGCGGTGCACCTTGACCGCCGGAAAGATGAAAGGCAGCGCGGCCGACGCGAGCAGGTAGTCGAGCTTGATGCTGACCGCGGCGCCGATGCGCTGTTTGCGCTCCCAGCCCCGGAGGCCGCTCGGGGCCTGGAAAAAGGAGACGCTCTGGCCCGAGGTGTAGCCCGACGCGGTCACGCATACCGCGTACAGCGCGCCCGAGTCGATGTGGCCCTGGATGCGGTCGAAGTTGAGGGTCTTTTCCAGCATCGAGCGCAGCGGCGCGTTGTCGAGCAGCGATATCGGGTTGTGGCGCGAGAGCAGCATCATGGCCGCAAGCCAGCGCGCCCCGGCACGCATGATGTTCCATGCGTCGGTGCGGTAGATGTGCTCGCAACGCATGCGCTCCCAGACTTCGAGCAGGTTGCCGACGCCGCGCGAGAAGTTGTCGGCGAACACCGCGAGCGTGGCGACGTTGATCGCCCCGGCCGAGGTACCGCACAGGATCGGAAAGGGGTTGCGGGTCGGGTTGCCGAGGATGTCGCGCACCGCCTTCACCACGCCGACCTGGTAGGCCGCTCGCGCCCCGCCGCCGGTGAGCACCAGGCCCGCGCGCGCACGCACCCGCTCGGCGGGAAACGGAGCGACATTCGCGGCGCTGTCCAAGCGGCAGGACTGCTAGAAGAGGTTCTGCTCCTGCCCGCGCGGCGCGTTCACGTCCGCGACCACCAGCGCCGTCATATTGACGATGCGGCGCACGCTGGCCGACGGCGTCAGGATGTGCACCGGGCGCGCCGTGCCAAGCAGCATCGGGCCCACGGTGACGCCGCCGCCGGCGGCGGTCTTGAGCAGGTTGAAGGCGATGTTGGCAGCATCCAGGTTGGGCATCACGAGCAGGTTGGCCTCGCCGCGCAACCGCGTGCGCGGGAACACGCGCAGGCGGATTTCCTCGGACAGCGCCGCGTCGCCATGCATCTCACCGTCGATCTCGAGCTCTGGAGCGAGCCCGCGGATCAGCTCGAGCGCGCGCTGCATCTTGCGCGAGGACGCGATCTGCGCCGAGCCGAAATTCGAGGCCGACAGCAGCGCCACCTTCGGCGTGATACCGAAGCGTCTCACCTCCTCGGCCGCGAGCAGGGTCATCTCCGAAATATGCTCGGCGTCAGGATCCTCGGCCACGTAGGTGTCGCATATGAATACGTTGGTCTCGGGCAGCATGAGCGCGTTCATGGCCGCGTAGCGCCGCACGCCGGCGCGCAGCCCGATCACCTGGTCGATGTAGCGCAGGTGCTCGGCGTGCATGCCGAAGGTGCCGCACAGCATTCCGTCCGCCTCGCCCTTATGCATGAGCATCGCCCCGATCAGCGTGTTGTTCCGCCGCATCTCGAGGCGCGCGTAGCCTGGAGTGACGCCTCTTCTCTCGCTCAGCTGCTGATAGGTGGTCCAGTACTCGCGGTAGCGCGGATCGGACTCCGGGTTGACGAGCTGGAATTCAGTTCCAGGGCGCACGCGCAGGCCGAGCCGTTCGAGGCGCTGCTCGATGACCTGCGGCCGGCCGACAAGGGTGGGCCGCGCGAGCCCCTCGTCGACCACGATCTGCGTGGCTCGGAGCACTCGCTCGTCCTCGCCTTCGGCGTACACCACCCGGCGCGGCTGCTTTTTCGCCGCCGTGAAGAGCGGCTGCATGATCACGCCCGAGTGATAGACGAAGCGGCTGAGCGACTCACAGTACGCGTCAAGGCTTTCCAGGGGGCGCGCCGCCACGCCCGACTCCATCGCCGCCTGCGCCACTGCCGGCGCGACGCGGGCGATGAGCCGCGGGTCGAACGGCTTGGGGATGATGTAGTCCGGGCCGAAACTGATGGTCTCGATGCCGTAGGCGAGCGCGACCTGCTCGGAAGTCTCAGCCTGCGCGAGCTCGGCGATCGCCTTGACCGCGGCGAGCTCCATCTCGGTGTTGATCGTGGTGGCGCCGACGTCGAGCGCGCCGCGGAAGATGAACGGGAAGCAGAGAACGTTGTTCACCTGGTTGGGGAAATCCGAGCGCCCGGTGGCGATAACACAGTCCGGCCTCGCCTCCTTCGCAGCCAGCGGGTCGATCTCGGGGTCCGGATTGGCAAGCGCGAGAATCAGCGGCCGCTCGGCCATCTTCTTCACCATGGCGGGCTTCAGCACGCCGCCCGCGGACAGCCCGAGGAACACATCGGCGCCGGCGATGACCTCGTCGAGCGTGCGGGCGCGGGTCTCCCGGGCGTAGCGATCCTTGTCGGGATCCATCTCCTCGCGCCGGCCCTTGTACACAACGCCCTTGACGTCGGTGACGATGATGTTCGCGAGCGGCAGCCCCATGCGCACGAGGAGATCGAGGCAGGCGAGCGCAGCCGCCCCGGCCCCAGAGGCCACCAGCTTCACGGTTTGGATGTCTTTTTTAACGACCCGCAAACCATTCACGATTGCGGCTGCTACGGTAATGGCGGTGCCGTGCTGGTCGTCGTGAAACACCGGGATCTTCATGCGCTTGCGCAAAGCGCGCTCGACGACGAAGCATTCGGGCGCTTTGATGTCTTCGAGGTTGATCGCGCCGAACGTCGGCTCGAGCGCGGCGATGATGTCCACTAGCTTCTGCGGATCGCGCTCGTCGAGCTCGATATCGAAGCAGTCGATGCCGGCGAACTTCTTGAACAGCACCGACTTGCCTTCCATCACCGGCTTGGCGGCCAGCGGGCCGATCGCGCCGAGGCCGAGCACCGCAGTGCCATTGGTGACCACCGCAATCAGGTTGGCGCGTGCGGTGTAGTGAACCGCCTGCGCGGCGTCGCGCTTGATCTCGTCGCACGCCGCGGCGACGCCGGGGGAGTACGCGAGCGCGAGGTCGCGCTGGTTGGTGAGCTGCTTGGTCGGCGCTACCGAGATCTTGCCCGGCGGGTGACGCCGGTGGTACTCGAGTGCGTTGCGCCGCAGCTGCTCGTCCACGCGGCGATTCTATAGCAAGCCGAGCGCACCGACCGCTCCGCCGCCGAGCGTGGAGGCGGCGGTCGCGATGACGAGCGCGATGGCGACGAACTGGGCCGCCTCGTCGCCTGGGATGCCGAGCAGCTGCTGCACGCCGAGGTAGTAGAGATAGAACACGTGCAGCAGCGACACCATGCAGGCGATCATGAGCACCGGCGAGACGAGCAGCACCGAGGCGACGAGCAGAGGCGTCGCGCCGTACGCCGCGACCTGCACGCAGCGCCGCGGCGCGGCCGCCGCGGCAGCCAGGCGGGCGAGCAGCCAGAACGCGCACGCCACAACGAAGATGCCGGCGACGCTAGCGATGTAGGTCGCCGCGGCGGCGAGCTGAGGCAGCGGCAACCCGTAGCGTCGTGCCATGATGAAGGAAGCAGCCGCGGGTATCAGGCTCAATCCGAAAGCGTGCACGAGCGCGCCGTGCAAGCGGTCTGCGGCGATGCGTGCCCACTCGTCTCTCGGCGCGAGCACGATCCGTATAATGCGCGGCATCAATTCCATTCTAACGGCGCGCCGCGTTGCCGAGATCGAACCCTTCGAGGTGATGGACGTGCTCTCGCGCGCGCAAGCGCTCGAGCGCGCCGGCCGCCGCGTAGTACACATGGAGATCGGCGAGCCGGATTTCACCGCGCCCGCACCGGTCGTCGAGGCCGGGATCCGCGCGCTGCGCGACGGTCGCACCGGTTACACCGCCACGCTCGGGCTTGCGTCGCTGAGGGAAGCGATCTCCGGGCATTACGCGGCGCGCTTCGGCGCGCAGGTCCCGCCCGAAAGAATCGCCATTACCGCCGGTGCCTCGGGCGCGCTACTCACGGTGACCGCGCTCTACGTGGATGCCGGCGATGAGATCCTGGTGCCCGATCCGGGCTACCCCGGCTACCGCCACTTTGTGCGCGCGTTCGAAGGCACGGCGAGCACCCTGCCGGTCGCAGCGCAGAGCGATTTCCAGCCCACCCTCGACATGGTGCGCGCCGCCTGGGGTCCCCGGACCAAGGGGCTCCTCCTCGGCTCGCCTTCGAATCCCACCGGAACGCTGATCTCAAAAGAAGAGCTTCGCAAAATCGCGGCGTTCATCGCCGAACGTGGCGGCGTTCTGCTGGTCGACGAGATCTACCAGGGCCTGGTGTACGGCATCGAGCCATGGACCGCGTTCGGCCTGCCCGGCGACGTGGTACTGATCAACAGCTTTTCGAAGTACTTCTGCATGACCGGCTGGCGCCTCGGATGGGTGGTGCTGCCGGCCGCGGCGCTGCGCGGGTTCGAGAAGCTCGCGCAGCATCTCTTCATCAGCGCGCCGGCCGCCGCGCAGCATGCGGCTGCTTCAGCTTTTTCTTCCGAAAGCCTTTCGATTCTGGAGCAGCGCAGAAACGAATTCGCCCGCAGACGCGATTTCCTGGTGCCGCAGTTGAGGAAGGCGGGACTTTCGATCCCGGCCGAGCCGCGCGGTGCTTTCTACGTGTACGCCGACTGCGGCGGCGACGCGCGGCGCTTCGCCAAAGAGCTGCTCGAAAACGAAGCGGTCGCCGCGACGCCGGGCGTGGATTTCGGCGCCAACGGCACCGACCGATTCGTGCGCTTCGCCTACACGCGAAGCATGGACGATCTCGAGGAGGCCACTAGGCGGATTGCCCGCTTTTGCGAGCCTTGAGCCGCAGCGCTTCGAGGCGCGCCTTTTCGGCGAAGACCTTGCTGGCGTACTGAGAAGTCGGCTCGTCAAACGCGCCGGCGTACATCTGCAGGGCGGCCTCGGTGTCGCCCAGGCGGCGCTGGTATTCCCGCAGGATCTGGGCGCCGACCAGGATGTTCACCGTCGGCTCGAGCAGCGCCTGCTCGCCGCCGTGCGGCTCGAGCTTTTCCGGGTGGTACTTCGGGATGACTTGCATCAGGCCGCGCGCGCCCATGACGCTTTGCGCGATCGGGTTATAGCTCGACTCGATCGCCATGACGGCCAGGATCAGCAGCGGGTCGAGCGAGAACTGGGCGCCGGCGCGGTAGGCGAGCGCCACGAACTCACCGGCCGCGTCTTCGGCCACTCGGTAACGCTTGGCGATGAATTCGGCCACCGCCTGCTGCTCGCGGTTGAGGACCACCTCGACCACACTGACCTGGACCCGAGCGTCCGTCCGCCCGGGTGCCTCGATGAGCTGATCGATCACTACCGAAGGCAGGGCTCTTTCCACATGTGGGCGATGGGGGAAGAGCAGAAAAGCGAGGATCGCCGCCACCCCGACCAGAGCAAGCAGCTCCTTGAGCGCGTTCAGCGCGGCTGAAGCGTGCTGCGTCATGCTTCGTGCCTTCATCTGTACCTCCCGTCTTGCGGTCGTGAAGTGTGCCCTTCCCGGGCCTGCACCGGAAGTCTGGTTGTTGCATTGCAGCGAAGCGTGATGATATTAGTGTTTCTCTTTACGAGTCAAGCACTTCAAGTGCTTTCGACAGGGCCAAAAAAACCATGTCATAACCGTGGTTTCTACAACATTTTTCATGTTGGTAGTGTGGAAAACGCCCGGTAAGATGAACCTGACCCTGGAGCCCCGACCATCAGGGGATTCGGGGGCTCTCAGGAAGCCTCGCGGACCGGCCCAAGTCTCCGTTCTTGGGCCGAATGACCAAGCCGGTCCGCTGAGCTTCGGGCCGGCGGAGGCTTGCGCCTCCGCCACGTTCCCGCGCCTCTCCGGTTACGGCCGGGAGCCGGTGGGAAACGGCCACGCGGCCGCTGGATTCAGCGCGGGTCTCGCGCCGGAGATCGCAGCGGTGGACGGCGTCTCTGAAGCCGCCGTGTCCGCGAAGCTGGCCGGTGGGGCGGCTTCTGTCGCCTTTTTCTTCTTCCCCGCCTTTTTCTTCTTCTTGGCGGATTTCTTTTTCCCTGCCGCCTTTTTCTTACCCGCTAGTCTCAACGACTTCTTTTTCTTTCTTGATGCTTTCTTCTTCTTCTTCTTGCCGCCTTTTTTCGCTTTTTTCTTCGCCATTCTCAATCTCCTTGAAGGTTGTTGAACAAACGAGCCCGGGCAAGCCCGGACTATTCAACCACCTGCGGCTCGTCGCCGCCGGCGCGCTGAATCTGATTCGCCTTCACGTCATGATAAAGAATATCCGCGTCGAGGCGAATGCCTCCCTCCCACGTCACCGTCGCCGTCTCGGGGTCGACACTCACCTTCTCGAACTCGCGCACGTCGCGCCACAGCTGGAAGGCGCCGATCTCGAGGAGGTTGCCGAGAAACACCCGGCCTTCCAGGCCGTCCTCGAAACGCAGCCACAGCTTATAGTCTTCTTCCGCCTTGCAGGCAGTGATTCGCATCGTGTCCAGCTCCTCAAGCATGTTGCTCCCCCTCTAGCCTTGAATGGTCAATCCCAGCTAAGCGCTCCCCCGGTCTGGTACTCGATCACCCGGGTCTCGAAGAAGTTGCGTTCCTTCTTCAGGTCGATCATCTCGCTCATCCAAGGGAACGGGTTCGCGGCCCCGGGATAGAGCGCATCCAGGCCGATCTGCTGGCAGCGCCGGTTGGCGATGAAGCGCAGGTACTCCTTGAACATGGGCGCGTTCAGCCCCAGTACGCCGCGCGGCATGGTGTCCTCGGCGTAGCGGTACTCGAGCTCGACAGCGCGGCGGAACAGGGCCTGCAGCTCCTCGCGGAAAGTCGGGCTCCACAGGTGCGGGTTCTCGAGCTTGATCTGGTTGACAAGATCGATGCCGAAATTGCAGTGCATCGACTCGTCGCGCAGGATGTACATGTACTGCTCCGCAGCCCCGGTCATCTTGTTCTGCCGGCCGAGCGAAAGAATCTGCGCGAAGCCGACGTAGAAGAACAGTCCCTCCATCAGGCAGGAGAAGACGATCAGACTCTTCAGGAGATTCTGGTCGTTCTCGGGCGTGCCGGTGGTAAAGCCCGGGTCGGTGAGGGTGTCGATGAAGGGGATCAGAAACTCGTCCTTCTCCCGGATCGAGGGGATTTCGTGGTAGGCGTTGAAGATCTCGGCCTCGTCCAGGTCCAGGCTTTCGACGATGTACTGGTAGGCGTGGGTGTGGATCGCCTCCTCGAACGCCTGGCGCAGCAGGTACTGCCGGCATTCGGGCGCGGTGATGTGCCGGTAG
>DATFEI010000194.1:0-10703 GCA_035251315.1 Burkholderiales bacterium | reverse complement strand
CCGGGCAAGGTCGCGGTGTACTCCACCTGCTACGTGAACTACAACGAGCCCGGCATGGGGCACGACCTGCTCGCGCTGCTCGAACATAACGAGATTCCCTACGTGCTCGCCGAAAAGGAGGCCTGCTGCGGCATGCCCAAGCTCGAGCTAGGCGACCTCGAGGCGGTGGCGAAGCTCAAGGAAACGAATATTCCTCCCCTGGCACGCCTGGCGCGCGAGGGCTACGCGATCCTGACGCCCGTGCCCTCCTGCACGCTGATGTTCAAGCAGGAACTGCCCCTCATGTTCCCGGGGGACGCCGACGTCAAGGCGGTGCAGGAGGCGATGTTCGATCCGTTCGAGTACTTCGTGCAGCGCGCCAAGGACGGGCTGCTGAAGACCGACTTCAAGCACGGGCTCGGCAAGGTCTCGTACCACATCCCCTGCCACTCGCGCGTGCAGAACATGGGGCAGAAGACGCGCGAGGCGCTGGAGATGATCCCCGGCACCAAGGTGACCACCATCGAGCGCTGCGCGGGCCACGACGGCACCTGGGGCGTGAAGCGCGAGTACTTCGACAACTCGATGAAGATCGGCCGCCCGGTGTTCCGGCAGATGGCCGAGCCGGCGCCCGACTACGTGAGCTCGGACTGCCCGATCGCGGCCCGGCACATCCTGCAGGGCATGGCCGAGTCCGCCGGCCAGGCCGAGAAGGCGCACCCGCTCACGCTGCTCAGGAAGGCCTACGGCATTTAGGCTCGCCCTGCTCGCGCTGCTCGCGGGCTGCGCGCCGCTCGCGCCGCTGCCCGCGGGGCACTTCGCCTTCGGCGTGCTCGGCGACACGCCCTACTCGGAGTCCGAGGCGCGCTCGCTCGACGCGCTCATCGCTCGCATGAACGAGCACGGCCTCGCCTTCGTCGTGCACGTGGGCGACATCGGCACGAGCGCGAAGTCGCAGGCGTGCAGCGACGCCTGGCTCGACGCGCGCCGGCTCCAGTTCCGGCAGCTCAGCGCTCCCTTCATCCTGCTGCCCGGGGACAACGAGTGGGCCGATTGCGCGCGGCACGGCCTGGACGCGCAGGCGCGCCTCGCCGCCTGGCGCCAGCACTTCTGCACCGAGGCGCCGCGCCTGCTCCTCGAGCGCCAGCGCGGCCACTGCGAGAACGCGCGCTGGCACGCTGGTGGCATGACCTTCATCGGCCTCAACGTCCCCGGCGGCGGCAAGCCCGATCTCGCCGACGCGCGCATGGCGGCGACCCTCGAGTGGCTCGACGAGAGCCTGTCCATCGCCGAGTCGCGCGGCGCGGGGCCCGTCGTCGTCTTCATGCACGCCGACCCGCGCTTCGAGCGCGTTGGCACGCGCGATGCGTACGCGCGGCTGCGCGGCGTGCTTGCCACGCACGCGTCGTGGTTCAAGGGCAGGCTGGTCCTCGTGCACGGCGACACCCACGTCTACCGCGACGACGAGCCGGTGCCGGGACTGCGGCGCATCGAGCCGTGGGGCTCGCCTTTCGTGCGCGGGTTGCGCGGATCGCTGCACGAGGGCGGGCTGGTGGTTGAATCCATGCCCTGAGAGCGGACGCCCCGGTCTGCCGGGGCGTCGAGGGCTACCGCGTTCCTGCCCGGATCCTCACCTGCCGGGCTATTGCCAAAGGGCTCTGCTTGATCCCACCGCTACACCATTGCTCCAGTTGCGTGAAGCTCTAGGCGCGGTGTGTTCAGGCTACTCGTATCCTGTCACCGAGGTAGGAACTCCGACGCCTTGAGAGTGCACATGTCGACGTCGTACTTCTTGTCTCGCTTGCTCTCTCCTGTCTTACCGCATTCCGGTCCCGCACACTTCCTAATCTCGATCGCAACGCGCACCGTCTTCGACTGGCCAATAGCCAACGTCTGATATTCGACGTTCTCCGCGAAGATTTTATCGGCGCTCTGCGTGTACCTCTGCTTGACCGCTTTGGGAGGGACCTTTGCAACTAGGGAGTCATCCTTCTCGTTCTGGAAGATCCAAGCTATGGTGTATACGTGTGCCTCCGAATAACCGGTCATATCCAATCGACTACCCACTTTCACTTTGTCTCCCGCGAGAGCGAGAAAGAAGTGCTCCCCAGCTACCTTACGCTGACACAGAAGTCTTTCGCTCTTAGCCAGGTTCCCTTTTGCCCAATCGGTGCCAGCGGCAAGAACCGATAGCACAGGCCCCATAGAAAACATAATCAGGGCAAAAATCACTTGCATCAAACGTCGCATGATCCGCTCCGAGATTGTCGGGTAGGTTCGAGGCACTTCACGGCCTGCTCAGATCCACTGGCTCATATCGGCCGCCCAGAATGTAGGACTTAGGTGGGCACGCTTCATTGTCCACGCACCTCGTGTAATACCGTGCAAGTATCGTGGTCCTTATCTCCCAAACCGCAGGCTGGATGACCTTCCATTCATTTCGGCACACTACATCCCACTGAACGTCTCCTGGGAAGCCTCCCCTGCCGCCTTCTCGACGCGAACGATCGACCGGATCCGGGATGCCAGGGGCACCTCCAAGTGCCGTTGGTCTGCATATCCTGACCCATCCGCTGACTTCCTCTTTGACCTTTACTCGCTCCGTCCTAGTGGTGTAGCCAGCAAAGACTTCTTTGCACTCCAGTACGAGGCCGCTAGGGTCCCTCACATAGATTGGGTCACCCCCAGCGTAGGCGTAAGTGTTCAGACCACCGTACAGGCCTATCAAGTCGCTCTGCTTGTAGATTCCGATACTTGGGTCGTAGTCCCGGAAGTAGTTGTAGTGAAGCGCGGTCTCCTTGTCGAAGTACTGCCCGGGTAGTCGTACAGGTAGATCGAACGCGACCGAGTTCGCATCCGGATCCTCATCCGCCGGGTTGTTGCCGAATGGCTCCGCCTGATCCCACCGCCACACAGTCGTACCTGTAGCGTCGGCAACGAGCCTCGGTGTGTTCAGGTGATCGGTGTGGATGAAGAACAACTGGGCCTGAGGTGCTCCCAGGGTTGACGCGGTAGCCACCGCAGAATAAGCGCTCATGTTGCCGGCCGCGTCCACCGCTGCCACGCGGTAGCTGTAGCTCGTCGCCGCCGCGAGGCTGGTGCTAGTGTGCGTAGTGCCTGTCGTGGTCGCGACCTGCACGAAGTTGTTGCAGCCCGCTCCTTCGCACCGCTCCACGCGATACTCGGTGACTCCAACATTGTCTGTCGAAGCAGCCCAGCTCACGTCGATTTGGCTCGCACTTACTGCGGTCGCCGCAACACCGGTCGGGACCGTCGGCACTGTCGCGTCGACCGTGGGAGTCGTCGCATTTGCAACGCTCGAGTAAGCCCCCAGATTGAACTGGTCGTCTCTGGCCTTTATGCGGTACGAGTAACTTGTTTCTGGTTGGACCCCCGTATCACTGTAGCTGGTTGCGCTGCTATTCGGAAATGCATACCCAAGAAAGTTCGAGCAACCTATACCTTGACATCGCTCGATGTAATACAGACTTATTGACCCATCATCAGACGCGGGAGACCAACTTAGGTCGATTCGTCCCGAGTTGACAGCGGTTGCCGTGAAATTCTCCGGTGCCGTTGGGGCAATCTGCGTCGTGACGGTCGCTAGATTGGAGTAGCCGCCAGTATTACCCGCAGAATCCTTTGCTCGAACGCGGTATGTGTAGCTAGTTGCTGGGGAAAGCCACGCGTTGGAGTACTGAAGTATATGGCCAGGAAGTGAGTAGATCTCTACAAACGTGGTGCAGCCCGCGCCTTCGCAGCGCTCTATCAAATAGTTGGATACCCCGCTTTCGTCCGTCGAAGCTCCCCAAGCAAGGTCAACGCGGCTTCCGCCTCCGAGGTTCGGCACCGTGGCCGTGAGTTGCGTTGGCGCGGTGGGCGGAGTCGTATCAGCCGTCAGAGTCGTCGCCGTCGCCACATCGGAATATGGACCCAAATTCCCGTTCGCATCCGACGCTCTTACCCGGTAGCGATAGGTGGTGGTCGACGTCAAGCCGGTGTTGCTGTAACTCGCTCCACTGTAAACGCCAGCAATGTAGGCAAAATTGGAACATCCGGAGCCTTGGCATCGCTCCACGTAGTACGCATAGATGCCCTGATCGTCCGTGGCGGGTCCCCAAGTCAAGTCTATCCGGCTACCCGTAACAGCAGATGCGCTTGGACTTCCTGGCGCGCTTGGCGCGAACCCCGTATTTATGCTCGCAGCGTTGGAGTAGGTGCTCAGATTTCCAGCAGAGTCGAATGCCTGCACGCGGTAGGAGTAACTCGTCCCTTCTGTAAGAGCCTGGTTAACGAAACCGCTGTATGTCGTAGTCCCGACAAGCGCGAAGTTTGCGCAACCCTGCCCCTGGCATCGTTCTACACGATAGCCCACCACGCCGACGTTGTCTGTGGACGCGCTCCACTGAAAGGCCACCATCGTTGTCCTCACCAACGTGAAGATTATGTTGGTGGGTGTCGTTGGGGGCGTGGCGTCTTGACCCCAAGCGTGATGAGCAGGGGCCAATATGGCAACGCATGCGATTCCAACCGTGCGGAGAGCCAGTTTGCGCATGATCGTCAGAGCCGGGCTCATTGCACCACCCCCACCGGGATGTCGCCCAGATAGATGAGCTCGCGCTTCATCGCCCCGGCGGGGTCGGTCTCGGCAATCAGCCTTCCTCTCGTATCGTAGTGAAAGAGCGTGTCCCCGAGGCTGTTGGTCTTCCTCACCCGCTGCCCGAGCGCGTTCACCTGGTAGGCGGTCGCGCCCACGCTCGAGACCGCCTGCACCATGCGCCCGCGCGTGTCGTAGGCATAGGTGTTCAGCCCGTCACCGAGCGTCGAGCCATTCAGGTCGAACGAGAAGCTCCGCGGGGGTCCCGAGTCCGGCGTGACCGAAGCGATGCGGTTGCTCGTGCCCGAGTACGCGTAGCTGTGGGTGGCCGCGCCCACCGTCTTCGTGAGCCGGTTGCCCACGGCGTCGTAGGAGTAGGCGTAGTTGGCGCTCGGCAGCACCGCGGAAACGAGCCGATCGAGCGCGTCGTAGCCGTAGGTGTTGGCGTTCGTCGGATTGCCCGACTCGGTGATGCCGGTGATGCGGCTCGCCGCGTCGAACGCGATGGCGAAGGCCGATCCGCCGAGCGTATAGGAGGCGATGCGCCCGTCCTGATCGACTGAGCGGCTGTAGCTCTGGCCGTTGCCGAAGGTGTAGCCCGTGACCCCGCCGAAGGGGTGGTAGGTCACGTTCTGCACCACGACCTGGGCCGAATCGCCTGGCTTGGTGGTGCTCACCTGGCTCACGCGTCCCAGCGCGTCGAAGGTGTAGGCGACCGTCCTGCCCGAGGGGTAGGTCATGCCGTCCATGCGGCCGGCGCCGTCGTAGCTGTAGGCCGTGCCGAAGACCTGTCCGCCGAGCACGCGCGTCTCCGAGGTGACGCGTCCGTGCGGGTCGTAGGCGTAGGCGATCAGGCTCGTCGTCTGGTTGGACGGGTCGGTCTCGATGATGACCGAGAGCCGCCCGAGGCCGTTCGCGCCCTGGTCGTAGTCGTAGGCCTGCTTCGAGCCGTCGTGGAAGGTGATGAGCGTCACGCGGTTCAACGCGTCGTAGGCGTAGCTCGTCACCTGGCCCTTGGCGTCGGTCTGCGTGAGGAGGTTCCCCGCCTCGTCGTAGGTGTTCACCGTGTTCCCGGTGTCGGGGCTTTGCTGCAGCGTGAGGTTCCCCAGGCCATCCACCGTGTAGCCGGTGGCCAGTCCCCGGGGATCGGTGACCCCCGTGAGCGCATCCAGGCCGTTGTAGGCGTACTGCGTGACCCCGAGCGCCGGATCGGTGACCTGGCGCAGGCGAGCGCAGCGAGCGCGACGCATCTGGCCCGGCTGGAAGCGCCGCTTCAAGGTATCTCGAATATTGATTTATCGCCTTGTCAGGCGAATCCAACGTAACGCTCGGGCGGCAAAAGCGAATGCGCACGCCCCATGAAAGAGAAACGGGCTCGTGCGAGCCCGTCTCGTCTTGACCCCGACCGTGTGAAGCCGTCTAGCGGCGCAGCCGCCTTCCGCCGTCAGTCATCGTCGTCGTCATGATGACCGTGGCCCGCCTTGCACTCGCGCCGGTTGACGCCCATGCCGCGGAAATCCAACGGCCCTTTCACCTCGTGCTTGTACTTCACCAGCACGTCGTTGCAGACCACCTCGCGCGTCTCCAGGTCGCCGCCGCAGAAGAAGTTGGCCGCGTCGTCGGTGCTGCCCGTGCCCTGGTAGATCGCCTTCTGCGGGTACGGGCACATGGGACGCGTGCGCGTGCCGCTCGTCTGGATGATCTGCTCCGGGGCCACGCCGTTCTCGACCCAGTCGACCAGCGCGGGGAACCCGTTCGGCACGCTGCAATGCCCGGCGCCGGGCACGCGGAACAGGCGATAGAACTCCTGCAGCCGGTCGAAGTCCGGCTTGTCGCGCTTGCCGTAGCGCGACGCCATCTGCCGGTAGTAGTGCACCACCCCGCGCGGCATGATGAGCTGGTCGTTCATGCCGACCAGCGTGAGCAGCTTGCCGCCGCTCTTGCGGAACTTGTCCAAGTCGCCGAAGGTGTCGGTGACGTCGGCGATGTTGCGCGAGCCCTGCTGCGCGACTTCCGCGTAGCCGTCGATGGACACGGTCTTCCAATCGAAGTTGCGGTCGTGCGTGTCCCACTGGAGCTGGATCACGCCGAGGAAGAACGGATTGGTGCCGTTCAGCGCGCCCAGGCTCGTGCCGCGGTCGAGGCCGAACCAGATCTTGTCGCCGCGGGAGTTCCGCGGCCCGTCCCAGATCCTGTCGATCGCGTCCGCCTCCTGCAGAGTCAGGCAATTGCTCGCCGGCGCCGTCGGCGTTCCGCAGACGTTCGCCTGCGCGCTGAAGGCGCAGGTGCGCGGGTCGTCGATGATGCCGTCGGCGACGCCGTCGCTCGCGTCGCAGGCCGCGACCGCGGAAGCGCTCGCCTGGCTCAGCTTGGCGCCCGCGATCGGTCCGCCGAGCAGCTCCCGCATCACGATCTGCCCCCACATCTGCTCGGTCTGGAAGCGCGTCCAGTAGATCGCCGGGGCGTTGGCGAGGATGCCGTCGAGCTCCGAGCCGAGCTCCTGCGCGAGCACGTAGCCCTGCCGCCCGCCGGTGGAGCAGCCGTTCCAGTAGTTGTAGGCGGGCTTTTGCGCGTAGTAGGTCTTCGCCACCGCCTTGGCGAACAGGATCTGCTGCTTCATCCCGTTGCGGATGAAGTCGTTGATGAACTGCAGGTTGTAGGTACCGTCCTCGTTGACCCCCGGAGTGCAGTCGCCGCCCGAATGGCCGGTATCGTTGCCGGAGCCCACGTAGCCCGCGCTCACCGGCCCGTTCACGTTCAGGCTCCCGGAGCAGCCGCCGCCGCCGATGCCCTGCGTCCTGCCGTTCCAGGCACCCTCCACCCCGCCCGTGCCGCCGTCGACGGAATTGAGCGGCAGGCCGACGCGGATGTTGATGTTCTGCGCGTCGCTCTCGCCGTACAGGATGTTCACCTGGCAGTAGGAGCTCGAGCCGAGCGCGACCAGCGCGCTGCTCGCCGACTTGACGCCGGGGGCGCCCGCCAGGCCGTTCGCCGGATTGGTGGCCAGCTCCACGCAGCCCACGGGCTCGGGCGGCGGCTTGTGCTTGTTATCGGCGAGTGCGGCGGGCGCGAGCAACGCGGCGCTGATGATGCCGGCGGTCGGGAATGCGCAACGCATGGGCTCCTCCTCGTTGTCATTCATCGGATACCGCCCGAAAGTCTGGCGCGCGACGCGCCGCAGCAACAAGCGGCGCCTCGCTGATGATGCTTATTTGATTCTCGAATAGCGGCGCGCTAGCGCCACTCGTCGGTCGCGTCGTTGAACAGCTCGGCGACCTGGCGGCGCAGCCAGCGGTTGCGCGCGTCGTGGTGGAACCTGCGGTGCCAGTGCTGCTTGACGTCGAAGCCCGCGACGTCGAACGGCGGCATCGCCACGGCGAATTGCTGCGGCGCAAGGCGCGCGAAGTACACGGCGAGCGCGTGCGGCACCGTCGCCATCAGGTCGGAGCCCGACACGATGACCGGAATGCTCAGGAAGTGCGGCGTGTGCAGCGCGATCTTGCGGCGGATGCGCTTGTGCTCGAGGAACTTCTCGAACAGCTCGTGGCTGCGCCCCTCGGCGTGCACCACGGCGTGCTCGAGTTCCAGGAACGCCTTGACCGACAGCCGCCTGGCGTACAGGGGGTGGGCGGCGCGCATCAGGCAGGCGAAGTGATGGGTGAAGAGCCGCTGCTGGAAGAAGTTGTTCTGCACGAGGTCGGGGAAATACCCCACCGCGAGATCGATCTCGCCCTTCTCCAGCCCGCGGGCGATCTGCTGCGGCGGCATCGACACCGAGCGGATCGGGCAATGGCGCGCCGCCGCGCGCAAGCGCTCGATGAGCCGGGGCAGGAACACGATCTCGCCCACGTCGGAGAGCGCGAAGGTGAACGCCCGCGTGCTGCGCGCGGCATCGAAGGTCTGCTCGACGAGCAGGTCCTCCTGCAGCCGCGCCACCAGGGGGCGCGACGCCTTGACGAGCGCGTGCGCGCGCGGCGTCGGCTCCACGCCGCGTGGCGCGCGGATGAAGAGCGGATCGTTGAAGTGGGCGCGCAGCTTGCGCAGCGCCATGCTCACCGCGGGCTGGCTCATGCCGATCACCTTGGCGGCACCGCTGACGCTGCGCTCCTCGTACAGCGCCAGGGCGATGGGCAGCAGGTTGAGGTTCAGCCTTTCCATGTTGCCTCCAGGGCCATTCACCCACCCCTAGTCTAGCCTCGGCAGCGGACGGCGGAGGCGGAATAGACCGGGACGCAGGGTGGTTCGCTTCACGGGGGTCTTGCCCCCGCAAACCTCGCGAAGGAGCCACTCATGACGAAATCGTTACCGCTCTTTGTCACAACCCTGCTCGCCTTCGCCGCGATGCCGGCCGCCGCGGACGAGAAAGTGAGCGCCATCCTTGTCGGCTACAACGAGGTGCCGTCGATATCGACGGCCGCCAGCGGATCGTTCCGCGCCGAGATCAGCCGCGACGGACAATTCATCGACTACGAGCTGAGTTACAGGGGCCTGGAGGGCGACGTGCAGCAGGCCCACATCCATCTGGGGCAAAAGCACACGCTAGGAGGCGTTTCGGCGTTCTTGTGCAGGACAACACAGACGGTGGTCGCCCCGACCTGCCCGCCGTCGACCGCCACCGGCGTGACGGTCAGCGGCACGATCCGCTCTTCCGAAGTGGTCGGCCCGGCGGGGCAGCTGCTCGCGCCCGGCGAGATCGCGGAGCTCATCGCCGCCATCCGCGCCGGCGCGGCGTACGCGAACGTCCACACCAGCGCCGTCCCGTCGGGCGAGATCCGCGGCCAGATTCGCCGGGGAAATCGCGGTCGTCACGACCGCGACGATTGACCGGCGCCCGCCCGCCAAGCCGCCGCCCGCGGGCGGCGGCTTTCTTGTCCTCCTTGCGCTACGCGCGTCGTGCAACGGCTACGCGCCCGGAGTGGAATCCGGGCCACTTGGAGCTTCACGCGAGCGGCGAAAAGTCCTAGGATTGTCCCGATGGGTCAGGAGGCAACGGCCCTCGAAGGAACGACCATGAATCGTAGACGGGTATCGGCCGGCTTCACGCTGCTCGAGCTGCTGGTCGTCATGGTGATCATCGGCCTGCTCGCCGGCTTCGTCGCGCCGCGCTACTTCGGCCAGATCGGCAAGTCGAAGACCACCACCGCGAAAGCCCAGATCGACGCGCTCGGCAAGGCGCTCGACCAGTACCGTCTCGACACCGGGCGCTACCCGAGCAGCGAGCTCGGGCTCAAGGCGCTCGTCGACCGGCCCGACGACGAGGCGAAGTGGAACGGCCCCTATCTGCGCAAGGACGTGCCGCTCGACCCCTGGGGCAAGCCGTACCTCTACCGGGTGCCTGGCGAGAAAGGCATCGACTACGATCTCGTGTCCTACGGCAAGGACGGCCAGCCGGGCGGCACGGGCGAAGCGGCCGACATCGCCAACCGCTAGGCACCACATGCGCTTCGAGCTGAAGGCGATCGCTCCGGACGGCCAGGTCGAGTCGCTCGTGCACCAGGCGACCGACGAGGCGAGCGCGGTGCACGCGCTCGAGGGCCGCGGCTATGCCGTGCTCAGCGTGCGCGCCAAGCGCGCCTTCGGCCTCGCCTGGCGCGCCGACGCGCGCTTTCCGGTGGCGCTGTTCAGCCAGGAGCTGCGCGCGCTCGTGCAGGCCGGCCTGCCGCTGCTCGAGGCGATCGAGACGCTGGCGCAGAAGGAGCGCAGCGAAGCCTGGCGCGACGTTCTCGACGACGTGGCCGCCACCCTGCGCCAGGGCCGGCCGCTGTCGGCGGCGCTCGAGCAGCATCCGCAGGCTTTCGGCCCGCTCTACGTGGCGACCGTGCGCGCCGCCGAGCGCACCAGCGATCTCGCGCCGGCGCTCGCGCGCTACGTCGCCTACGCCAACCAGATCGAGGCGGTGCGCAAGCGCGTGGTCAACGCCTCGATCTACCCGCTGGTGCTGATCGGCGTGGGCGGCCTGGTGAGCCTGTTCCTGCTGTTCTACGTCGTGCCGCGCTTCGGCAGCATCTACGCCGAGCGCGGCAGCGCCCTGCCGCTCGCCTCGCGCTGGCTGCTCGCCTGGGGCCAGGCGGCGAACGAGCACGGCGTGCTGTTCTTCGGCGCCCTCGCCGCGGCGCTCGCGGCGGCG
>DATFEI010000287.1:0-10845 GCA_035251315.1 Burkholderiales bacterium | reverse complement strand
CCCCGCGGGTCTTGATCTGGCGTCGGCGCACCGAGTCGTCGCGAAGTACCGTGGTGGGCTTCGCTTTCTTCGGCTTCTTCTCGGTCTTCGCCTCGGCGGTCTTCGGCGCGTGCAGCGTGGTCGGCGCGGCGGGAGCCGCGGGCGCGGCTTGCGCCGCCTCGGCGGCCGCCTTCTGCTCCGCCTCCTTGCGCTCGCGCTCCTGCTTCTCGCGCAGCTCGGCAGCCTGCAGCTCGGCCAGCTGCTGCTGGCGGCGCGCCTCTTCCTCGCGCAGCTCGATCTCTCTCGCATCCACCGCTGGCGGCGGTGGCGCCGGCGGCGGCGCCTCAGCGGCCACCGCCTGAGCTGCGACCTCGGCCGGGTCGCGCTTGACGAAGACGCGCTTCTTCCGCACCTCAACCTGCACCGTGCGGTACTTGCCGCTCGCGTCGGTTTTCTTGATTTCGCTCGTGTGCTTGCGCGTGAGCGTGATCTTGTTCTTCTGCTCTGCCGAGCCGTGCATCTTGCGCAAGTGCTCGAGCAGCCGCGACTTGTCCTGCTCGGTGAGCGCGTCCTCGGGCGCCTTCTTGTCGACCCCGGCGGCGCGCAGCTGCTCGAGCAGCACCGACGGCGGGACTCTGAGCTCGCTGGCGAACTGCGCTACGCTCGTCTGCGCCACTTACGCGGTCTCCTTTTTCTCGAACCAGTGCGCGCGCGCGGCCATGATCAGCTTCTTCGCGGCCTCGCTTTCCATCGCGATCATCTCTGAAAGCTCGTCGACCGCGAGATCGGCCAGGTCGTCGCGGGTCTTGATGCCGCCCTCGGCCAGCTTGGCCGCGAGCTGGGTTGTCATGCCCTCGAGCTTGAGAAGCTCGGGGTCCACGCCCTCGACCTTCTCTTCGTTCGCGATCGCCGCGACGAGCAGCGCGTTGCGCGCCCGATTACGCAGCTCGCTCACCGTCTCCTGGTCGAAAGCCTCGATCTCGTTCAGCTCGTTGATCGGCACGTAGGCGATCTCTTCCAGCGTGGAGAAGCCTTCCTCGATCAGGATGTTGGCCACTTCCTCGTCGACGTCCAGTTTCTCCATGAAATGCTGCTTGATGCGACCGCTCTCCTCCTGCTGCTTCTTGGTCGACTCCTCTTCGGTCATGAGGTTGATCTGCCAGCCGGTGAGCTCGGAGGCGAGGCGCACGTTCTGCCCGCTGCGGCCAATCGCCACGGCCAGGTTCTCCTCGTCCACCACCACGTCCATCGCGTGCTTTTCCTCGTCGACCACGATCGATGAGACCTCGGCGGGCGCCAGCGCGCCGATGACGAACTGCGCCGGGTCGGCCGACCAGAGCACGATGTCGACGCGCTCGCCGGCGAGCTCCTGAGTCACCGCCTGCACGCGAGAGCCGCGCATGCCGACGCAGGTGCCGATCGGGTCGATGCGCCTGTCGTTCGTGAAGACCGCGATCTTGGCGCGCACGCCGGGGTCGCGCGCGGCCGACTTGATCTCGAGCAGGCCTTCCTCGATCTCGGGCACCTCGAGCTCGAACAGCTTCATGATGAACTGCGGTGCGGTGCGCGAGAGAATGAGCTGCGGTCCCCTCGCCTGGCGGTCGATTTTCATCACCCATGCGCGCACGCGATCGCCGACGCGCAGATTCTCTTTCGGGATCATGTGCTCGCGCGGCAGCAGGGCCTCGAGGCGTCCGGACTCGATCACCGCGTTGCCGCGCTCCATGCGCTTGACCGTTCCGGTGACGAGCTCGTCGCCTCGCGACAGGAAGTCGTTCAGGATCTGCTCGCGCTCGGCGTCGCGGATGCGCTGCAGCAAGACCTGCTTGGCGGTCTGCGCGCCGATCCGCCGCGGATCGATCGGCTCGATCGGCTCCTCGATGAACTCTTCGGCCTTGGCCGCCGGATCCTTCTTGGCCGCCTCGGACACCGGGATCTGCTGCGCGGCGACTTCGACCGTGCCGTCGGGCACGATCTTCCAGCGCCGGAAGGCGTTGTAGTTGCCGGTATTGCGGTCGATCGCGACCCGTACGTCCACATCCTCGAGATAGCGCTTCTTCAGCGCCGAGGCGAGCGCGAGCTCGAGCGCAGAGAACACGATGTCTCGCGTCACGTTCTTCTCGCGCGCGAGTGCGTCAGCTTGCAGCAGCAGTTCTCTACCGAAACTCATCCACCCTCTCTCTACAGTTCGGGCACCAGCCGCGCCCGCTCCACGTTATCGAGCTCGAGCGCGACGGTCTGTCCGTCCAGCTCCATCCGCACCCGCCCGGCTTCGGCGCCGCGCAGCACGCCAACGAAGCGCCGCCGCCCCGATGCGTCCGGCGTGCGCATCCGCACCTCGGCCTTGCGGCCGGCGAAGCGCTCGAAGTCGGCCCCCTTGCGCAGCGGCCGGTCGAGACCCGGCGAAGACACTTCCAGCCGCTCGTAGTCGATTCGCTCGACCGCCAGCACCCGGGTGAGGTGCCGGCTGACCGCCGCGCAGTCATCCACGGTAACGCCGCCGGGCTTGTCGATAAAGAGGCGCAGCATGCGCCCGCCGTTCGACGCCTGCACGTCGACCAGCTCGAAGCCCAGCCCGGTCAGCGCCGGTTCCACGACTTTTTCGAGGCTCAAAACAAAAAATGGGCCCGCAGCCCATTCCTTACGCCATCTCTCTAAAGCCTTTGAAGTATAGCCGGATTTGGCAGCTCTCGCCAGCTTTTGGGCGGTAGATCTGCGGGCAATTCGATCGGGCCGTAACGCACTCGGACCAGCCGGCTCACGGGGTGCCCGAGCGCCTCGAAAAGGCGCCGCACCTCGCGGTTGCGGCCCTCGCGAAGCACCACCCGATACCACCGATTGGTGCCCGCACCAGATTTCATCTCTTCGATGCGATCGAAGCGAGCAGGCAAACCGTCCAGCGGGATGCCCTGCAGAAGCCGATTTTCCTCAGCGGTACTGAGCGGTCGGCGAATCCGCGCGGAGTATTCTCGTTCCAGACCATATCTGGGGTGCATCAGCCGGTTTGCAAGCTCGCCAGAGTCGGTGAAGAGCAGAAGCCCGGAGCTGTTCAGGTCGAGTCGCCCCACCGGGATCCAGCGCCCGGGCGGCAGGTTGGAGAACACCGTGGGCCTGCCCTGCGGGTCGCTGCGTGTGACGAGCTCGCCGACGGGCTTGTGGTAGAGGAGCACGCGCGGCTGCGTGCGCACCGCGGCGGCGACGGGCTTCCCATCCAGGAGGATGGAATCAGCAGGACCTGCGCGGTCGCCGAGCTTGGCCAGGCGTCCGTTTACGCGCACCCGCCCGGCGGAGATCCAGCTCTCGATCTCGCGCCGCGAGCCGAGCCCGGCGGCAGCGAGCAGCTTCTGGATCCGCTCAGCCGTCGGTGCCGGTGGCGGGCTGTGCTTCGGGTTCCCGGACCTCGGCTTCGCCAGTGGGTACGACCTCCAGCTGGAGGGTCTTGGCGATCTCCTCGAGCGGCGGCAGCTCTTCCAGCGATCGCAGCCCCAAGTCGTCGAGGAACTTGGTGGTGGTGGCGTAAAGCGCTGGCCGGCCGGGGGTTTCCCGGTGGCCGACCACGTCGATCCAGCCCCGAGTCTCGAGCGCCTGGATGATCTGCGTGGAGACGCCGACGCCGCGCACGTCTTCTATATCGCCGCGGGTCACCGGCTGCCGGTAGGCAATGATCGCGAGCGTCTCCATCACGGCCCGCGAATAGCGCGGCGGCCGCTCCGGGAGCAGACGCTCGAGGTACGGCTGGAACTCCGGGCGCGTCTGAAAACGCCAGCCGCTGGAAAGGCTTACCAGCTCGACCGCCCGGCCGCGCCATTCGTCGGCAAGCTCGGCGAGGAGGCTGCGGATGGTGTCGACGCCCAGCTCGCCGTCGAACAGGCGCTTCAAGTCGATCGCGCTGACCGGTTCCTGCGAGGCGAGAAGCGCCGCTTCCAGGATGCGCTTCGCCTCAGGCGGATTGAGCATGCGCCAATTTTACGTAAATCGGGCCGAAACCCGCAGACTGCGTGATCTCGATCAGCAGCTCACGCGCGAGCTCGAGCAGCGCGAGGAAGGTGACGACCAGAACCGCGACGCCGCGCTGCGGCTCGAACAGCTCGCCGAACTCCACCACGCGTCGCTCGCGCAGCGCGCGCAGGATCGAGCTCATATGTGCGCGCACCGAGAGCTCTTCGCGGCTTACGCGATGATGCGCCGAAAGCCGCGCCCGGTGCAGCAGCCCGCGCCAGGCTTCCGCCAAGTCTCTCGCGTTCACGTCCGGAAGGCGCTGCGACACCTGCTTCTCGATCCACACCGAGATGGCGATCACGTCGCGGCCCACCTGCGGCAGCTCGTCGAGGCCCTGGGCCGCCTTTTTCATGCGCTCGTACTCCAGGAGCCTGCGCACCAGCTCCGCTCTCGGGTCGTCCTCGATCGGCTCGGCGGCGGGTGGCCGCGGCAGCAGCAGGCGCGACTTGATCTCCATCAGCATCGCCGCCATGACCAGGTATTCGGCGGCGAGCTCGAGATTTGTCGAGCGCATCATGTCGACATACTCGAGATACTGGCGCGTAAGCGGCGCCATCGGGATGTCGAGGATGTCGAGGTTCTCCTTGCGGATGAGATAGAGCAGCAGGTCGAGCGGCCCTTCGAACGCCTCGAGCACCACTTCCAGCGCATCGGGCGGAATATAGAGATCATGCGGCAGCTCGATAACGGGTTCGCCGTAGACCTTGGCCCTCATGAATAGCCTAATCCCATGGCTTCGCGCACATCGCGCATCGTCTCGGCAGCCAGGCGCTTCGCCTTTTCGCAGCCATCGGCGATGATGTTCTTCACAAGCGCAGAATCCTCCAGGTAAGGCTGCGCTCTGGCGCGCATCGGCGCGAGCTCGAGATTGATGGCGTCGATGACCGGCTGCTTGCACTCCAGGCAGCCGATGCCGGCGGTAGTGCAACCCTTCATCACCCAGTCCTTGCGCGCCGCGTCCGAGTAGACTTTGTGCAGCTCCCAGACCGGGCACTTCTCGGGGTTTCCTGGATCGGAGCGCTTTACCCGCGCCGGGTCGGTCGGCATCGTCTTGATCTTCTTCGCCACGACCTCCGGCTCCTCGCGCAGCGAGATCGTGTTGCCGTAGGACTTCGACATTTTTTGTCCGTCGAGCCCGGGCATCTTGGACGCCTCGGTGAGGAGCGCCTCCGGCTCGACCAGGATCTTCTTGCCCGTTCCCTCGAGCCAGCCGTAGAGGCGTTCGCGGTCGCCGCGCGACAGGTTCTGCTGCTCCCTAAGGAGCGCCTGGCCGCGCGCCAGCGCGCCGGCGTCGCCCTGCTCGATGAACTTGGTGCGCAGCTCGTTCAGGAGCCGGGCTTTCTTCGTGCCCATCTTCTTGACCGCGGCCTTGGCCTTGTCCTCGAAGCCCGGCTCGCGGCCATAGAGATGGTTGAAGCGCCGCGCCACCTCGCGCGCGAACTCGAGGTGCGGCACCTGGTCTTCGCCGACCGGGACATATTTCGCCCGGTAAACGAGGATGTCGGCCGACTGCAGCAGCGGATAACCGAGAAAGCCGTAGGTGGCGAGGTCCTTGTCGGCCAGCTTCTGCTGCTGGTCCCGGTACGTCGGCACGCGCTCGAGCCACCCGAGCGGCGCCATCATCGAAAGCAGCAGGTGCAGCTCGGCGTGCTCGGGCACCTGCGATTGCACAAAGATCATCGCCTGTGCCGGGTCGACCCCCGCGGCAAGCCAGTCGATCACCATGTCGATCCCGGTCTGCTGCAGATCGCCAGGCTTCTCGTAGTCGGTGGTCAGCGCGTGCCAGTCGGCGACGAAGAAAAGGCACGGGTACTCTGCCTGCAAGCGGATCCAGTTCTTCAGAACGCCATGGTAGTGGCCGAGGTGCAAGCTCCCGGTAGGCCGCATGCCGGACAGCACCCGGGTTTCGTACATCTAGAGCAGCACCATGGCGCGCACCAGCGCTTCGGACTCGAAAAGCAGCGGGCTCAGGATCAGGCTGAGCGCATTGGACCCGTAGACCGGCACGAACAGCAGGAGCAGGAGCAGTGGCAAGCCGAACGGCTCGAGCTTCGCGAACCGCCACGCCGCCCGGCTGGGCAGCAGGCTCGCAACGATGCGCCCGCCGTCGAGCGGCAGGATCGGAAGGAGGTTGAGCAGCATGAGGAGCAGGTTCACCAGAATCCCAGCGGCGCTCACCCCGATCAGGAACTCGGCGACCCCGTTGCCGTGTCCCATGACTGCGTCGATCAGGCCGCTTACGCCGTATTGCCGTGCGATTTCCAGCCAGGCATCGGCGCGGCTCGTCATGCTCACTGAGGCGCGCAACGCCAAAGCCCAGAAAAGCGCCATCAGCAAATTGGCGCCAGGACCGGCCGCAGCCACCCACGCCATATGCTGGCGCGGCTTGCGCAGAGCCGAGTAATTGACAGGCACGGGTTTGGCCCAGCCGAAAAGGAACTTGCCGTACGAGACGAGCAGGATGACCAGCGGAACCACGATAGTGCCGATGACGTCGATATGCCGCACCGGGTTGAGGCTGATGCGCCCCTGCGCGTGCGCGGTCATGTCCCCGAAGTGCCGCGCCACGTAGCCGTGGGCGGCCTCGTGCAGCGTGATGGCGAATAGTACCGGGAGCGCGTAAATGGCCAGGGTCTGGGCGACCTGGCTGAGGTCGAAGTCCATTCTTGCGTCCGGGATCTTATCAGACGCGCTCTACCGCAAAGGGCGCGAGCGAGCCCTTGCCTGCGCGCAACACGGTCGGCGTTTTCTCGGTGAGGTCGATCACCGTGCTCGGCTGCGTTCCGCACGGCCCGCCGTCGATCACGAGGTCGAGCTCGTGCTCGAGTACTTCCCTGATTTCAAGAGGATCGGAGAACGGCGTGGGCGTGCCGGGAAGCAGCAAGGTCGCCGACAGCATCGGCTCGTCCAGCTCGGCGAGCAAGGCGTGCGCCACGGGGTGTCCGGGCACGCGCACGCCGATGGTCTTCTTCCTCGTCAGGCGGCGCGGGACTTCGCGGCGCGCACGCAGGATGAAGGTGTAGCTGCCCGGCGTCACGCTCTTCAGCAGCTTGAACTGCGCGTCGTCCACGATCGCATAGCGCGCGATCTCCGAAAGATCGCGGCACATGAACGTGAGCCGGTGCCGCTCATCGATGCCGCGGATGTGCCGCAGACGCCCGGCGCCGGCGGCGTTCCCACGGTCGCAGCCGAGTGCGTAGCACGAATCCGTCGGGTACGCGATCAGGCCCCCGCCGCGCACGATATCGGCTGCCTGCCGCACGAGGCGCTTTTGCGGATTTGTGGGATGGATCGAGAAGTACTGTGCCATCAGCGCGCGAGGAATCGTTCTAACAGCCGCGCCAGCGCCGCGGGCTGGTCATGGTGCAGCATGTGGCCGCAATCGGCCAGTACCTCATATCGCAGATTTCGGAAGGCCGCGCGGCGCTCGGCGATATCGTCGGCGCCGAGCTTAAGCCGCTCCAGCGTCTCGGACTCCGCGGCTTCCACCCAGAGCACCGGCGCGGTGACGTCGCGCCAGCAGGCGCGCACCTCCTCGTAGCGGTACAGCACCGGGTTCACGATCTTGTGCGCGGGGTCGCTGCGTAAGACGACTCCCTCCCCGTCGACCTCGCGTCCCCAATGCCGCGAGAGGAACTCCGCCCTCTCGGGGGAGAGCCTGGGGTTGCTGTTGCGCAAACGCTGCGCGAGCTCTGAGTAGCTCTCATAACTCTTGAAGCCGGGCGGGTTGCGCAGCTCCTCAAGCCAGCGCGCATAGCGCTTCGGCGCCTGCTCGGGCCGCGTCGGCGCCATGCCGAACCCCTCGAGGTTCGCAAGCCTCGCCACACGCGCGGGGCGCACGCCGGCATACAGCGCAGCGACGTTTCCACCCAGGCTATGGCCGACGAGGTTCAGAGGCTTTACCGGTTCTATCTCGCCCAACAGAAAATCCAGGTCGGCGATGTAGTCGGGGAACCAGTAGCAGTCCGCCTTTCCCCATTCGGTGAGCCCGTAGCCGCGCCAGTCGGGGGCGTACACGTCCCAGTCCTGCACGAGCTCGTCCACGACGAACTGGAACGACGCCGACACGTCCATCCAGCCGTGTAGCAGCACGATCTTGGGCGCGCCGGGCGCAGGCCAGCACCGCACGTGGTAGCGCAGTCCGCGAATCTGGACGAAGTGAGACGCGCTTCGCCTCATGCAAAAGGAAACGCCACCTGCGGGGTGCGACCCGAGATCAAGTCGGCGAGCGCGCTCCCCGAGCCGCAGGCGAGGGTCCAGCCGAGCGTGCCGTGGCCTGTATTCAGAAACAGGTTCTTCAGGCGAGTTCGCCCAATCACGGGCACGTTGTTCGGCGTGGCCGGGCGAAGCCCGGCCCAGTTCTCCACCGTCGTCACGGCGCCGAGCGCCGGAAAGAGGCTGCGCACACGGCGGGAGATTGCCGCGCAGCGGCCAGGATCTACCGAGGTGTCGTAGCCCGCGAGCTCGGCCATGCCCGCGGCGCGCAGGCGGCTGCCGAGCCTCGAAATCACGATCTTGTGCGCCTCGTCGGTCAGGCTGACCGTCGGCGCGGCGACGAGCTCCGCCGGGCCGAGCGGGAGCGTGATCGAATAACCCTTCATCGGGTACACCGGGATGCGGATGCCGAGCGGCTTGAGCAGGAGCGGGCTATAGCTTCCGAGCGCAACAACGTAGGCGTCCGCTCTTTCCACCGACTGTGTATGCAGCCGGATTCCGGCGACCCGATCACCCTCGGTCTCGATCGCGTCCACTGCGGAACCAAAGCGAAATGCGACGCCGCGCGGAGCCGAGATGCGCGCAAGCTCCTGCGTAAAGCGGCAGGCGTCGCCCGACTCGTCATCCGGGTCGTAGACGCCGCCGAGCACGGGCTCGTTCGAGTCCCGAAGGGCGGGCTCGAGCTCGAGGCACTCGGCGCCCGATTTGACTTCGGCGGCCGCGCCAAGCGCGCGCAGCGCCTCGGCGTGGCGCGCCAGCGCGTCGAAGTCGCTTTGGCGCGTGGCGAACTGCAGGATCCCGCGCTCGAGCTCGTCGTAGCGCAGGCCGAGCTCCCGGCGCAGCGCACGCAGGCACTCGCGGCTGTAACGCGCGAGCGCGGCGAGCGTGCGCACGTGGCGCTCGAAGCGCCCGGGAAGGCACTCGTACAGGAAGCGCAGGCCCCATTCCCACTGCGCCCAGCTTGCGCGCGGACGGAAAAGCAGCGGCGCGTCCTCGCGCCCCAGCCAGCGCAGGATCTGTGGCACCGCGGCCGGCTTGGCCCACGGCTGGGCGTGCCCGGCGGCGACCTGCCCTCCGTTCGCGAAAGAGGTCTCCAGGCCTGGCGCCTCGCGCCGCTCGATCAACGTTACTTCGTGACCCGCCGCGGCAAGATACCAGGCGCCGGCGACGCCGACCACGCCGCCCCCGAGAACAATGATTTTCACTGGATTATGATAGTCCCATGCCTCTTTTCGCGATCGGCGAGCGGCGCGTGCGGCTCGTGGGCGAACACCATTACGTGGCGCACGACGCGACGCTCGTCGGCGATATCACGCTGCACAACGAAGTGAGCGTCTGGTTCCAGGTCGTGATTCGCGCCGAGAACGACCGCATCAGCATCGGCGAGAAGTGCAACATCCAGGACGGGTCGGTGTTGCACGTCGATCCCGGCTACCCGATGACGCTTGGCAACTCCGTGAGCGTCGGCCACAAGGTGATGCTGCACGGCTGCTCGATCGGCGACGGCAGCCTGATCGGCATCAACAGCGTGATCATGAACGGCGCGCGCGTCGGTCGCGGCACGCTTATTGGCGCGAACACCCTCATCGCCGAGGGCAAGGAGATCCCCGATGGCGTGCTGGTCCTCGGCTCTCCCGGGAAGATCGTGCGCGAGCTGAAGCCCGAAGAGCGCGACCATCTGCTCAAGGTCGCGCGGGGCTACGTTGAGCGCTCGCGTTTCTACAAGACAAACCTCAGAGAAATCACTTAGGCGCCATCCGGATCGCGCCGTCCAGGCGGATCGTCTCGGCGTTCAGCATCTCGATTTCGACGATCGCCTTCACGAGCTGCGCATATTCCGCAGGCCGGCCGAGCCGCGAAGGAAACGGCACCTGCTTGCCGAGCGAGTCCTGCGCTTCCTTCGGCAGGCCCATCAGCATCGGGGTCTCGAAGATCCCGGGCGCTATGGTGCACACGCGGATGCCGTTGCGCGAGAGGTCGCGCGCCACCGGCAGCGTCATCCCGACCACGCCGCCCTTGGACGCCGAGTAGGCCACCTGGCCGATCTGCCCGTCGAAGGCGGCGACCGAAGCGGTGTTCACGATCACGCCGCGCTCGCCGGACGCGTTCGGGACAGCTTTCGCCATCGCGTCGGCGGCGAGGCGGATCATGTTGAACGTGCCGATCAGGTTCACGTTGATCACGCGGATGAAGCGCTGCAGGTCATGCGGCGCTTCCTTGCCCAGGGTGCGCTCGGCGATCGCGATGCCCGCGCAGTTGACGAGGACATGCAGGCCGCCGAACTCTTTCAGGGCGAGCTGCACGGCGGCGCGGCCCTCGGCCTCGCTCGCGACATCGGTCTTGATGAAGCGCCCGTTGAGCTCCTTCGCGAGCTTCTCGCCGGCTTCGGCCTGCATGTCGGCGATGACGACTTTCGCGCCGCCTTCGACCGCCATGCGTGCGGTTGCCGCGCCGAGGCCGGATGCGCCGCCGGTGACGAGGAATATGCTATTTCGGATCTGCATCAGTCACTCCGCAGTGAATTCGGGATAATTCTAACTGCATGCAACTCGGTTTCGGCATTCGTTTCAACGATCTATACGAGCGCGAAGGCTTGCTTCGCGTCGACGCCGCGTTCCTGCGTTTCCTCGGCGAAGCCGACACCGCTTTACG
>DATFEI010000271.1:0-22720 GCA_035251315.1 Burkholderiales bacterium | reverse complement strand
GCGAGGATCGCCTCGTCGACATGGCGCGGCGGCTCCTCGCGCGCGAGCTCGCGATAGCGCTGCGAGATCTTCGTTTCGTCAGTCATCGTCGAGCGCCGACCTGAGCTTGGCCATCGCGTAGCGCAGCCGGCTCTTCGCCGCCTCTTCGCCCGCGGCCGTGACCGCGGCGATTTCGCCAACGGTCAGGCCGGCTTCCTCGTGGAGCAAAAAAGCCTCGCGCTGCACGGCAGGGAGTGCATCGATCGCCTGCAACAAGCGCGCAAGGCTTTCCCGCGCTTCAGCCTGCCGTGCGGGGTCGTCCGGCGCGGCGACAGGCGGCTCATCGTCGAGCTGAACGAGCGACAAGCCTTTTTTGCGCCAGTGGTCCACAAGCAGGTTATGAGCGATGGTGTAGAGCCAGGTGGTGAAGCGCGCCTGCGGCTTGTAGCGGCTGCGGGCTTCGATTACCCGGATCCAGGCCTCCTGGAAAAGCTCCTCGGCGGTGGACCGGTGCCCGGCAGAATTGCTGAGTGCTCGCAGCATGAAACGAAACAGCGGGCCCCGGTGGCGCTTGTACAGCGTCTCGAAGGCCCCGGCGTCGCCTCGGCCATAGGCGAGCATGAGCTCTTCATCCGGAGCCTCCATTCATCGCGAGTTTACCGGCTGGGGTCGGGAACGAAGCTCGGGAACGGCCACGGCGTCGGCGGGAAGCGAGATCTCCACGAAACGGCCGTGTGCCCGAGAGGGCCCGCATCCAAGAAATGTCACTACTGCAACTACGGTTGTTAGGGTCTTCATCGCTTCCCCTCCGTTCGTGATACACAGATGAAACGAATCCGCAAAGCGAACGGGTTAAAGTGATTCTTTTCGCGCGGCTCACGTAGAATCCGCGCCTTTCACACACGTGATGAAGAACGGCAAGGCTTTCCCGATCCCGGTGCGCGCGAAGTACTCGTGCTCGCAGTGCCCGGCCTACTGCTGCAGCTATCCCGAGATCGAAGTGACGCCGCGCGACATCGAGCGCCTGGCGAAGCACCTCGGCCTGCCGTACAGCGTGGCCGAGGAGCGCTTCACCAAGTACGACGCGAAGGAAAAAGTGCGGGCGTTACGCCATCGCCAGGACCGGATTTTCACGACGGTTTGCACCTTCCTCGACCAGAAGACGCGCCGCTGCGGCATCTACGAGGCAAGGCCCGCAGTATGCCGCGAGTATCCGGACAGCCCGCGCTGCGGGTACTACGAGTTTCTGAAGTTCGAGCGCGCCCACCAGGACGACCCGAAGTTCATTGCTTTGACTTGAGCGATTTTTCCCGGATTGCGCTGAGCGTCGTTTGCGGCGTGATCGCGTCCGGATCAATCTTGAGCTCGATGATGGCCGGCTTGCCCGACGCCGCCGCGCGCTCGAAAGCGGGCGCAAAGTCCGCGGTGCGCTCAACCGTCTCGCCGTAACCGCCGAATGCGCGCGCGTATGCCGCAAAGTCCGGGTTACGCAACTCGGTACCATACACGCGGGCCGGGTACTCGCGCTCCTGGTGCATTCGGATCGTGCCGTAGAGGCCGTTGTTCACCACCACGGCAACGAAATTGGCGCCGTACTGCACGGCCGTGGCGATTTCCTGGCCGGTCATAAGGAAGTCGCCGTCGCCGCAGAGCGCAAACACGGTGCGGCTCGGTTCCGCCAGCTTGGCCGCGACTGCGGCGGGATAGCCATAGCCCATCGAGCCGTTGGTCGAGCCAAGTTGCGTGCGAAAGCCTTTGTAGCGGAAGTGCCGGTGCAGCCAGCCGGCGAAGTTGCCAGCGCCGCCGGCGATGATCGCGTCCTCGGGCAGCCGGTCCGAGAGCCAGCGGATAACCTCGCCGTACTGCACCTGGCCGGGCATCGGCCGCGGCTCGGTCCATTCCAGAAATTCCTTGCGCGCCTGCTCGGTTTTTGCCTCCCACAAACCATCGAATCGGAGTTTTTCGATGGCTTCCACAAATTGAGCCATGCCGGAGTTGATCGCAAGCGCGGGCCGATAGACGCGCCCCAGCTCCTCGGCGCCGGAATGCACGTGGATGAGCGTTTGCTGCGGCACCGGAGCTTCCAACAGCGAATAAGCGCTCGTGGTCATCTCGCCGAGACGCGCGCCGATGACGAGAAGAACGTCGGCTTCCTTTACGCGCTGCGCGAGCTTAGGGTTGATCCCGATGCCGACGTCGCCGGCATAGTTCGAGCTGCGGTTGTCGAAGAGATCCTGGCAGCGAAAGGACGTGCCGACGGGCAAGCCATTCGCCTCGATCCACTTCTGCAGCCGCACGCATGCAGCGCGCGACCATCCACCTCCGCCGATGAGGACGAACGGCTGCTTTGCCGCTTCAAGCAATCTCTTCAGTTGTTCGATTTGCGAGGGCGCGGGCGCCGACCGCACCACGTGGTACTTCGGTACATCGGCAACGGCCGCTTCCGAAAACAACGTGTCTTCCGGCAGCGCGAGCACCACGGGACCTGGGCGCCCGGCCATCGCGGTGTGGAAGGCACGACTCACGTACTCCGGGATGCGCTCGACGCGGTCGATCTGACCGACCCACTTCGCCAACTGGCCATACATGCGGCGGTAATCGATCTCCTGGAACGCCTCGCGTTCAGCAAACTCGTTCGGCACCTGGCCGACAAAGACCACCATCGGAGTCGAATCCTGAAAGCCGGTATGCGCCCCGATCGCGCCGTTGGTCGCGCCGGGCCCGCGGGTCACGAGAAGCACCCCTGGCTCGCCGGTGAGCTTGCCGTACGCCTCCGCCATATAGGAGGCGCCGCCCTCCTGCCGGCAGATGACGAAGCGCAGCCGGTCCTGCAGGTCGTGGAGCCCATCGAGTACCGGAAGGTAGCTCTCGCCCGGTACGCCGAAAGCGAGCTTCACTCCTTGTGCAGCCAGCGCATCGGCGAGGATCTTGCCGCCATGACGCGTTTTCAAATCGGGTTTCATGCTGTGACTTTCTCGAAAGCGCGCCGCAGCGCCGCGCAGCAATCGGCGACCGCGGCGCTCGCGGTATCGATCACGCCGCCCATCACGATGAAGCCGTGAACCATGTCGGGGTAGTCGCGATACGCGACCTCCACCCTCCCGCGCGCCAGCAGCTCGGCGTACTGCCGGCCTTCGTCGAGCAGCGGATCGAAGCCGGCCGTGATGACGAGCGCCGGCGGCAGCCCCGCGTGGCTCTTCGCGAGCGCCGGCGAGGCGCGCCAATCGGCGTAGTCAGCCGGCCGCGGCAGGTAATTCATACGAAAACGCTCCATCAGCGGCCGGGTAAGCAGATAGCCTTCACCGTTGCGGCTGTGCGATTCGGTGAGCATGTTCTGGTCGGTGGCCGGGTAGATAAGAAGCTGGAAGCAAAGCGCCGGCCCGCGCACCTCGCGCGCGTGAAGCGCGACGACAGCGGCGAGGTTGCCGCCTGCGCTGTCGCCGCCGACGGCGATGCGATCCGACCGTGAGTGCTTTGCCACGAACTCGGTTGCTGCGACGCAATCCTCGACCGCAGCAGGAAACGGTGATTCCGGCGCAAGGCGGTATTCAACCGAAAAAACCTCGCAGCGCGCCCCGTCCGCGAGCTGGCGGCAAAGGACATCGTGTGTATCGAGATCGCCGATGGTCCAGCCTCCGCCGTGGAAATACACGAGCGCCGGCAGCACTTCGGTTTTCCCTGCGCCCATTGGCCGGTACGCCCTTATCAGCACGCCGCCCGGCGTGAGCAGCAGCCGAGTGTGGGCCTCCGGCGGCTTGGGCGCGACTTTCGAGCAGCGCTCCTTATAGAGTCGTCGCGCGGCGAAGGCGGGCACCTTGTCGAGCGTGGGTAGCGGCGACTGCGCTACGGCTTCCAGCAGCAGCGCCACCTGCGGGTGAACCGGCATCGCTACTTGACAGCTGCGAGCATCTTTTTCAGGCGATCGACGAAGAAGGGAGCGCATTTCATGATGCGCGTCTCCTGCGTCTCCATCAACGGGCGCGTCTTGGCGAGGTACGCTTGCCACGCCGGGTCGGCCTGCATCGCGGCGCGGCATTTATCCCGCTGGTCGAGGCTGTCGTAGGCCCACATGTGCACCACCATGTTCAGCCCGCCGACCTCGGTGAAGTAGTAGCCCACCATGTGCGGCAGGTGCTTCAGCTGAACCGCCATGCCCGACTCCTGGTAATGCTTGAGGTACTCGGGCACAGCGCCAATCTTCAGTCGATACATCCGCTCTTCGACGTACATGCTTTCGATTATAGTGAACAAGCGATGGACGACATCACCACGCTTCGGCGCATCCTGAAGGAAAGCCATGTGATCGCAGTCGTCGGCCTATCTGCCGACTGGTATCGCCCGAGCTACTTTGCCGCGAAGTACATGCAGGAGCACGGCTACCGGGTAGTCCCCGTGAACCCGAAGTACGAGTCGATCCTGGGCGAAAAGTGCTACCGCTCGCTGCGCGACATCCCCGAGCGGGTGGACATCGTGGATGTCTTCCGCAAGACACAGGATGTTATGCCGATAGCGGAGGACGCCATCGCCATCGGCGCCAAGGTGCTCTGGCAGCAACTCGGTGTGCGCAACGAGGAGGCGGCGGCCAAGGCCCGGGTCGCAGGTCTCGAAGCGGTGCTCGACCGATGCGTAAAGATCGAGCACGGGCGGCTTTTCGGGGGGTTGAACTGGGTCGGGGTCAATACGAAGGTCATATCCGCCAAACGCCCCCGCTGGCTGGCTTATTAGACCCCCGGTAGGATATCCTTCCCCCATGGGGAGGCTGGTGAGGATCCTGGAGGGGAAGTTCGGGCGCCTGGTCCTGAGCGACCTTGCCGCCGGCGAAGCGTTCTCCGCCCAGGCCGACCCGGCCATCGTGATGCAGCCCGGCGAGGCTGAGCTCGTCTTCCTGAACCCGAGCGAAAGCCATACCGCAGGCGCCGCGACGCGGATTCTGGCTCTGCATGCCGCGACCAATTGGCTGTGCGCGAGCTTCCCGGCGGTCTTCGGCGCCGGGGATGGACAACCCTTCGAGCAGGCGCGCGAGCCGATCACGCCGCGCATACGCCGTCTCGCCGACACGCTGGCGGTTGAAATCCTGAACGATCGCTTCGTGTCTGCCGAGCGCCTCGACTTCATGCTGCAGGAGCTGCTGCTCTCCATCGTCGAGACCTACCTTGCGCGCCGACGCACCGCGTCTCCGGCTTGGCGCGGGTCGCGCTTCGAAGACAGCCGCATCCGGCGGGCGATCGCGCTGCTGCGCGCCAGGCCGAACAAGGAGCTCAACATGGACGAGCTCGCGAGCCAGGTGGGGCTCTCGCGCTCGCGCTTCTACGACCTTTTCCAGCTCTGCACCGGATTTTCGCCGCGGGCCTATCTCGACATGCTGTGCGTCGAGACCGCGATCTCGCGTCTGACTTCCGGCCAGGGCAAGATCTCCGAGGTCTCGGCCGAGCTCGGCTTCTCGGCGCAGAGCAACTTCACGCGTTTCTTCCTGAACCAGGTGGGCGTACCGCCCTCCGAGTATCGCCGCGCCGCCACGCGGGACGCTTCAGAAGAAAATCCCCCCGCGGCGGTCTGAGGCTCTTCCCCCGGCGCACCAGGCAAACCATCCCATGCCTGATCGCGAGTTCGGCATCGAGACGCTTTGCCTGCACGCCGGGCAGATCCCGGATCCGGCCACCGGCGCGCGCGCCGCACCGATCTACCAGACGACGTCGTTCGTGTTCGACTCGGCCGAGCATGCGGCGAGTCTTTTCAATTTGCAGACGTTCGGCAACGTTTATTCGCGCATCTCGAACCCGACGGTGGCGGTATTCGAGGAGCGCATGGCGGCGATCGAGGGTGCCCGCTCGGCGCTCGCCTGCGCCACGGGTCAAGCCGCCGAGGCAACCGCCCTCCTGACGCTCTGTTCCGGCGGCGACCACATCGTCTCGGCTTCGACGCTCTACGGCGGCACGCACACGCTGTTGCACGTGAACCTCAAGAAGCTCGGCATCGAGACGAGCTTCGTCGACCCGGACGATCCGGAAGACTTCAGGAAAGCCATCCGGAAAAACACCAAGCTGCTCTACGCCGAAACGCTCGGCAATCCGCTCATCAACATCGTTGACATCGAGGCGCTGGCGAAAATCGCGCACGAGGCCGACATCCCGCTGGTGCTCGACAACACCGTGCCCTCGCCGTACCTGTGCCGGCCCGTGGAATGGGGCGCGGACATCGTGGTGCACTCGGCGACCAAGTACATCGGCGGCCATGGCACCACCATGGGGGGCGTGATCTGCGAGTCGGGCAGGTTCAACTGGGGAAATGGGAAGTTCCCGGAGTTCACGAGCCCCTCGCCCGGCTACCACGGCGTGATCTTCCACGAGACCTTCGGCGACTTCGGCTACACGATGAAGGCTCGAATGGAGATCATGCGCACCTTCGGCCCGGCGCTGTCGCCCCTCAACGCGTGGCTCCTCCTGCAGGGCCTGGAGTCGCTGCACGTCCGGATGGACCGGCACTGCGCGAATGCACTCGCCGTAGCCAAGTTTCTCCAGGCTCATCCGCGGGTCGCCTGGGTGAACTATCCCGGGCTTGCAGATAGCAAGTACCACTCACTGGCAAAGAAATATCTGCCGAAAGGCGCGTCCGGCCTGCTCAATTTCGGAGTGAAGGGAGGCGCGAGGGCGGGCGTGCGCTTCATCGAGGCGGCTCAGTTCATGAGCCACCTGGCCAACATCGGCGACGCAAAGACGCTCGTGATCCATCCCGCGTCGACCACCCACCGGCAGATGGACGAAGCCGATCAGCTCAAAGCCGGCGTGACACCGGACATGATCCGCGTATCCGTGGGCATCGAGACCCTGGATGACATCCTCTGGGACATCGACCAGGCGCTCGCCCAGGCCGCCAAGGTGTGAAGGGAGGGAAGATGCTGAGTTGGCAGATCATCGAGCACGGGAAGCCTCTGCAGAAAATCTTGTCGGACACTCCGAAACCGCAGGGAAGCGAGGTGCTGGTTCGCATCACGCGGGCGGGGGTTTGCCACTCCGACGTGCACATCTGGGAGGGGTACTTCGACCTTGGCAGCGGCAAGCGCTTCTACGTGAAGGAACGCGGTTGCGTGCCGCCTTTCATTCTCGGCCACGAGCCTTTCGGCGTGATCGAGGCGTTGGGCCCTCGCGCCCGAGGCGTCCGGGTGGGACAAAAAAAGATCGTGTACCCGTGGATCGGCTGCGGGAAGTGCGCGGTATGCAGAGCCGGCCAGGACAACTACTGCGTCTCGGGGATCCGCTTTCTTGGCGTCAGCCGCCCGGGCGCCTATTCGACCCATCTTCTCGTGCCGGACGCAAAGTACCTCGTCGACCCAGCGGGGATCGACGAGGCCTTCGCCGCAACCCTCGCTTGTTCCGGGCTCACCGCGTACAGCGCGGCGGCCAAGCTGCCGCAACTCGGGCCGCAGGAGCGGGTCGCAGTGCTCGGCTGCGGCGGGCTCGGCCTTATCGGCATATCGGTGCTGCGCGCCAAGGGCGTGAAACACGTGGTCGCGTGCGATATCGACGACGCGAAGCTCGCGGCCGCAGCTAAGCTTGGGGCCAAGACGACTTTGAACACGAAAACCCCGGATGCCACGCGCGAGCTGCAGGGCATCGCCGCCGCGATCGATTTCGTCGGCAGCCCGGCGACCGCGGCGCTCGGCATCGGCGCGTTGCGCAAGGGCGGGCGCTACATCATTTGCGGCCTGTACGGCGGCGAGCTCGTCCATCCTTTGCCGCCCATCGCCCAGCGTGCCATCGGCATCGTGGGCTCGTACGTCGGAAGCTTGCAGGAGCTGAAGGAAGTGGTCTCGCTCGCCAAGCGGCGCAAGATACGTCCCGCGCCGGTGGAGCTGCGCCCCGCGGACGAAGCGGCGCGCGCGCTGGACGACCTGAAGGCCGGCCGGGTGCTGGGGCGGATTGTGCTTGACTTCGAAAACGTGGCGGCGTGAACACCAATCCCCAATGACGGCTTTCGCCTGGAACAACCCCTATCCCTGGCCGCGCAAGCCGCTGCTGGCGGCGAACGTCGTCGCCACCTCGCAGCCGCTCGCGGCGCAGGCCGGGCTGCAAATGCTCGCCGGTGGGGGCAGCGCTGTGGACGCGATCCTGGCCACTGCGATCACGCTGACGCTCGTCGAGCCAGTATCGAACGGAATCGGCTCGGACGCCTATGCGATCGTCTGGGACGGAGAGCGTCTTCACGGGCTGAACGCCTCGGGCCGCTCGCCGGCCGGGTGGACGCCGGAGTTCTTCGCCGGTCGTTCGAGCATGCCCGAGCGCGGCTGGAACTCGGTCAGCGTGCCGGGGTGCGTCTCCGCCTGGGTAGAGCTGCACCGCCGGTGGGGCAAGCTGCCGTTCGAAAAGCTCTTTGAAAAGGCGATCGAGTACGGGCGCAAGGGCTTCCTCGTCTCGCCGACTATCGCCGGGCAGTGGGAGAAGCAAGTTCCCGAGCTCAAGCCGCAGCCCGGCTTCGCCGACGCCTTCCTGCCGAACGGTGGCCCTCCCCGACCGGGGCAGCTTTTCCGCTTCACGAAACACGCCGAGACGCTGGAGCGCATCCGCGATACCAAGGGCGAAGCGTTTTACCGCGGCGAGCTGGCGGAGAAACTGGAGGAGCACGCGAAAAAGCACGGCGGCGCGATGCGCGCTTCCGATCTCGCCGCGCACAAGTCCGACTGGGTCGAGCCGCTTTCGATGGACTACCGCAGCTACACGCTGCACGAGATCCCGCCAAATGGCCAAGGCATCGTCGCGCTCATGGCGCTCGGCATGCTCGAGCACTTCGACTTGCGCTCGCACCCGGTGGACGGCGCCGACAGCGTGCACTTGCAGATCGAGGCGCAGAAGCTGGCGTTCGCCGACGCCCGGCGTTACGTCGCCGACATCGACTACATGACTACCGTGCGGCCGCAGGCGCTGCTCGACAAGGAGTATCTGAAGTCGAGAGCGAAGCTGATCGACCTCAAGCGCGCGCAGGATTTCGGCCACGGCGCGCCGCCGCAGAGCGGCACGGTATACCTCGCGGCAGCCGACGCCTCCGGGCTGATGGTGTCCTTCATCCAATCGAACTTCGTGGGCTTCGGCTCGGGCGTGGTGGTGGAGGGTATCTCGCTGCAGAACCGGGGCGCGACCTTCGTGCTGCAACCGGGCCACCCGAACTGCGTCGGGCCGCGCAAGCGGCCGTACCAGACGATCATTCCGGGCTTCGTAACGCGCGCAGGCCGGCCCGTCATGAGCTTCGGCGTCATGGGCGGCACCATGCAGCCGCAGGGCCATGCCCAAGTGGTGGTGCGCATCGCCGACTACGGCCAGAGTCCGCAAGCGGCGTGCGACGGGCCGCGCTTCCGCGTTGTGCAAGGCATGGACGTGAGCGTGGAAAGTGCCTTCCGGCCCTCGGTGCTGGAAGAGCTCAAGCGGCGCGGCCACCGCATCGTTTCGCTGCCAGACGACTACAACCAGTTTGGCAGCGCGCAGCTCATCTGGAAGCTCGACGGCGGCTACTTCACCGCGAGCGACCCCCGGAGAGACGGGCAGGCGGTGGGTTTCTAGACAATCGGGGGACCCAATGCTGAAAATCTGGGGACGATTCAATTCGGTTAACGTAAAAAAGGTGCTGTGGGCCGCGGAGGAGCTCAGCCTGAAATACGAGCGTATCGACGCCGGCAGGGAGTTCGGCGTCGTAAACACGCCGCAGTACAAGAAGCTGAACCCAAATTCGCTCGTGCCGACAATCGACGACGGCGGCTTCGTGCTCTGGGAGTCGCACGCGATCGTGCGCTACCTCGCGGCGAAGCACGGCGCGGGCACGCTGTGGCCCGTGGATCTCAAGCAGCGCGCCGACTCCGAGCGCTGGATGGACTGGGCGTTCACCTTCCAGGCGTCGCTGCGCGCGGTGTTCTGGAATCTCGTGCGCACGTCGCCCGAGAAGCGCGACATGCAAGCGGTCGAGGAAGGACGTAAGAAGTGCGCCGAGCTGCTCGCCATCCCGGACGAGGCGCTCGGGAACCGGCCTTACTTCGCCGGCAACGCGCTCACGATCGGCGACATCCCGCTTGGCTGCCACGTGCAGATCTGGATGCGACTGCCAATCGAGCGCCCTGCGCACCCGAACTTGAGCCGGTGGTTCGACCGGCTGTGCGCACGGGCGGCTTTCAAGAAGATCGTCGATATCCCGCTGTCGTGAAGTAGATCTCGCGCGCGGACGGATCGCGCGCCAGGTCCTTCACCCGACGGTAGAACGCCTCCAGGCTCCCGCTTTCCGCGAGCAGGCGCTCGAACGCCGGCACGAGCTCCGTATAGACCGCGACCGAGGCCAGAAAGGCGTTGTTCGGCTCGGCGGGCAGCGCGGGATACGCTGACCGCAGCCGCTGCCACTCGGCGCTCTTCTGTGCGAGCTTCTGCTCGCGCGCGAGATCCGAGGCGTACACGGCTTTCAGGCGCTCGCGCGCCTGGCTCACGCGCTCGGCGAGATCGCGCTTGCGCGCCTGGACGGAACTGAACGCTGCCAGCTCACCGGAACGGTTTTCGGACTCGAGCCAGCGCCGCACACCTTCCTCCTCCACCGTCACGGCGAAGGATTCGTTGAAAGTGGTGTCGTTTCTGGCGTAGACCACCTGGTGCGCGAGCTCATGGAATACGAGCCGCGCAAGCTGGGCATCGGGGTAACGGATGAAGGTCGAGAGCAGCGGATCGTCGGACCAGCCGAGCGTGGAGTACGCCGGCACGCCGCCGACGTGCACGTCGTAGCCGTCCGCGCGCAGCTTCTCGGCATGGCGCCGTGCTTCGTTCTCGGAGTGGAAGCCGCGGTAGCTCACGCAGCCGGCGAAGGGGAAGCATTCGACCTTCGGCTCCACCGAGAGCTCGGGCGCCGCGAATACGTTCCACACCACGTAGGGACGTTCGATGTCGGCGTAGGAAAGATAGCTGCCGTTGTCCGGCAGCCCGAGGCTCTTCGAGGCGAACTCGCGAATGCGGCGCGCGGTCTCCAGGCGCGCCTTGAGCTCCGGCGGCGTCGCCGGATCGGCAAGCCAGTCGGAGACCGGCCGCGCGCTCGCCAGCACCTTGAAGTGGCCGCCGATCGCTTGCGTGTAGTAGGCGAGCGACTGGCATCCCGCGACGACCGCGAGCACCAGGAGCGCAATCCAGAATCTCATGCGAACCGTCCGCACGCGAGGAAGCGCTCGACCAGGTTGCCGACCACCCCCGACACGATGAGCATGCTGTGGCCATGGCGAACCAGTGCCCGGCCGGCCATACCGTCGACGGAAGTCTCTTCGACGCACACCACACCGTCGTTCGGTTCCGGCAGCGCGCCGAACGCGCGCCCCAGCCCCATGGGAAGCGTGCCGGCGACAACGCCCAGCGGTGCACCGCGCGTCCAGCGCGCGGCGCGCTCCTCCCACAGCGAGCGGCATGCGCCCATCATCCAGCGCCCGAGCCGCGCGCGCCCGAGCCGACGGCCGGAGAGGCAGCCTCGCACCGGCGCGCCGAGCAGCACAACGGCATCGGCGGCGATCTCGGGATGGCGGTTCAGCATGTCGAGCACGAGAAGACCGCCGAGGCTGTGGCCGACGAAGCCGGTCTTGCCGCGGGAAAAGCGCGCGAGCGCCTCGACATTCGCATCATGCGGAGCGCGTCCATGGTAGGCAAACACGTGCACCTGGTGGCCGTGCCTCTGCAGCCTGAGCGAAAGAAGCGCCATCGCCGCGGCGGGCACCCAAAGCCCGGGAACCAGGACCAGATGGCGCGGCGTCATCCACGCTTGCCGTCGCGCGCGAAAATCGCGCTCGCCCGCACAATGGGCTTTTCACCCGCAACCAGGTAGCAGTTTGCAAATGCGAGGCGCGAGCCGACATGCTGGATCTCGACCCGTGATTCGATCCAGTCGCCGCTGCGTGCCGCGCCGGCGTAGTCGACGGCGAGGTGTGCGGTAACGAATCCGCTGTCGCCCGATTTCGCGAGCACCGCATAGCCGAGCGCCAGGTCGGCGAGCATAGCGAGGACGCCACCGTGACAGATGCCGCGTGAATTCGTGTGCTTCTCCTCTACCGCGAGCCCAATGGAGACGGCATCGCCGTCGCGGCGTTCGTACAGCGGGCCGACGAGAGCGTTAAAGGGGCTCAGGCGTTCGATCCGGTGGAACCCTTCAGGAATGGCTGGCATCGCGGCCGATTTTAGCGGTCGCGAGCAGCCGCATGCCGGCCGCCGCCGCGGGAAGGCCGAACAAGGCGTAGGTAAGCCCGTACGAGGCGGTGGTGGTCAGCACCAGATGGAAAAGCGGCGGCGTCACCACCACGCCGAGGAATGTAAAGAATGCCGAGCCGCCGGTGGCGTCGCTCACCCGGTCGCGCGGCGCCAGCCTCGCGATCTCGGCCAGGAATACGCCATTCCACCCTACCGCCGTGGCGCCGTACGCCATGGCGAACGCGAACAGCGCCCCGAGCGGCCATTCCTGATTGGCGAAAAGCGCTGTCAGCGCGGTCACCCCCATGCCGATGCCCAGTATCCCGAGCGTCACGCGCCGAGTGGCGAGCCGGTCGGCGAACATTCCCCAGGCGATGCGCGCCACGACGCTCGTCACTTGCGAGGCTGCCATGATCATGCCGGCGAGCACGAGGGAAAGCGAAAAAAACTCGACCAGGAAACTCACCAGGTAGGCAAGCAGGGTGATCTGCATTCCCCCGTAGATGAAAGAGACGAGCGAAAGCTCGCGCAGCGTAGGGTCGCGCATCACGAGGCTGACGGGCGAGAACGCCGAGCGCAGCGATGCTGGCGCGGCCGGGTTGCGCGCGCCATCGTAGCGACTGCGGATGGGCACGAGCGCTACCGCGCAGAGCGCGCAGGCGGCCCCCACCGAGAGCGCGGCGACCTGCCACCCGAGCGCCACCACGAGCACCGGAACCGCGGCGCCCGCGATCGCGGTGCCGAGCGGCACGCCGGTCTGTTTGATGGAGAAGGTAAGCGCCAGCATGTGCGGAGGCGCGGCTCGCGCCAGGATCGCCGAGCTCGCCGGTGTCGCCGGCCCGTAGCCGAGCCCGAGAAGCAGGGCTCCGGCGAGCACAGCAGGTAGGGCGGCAGTGGAAGCCACTGCCAACCCGAGCAGGCAAAGGAGCAGTCCGGCCTGCGAAACAAGGATGGCTCCGAAGCGCCCGACCCAGGCGCCGGCGGCGACCGTGCCGATCATCGAGCCGAGATACACCGCAGCAACGAAGTAACCCACGCTCGCGGGCGCGACGCCGAGCGTCGGCGCGGCTGCGGGCGCCATCACGGGCGCGCAGTACACCGCGGTGGACACCAGCGTCTGGATCGCGAGCGTCGCGAAAAGAGGAAGGACGACGCTCAGCGGCTTTTTCTTAATGAGTCCAGCAGGGCCTGCGCGCGATAGGCGACGGGATAGTCGACCATCTCGCCGTCGACCTGGACCGCGGCTTCGCCTCTCGCCTCCGCCTCACGGAAGGCAGCGACGATGCGCTCCGCGCGCGCGAGCTCCGCGGCGCTCGGCATGTAAGCCGCGTTCACGGCGGCGATCTGGTCGGGATGCACGCACAGCCTGCCCTGAAAGCCGGCGCGGCGACTGCGCTCGAGAGCGCGGCCGAAGCCTTGGGTGTCCTTGAGATGAAACCACGGGCTGTCGATCGGGCCCTCGAGCCCGGCGGCGCGCGAAGCGAGCACTACCCGGGCCCGCGCTTCGGCGAGCTCGGTTTCTTCCGCACCGACCGTCAGGCCGAGCTCGTGCGCATAGTCGGCGGCACCGAACGCCACGCGCTTCACGCGCCATTGGCCTTTGTACGGACGGAGGCTCCGCGCTTGCAGCACGCGATCGATGCGATGCAGCCCGGCGGCCGTCTCGATCTGCGGCATGAGGTCGATCGACCCCTCAGGCATGCCGCGATCGCGCTCGAGATTCCAGATCAGCCAATCGATTGCGTGCAGGTCCGCCGCGCTCTCCACTTTGGGCAGGACGACCCCTTCGACCGCGGCATGCAGCACCTCGTGCAGATCGCCGAAGCAGAAAGGCGTCGATGGCGCGTTCACCCGCACGTAGCCGCGTCCGCGCCGCGGCTGCTCGAGTGCGCGGGCGACAATGTTCCGGGTCGCGGCCTTTTCCGCAATCGCCACCGAATCCTCAAGATCGACGATGACGGCGTCGGCTTCGAGCGTGAGCGCTTTACCCACACGGCGCGCGACGTTGCCCGGCGCGAAAAGAAATGAGCGGTTCATTCGATAAGGGCTCTCTCGCTCCACTGCGGATAGGGTAGGAGCGGGTTCTCCGCTTCCGGCCGCCCCTTGCGGATCTGCACGACGAGCGGCTTGGCGCCCACCTGAGCACCATTCCGGGGCGAAACCTTATAGATTCCCAAAGTCGTCGGGACCTCGGCCGCCGCGAGGGCAGAGCGCACCTTCTCCTGCTCGAGGGTACCCGCGTCGCGCACTGCTGCCGCCAGCACGACTCCGGCAGCGTAACCCTGGGCGGCCGGAAGGCCGGGCGCGGCGCCCCACTTGGCGGCGAATGCCCCGGCGAAAGCGCGCGCGGCCTCGCCGATACGCGGATCGAAGTCCACCGCGCCAAGCGCGAACTCCGCGTCCTGCCCGACAAGCTCGATGAAGCGCGGGTGCGACACGCCACGCACGAAGAAAAGTTGCGGCGCGTAATTCAGGCGCTTGAAGGTCTTCACCATCTCGGCCGCGTCGCGCGCATCGCCGAACGCGATCCACGCCTCGGCCTGCGCGGCGCGGGCCTTGGCGACCTGCGCCGCGAAATCGACTGTGCCAGGACGGTAGACCTCGACCCCGCCCGGCTTGAATTGTTTTTGCGCGTCGGCATGCGTGGCGTCGGCCATCTCGAGCGACCCCGCATCGTCGCGCGCCAGGATGAAGAGCCGGCGGTACCCGGCTTCGGCCGCGACCTGCAGGATGCTCTCGCCGTACGAGGAGTACGCCGGCGTGCTCTGGAAAAGATACCGCGGCGCGCGGCCATGAATCGAAGGCGCCTGCCCGGCGCCGTTCACCATCACGCGGCGCGCCCGCTCGGCTTCTGGCGCGGCGACCAGGGTGGCGGCGGAACCGTACGGACCGATGAGAAGATCGGCTTTCTCCTCGGCGATGAGCGCCGCGTACAGCGGCCCGGCTTGCACTGCCCGCGACGCATCATCGAACAGGCGCAGCTCGACTTGCCTGCCGAGGAGCCCGCCCGAAGCATTGACCTCGTCGCGCCACAGCTCGATGCCCTTTGCGTACTCGCCGGCGAGCTCGGCGTGCACGCCGGTCCTGGAGATCACGGCGCCCACGATTACCGCAGGCTGCTGCGCGAAGGCCGCCGTGAGGCCCGCTAGCCAAACGAGGAGAAGCCGAATAGTGTTCAAGAATGACCCTGCAAGAGCGTCTCGCCGACATTGTAGGGGCGGCCAATGTGCTTACCGCGCCGCAGGACACGAAACCGTACTTCACCGACTGGCGCCGGCAGTACTCGGCAGCGGCGGAGTGCGTGGTGCGGCCCGCGAGCACGCAAGAAGTGTCGCAGGTGGTCGCGCTTTGCGCGCACGAAGACGTTGCGATCGTGCCCCAGGGCGGCAACACCGGGCTGGTGGGCGGCTCGGTGCCGACCGGCGCGCGGCGCGAGCTCGTTCTTGCCTTGGGCCGCATGAACCGCATCCGCGCGCTCGACGTGCTGAACGATACGGTGACAGTCGAAGCGGGCTGCGTGCTGTCGGCGGTGCAACGAGCTGCAGACGAGGCCGGGCGCCTCTTTCCTCTCTCGCTCGCCGCCGAGGGTAGCTGCCAGATCGGGGGCAATCTTTCGACCAACGCCGGCGGCGTGAACGTCCTGCGCTACGGCAACGCGCGCGAGCTGGCGCTCGGCCTGGAGGTCGTGCTGCCCGACGGCCGGGTCTGGGATGGCCTGCGCAGCCTGCGCAAGGACAATACCGGCTATGACCTGAAGCAGATCTTCCTCGGCGCCGAGGGCACGCTCGGGGTCATCACCGCCGCCGTGCTGCGGCTATACCCCAGGCCGAGCGCGGCTGCGACCGCGTGGATCGCGCTTCAGGCTCCACGCGAGGCGGTCGGACTTCTTGCCGAGCTGCGCGAGCGTCTCGGCGAACGTATTTCGGCTTTCGAGCTCGTGTCGCGCGCCTGCCTCGAGGCGGTGCTCACTCATGTTGCGGACTTGCGCGATCCGCTGCCCGGGCCGTATCCCTGGTACGTGCTCGCCCAGTTCGCCGACAGCGGCGGCGCTGCTGACCTGCAGGAGCGCGTCGAGCAGGCGCTTGCGGAGTACCAGGCCGTCCTTGCGCAGAGCGGCGAGCAGGCGCGCAGCCTGTGGCGCATCCGAGAGGCCATTCCCGAGGCGCAGTTCACCAACGTCAAGCACGATATCTCGCTGCCGATTTCTCGCATTGCGGACTTCATCGCTCTTGCCGAGATGGAACTGAAGGCGTCGTTCGTGCAGACCGAGATCTATTGCTTCGGCCACGTCGGCGACGGCAACCTGCATTACAACGTCGGGCCGGAGCGGCTGCTCGCGAGCCGCGATGCCATCAACCGCATTGTGTACGACGCTGTCGAACGCTTCGGCGGCTCGATCTCCGCCGAGCACGGCCTCGGCCAGCTCAAGCGCGAGGCGATCCGCGCGCACAAGTCGCCGATTGAGCTCGAGCTGATGCGAAGGTTCAAGGCGGCCCTCGATCCCCACGGACTGATGAACCCTGGCAAGGTGCTCTAGCGGCGGAGGAGCTCTATCGGGCGGCCGGCGAGCTCGCCCACGATGCGGTTTCCCTCCACGCGGCCCCTGAAGCCGTCCCAAGCGATATCGCGCCCCGAGAGGCTCGCGCCGGCGGCGCCCTGCACCTCGATCTTCTGGTAGTTCTGCTCGATACGCACTTCGATCCCGGGCCCGCGCCACACCCCACGGGCATCCGCGGGCACGATCCATAGGTGAAGCCGGCTTTCGTTGCCCTGGCCGGGGTGGCGGGACTTGAGTCTCACCGTCTCTGCCGCATCCGGCGCCCAGCCGGTCATCGTGAAGGCGTGCGACACGATACGCGTGCCGGGGGCGAGCTCGTCGATGAAGCGCGACTGCAGCTTTGTCATGAGCGCGGGGAGCAGATACACGGTTACGACAGTCGCGCGCGATATGTCGGCGACAAGGACGTCGCCGTGCACGAAGCTCACCTTGTCCTCGACCCCGGCCGCACGGGCAGCGTTGCGGGATTTTTCGACCAGCGCGGCGTCGAGCTCTATGCCCACGCCGCGCGCGCCGAAGTTCTGCGCCGCGGCAATCACGATCCGCCCGTCACCGGAGCCGAGATCGACCACGAGATCCGCGGGTCGCGTCGCGGCCATCGTCAGCATCCGCTCGACGACCTCGGGCGGCGTGGTGATGAACGGGGGGCGCCACTCGTTCTCGTCCGCCCCCGCCACGCTCGTGACGAATCCGAGCGCGAGCGCCACCAAGCGCTTCATGCCGCGAGGCAATTCATTTCATCAGCCCAAGAATCAGCTTGCGCACCTGCGGCTTGGACCAGTCGAGCTCGCCGACATGGTGGTAGCGGATCGCGCCATCGGGGCCGACGATATACGTTGCGGGCAGCACCTTCGCTTGCCAGGCCCGGGTGGTCTTGGTGTCGCGATCGAGCAAGATCGGGAAACCGACCGGCACGGTGTCGAGGAACTTCGCGATGCGCGATTCCGGCTCGGCCAGATTGACGGCGAGCACCGCGAACGGCCGCTCGGCAAGCGAGACACGCAGCCGTTCCATGCTCGGCATCTCTTCGCGACACGGCTCGCACCAAGTCGCCCAAAAATTCACCAGCACCACTTTGCCGCGGTAGTCGGCAAGCGAGTGCTTCTTGCCCCGAAGATCGGTGAGCTCGAGCGGCGGCGTCGCACCGCCAGCCCATGGCTTGAGTTCCTCGGCCGCCGCGGGTAGCGCCAGCGCGAGCAGCAGAGCAAGGAACCTCAAGCGCCGGCCGCGCGTGCGGTGAGGGTGTACTTGAACGCGTCGGGATCGAGTTGATCGAGCCGCGTACCGCCGGTCTCGCCGTTCGGGTACATGAGGTACGGCAGCTTCGGCCCGCTCGAATGGGGCAGAGCGATGTCGTGGCCCATGTTGTAGGCGAGCCAGTTCATTTCCCAGCTGCCGAAAAGGCGCTTGCGCGCGGCGACAACCTTGGGGTCAGCGATCGCGAGCTGCCCGGGCGGCTCCTCCAGCACCACCTTACGCACGTCGGCGGGATCGACCGGGACCCAGGCATAGCCCTGAGCGAAAAACTCCGCGCGGCAATGCTGCGCGCGCGTCACGTTCGGCGTGCCGACCCCCAAGCTCGCGTAGCCATGCGCCGAGCGCGCGACCCGCAGACCGTACACATCGCGCGCCGGAACGCCGACCGAGCGCGCGAGGCCCACAAACATCGCGTTCAGGTCGCCGCATTTGCCGCCGAAGTTTCCCGTCTCGAGCATCGACTTGATGTCGCCCCAGCCGCAGCCGCGAACCTTCGGGTCGCGGAAGGTGTTCTCCACCACCCATTCGTAGATCGCGCGCGCCTTGTGCAGGTCGCTGCGCGCGTTCTTGACGATTCCGGTCGCGGTTCCGCGCACGATGCCGTCGGTTGGTATGAGCTCGGTTGGCGCCGTGAAGAAATTGCGCTCCGCCGCGGTCAGGCGCTCGGCATCAGGTCGTCCGCGAGACAGATCGACCGCGTGGTCGCGCGTGGCGAAACGACTTGTCAGCTCCAGCACCGGCGTCTGCGTGCCCGCGCCCCATTCCGCGTACAGCATGGTGGCGCCGTACTTGCCGTCGTTCACGATTTGCGCGCGGGCCGCGTTGCCGGTCCACTCGCTGCCCCCGTTACGCTGCCATGCCGTGTCCTCCATCATCGGCAAGGGTAGCCAGACGCGCGTAATACCTTGCGGCTTCAGAATCTCTACCCGCGTAGTCAGTTCGTAGCCGCGCCAGTCTGCGGTCGCGAAAGCCGCCTGCCACGGAAAAACAGCGGCCGCGCCGCTCGCCTTCAGAAATGTTCTGCGGTCCATGCCTCCTCCGATCGAAACACGGCCTAGCGTACCGCAAAAAAACCTCAACTCCGGACCGCGACGCGGATGCGCTGCACGCCGTTGTTGCCGAAGCCGGCAAGGTCCCAGGGCGGTTCGAGCGGCTGCGTGTTGCCTACGGCATCGGTCGCGCGGCACGCGAGATTGTGCTCCCCTGGCGCCGCCTGCCAGAGGAAGTTCCACTCCTGCCAGCAGTGCGCTCGTCGCCCGGGCGCGACATCTGCCCTGCTCCAGGCTCCGTCGATGCCGAACTCGACGCGCTCGATCGGGGCAGCCCCCGACCATGCCCGGCCGACGATCGCGACCGGCCCGGCTTCGACGATGCGCCGGCGCGTGTAGAAGTCGGGGATGCCCGGCGGCGCCATCAGCGAGTTCACACGTATGAGAGTGCATGGCTCGCCTTTCTCGTCCGGCGTGCGACGGAAATGATAGCTGCGCGCCTGCTGCAGCCCCTCGAACGGAGCGGCGATCGCCTCGATCGAACGCAGCCATTTCACGCTCGCCATGCCGTACCAGCGGGGTACCACGAGCCGCAGCGGTGCGCCGTGCTGCGGCGGCAGCGGCGCACCATTCATCTCGTAGGCTACGAGCGCCTCGCCGTCCAGCGCTTGCGCGCGCGACAAGCTGCGCGCGAAATGATGCTCGACCCCGGCGTCAATGCCGCTGTCAGCGCCGTGGAACACGATCTCGTTTGCCTCTGCAAGTAAACCTGTCTTCTCGAGCACCAGCGCGAGACGAACCCCGGTCCAGTCTGCGGTCGACACGCCCTCCTCCAGCCATGGCACCGACGGGTAACGCGGAGAAAGCTGCCCGCGCCCGTTGCCGGCGCACTCCATCGTCACGCGCAGCGTAGTGGCAGGCAACGCCTTCAGCTCGGATAACGAAAGTAGGCAAGGCTTACGTACGAGGCCATGGAGCTCGAGCCTCCAGCCGCCTCCGTCCGCGTGCGGAATATCAAAGTGGATAAGCAGGTAGTGCAGCCCGGGCGGGGTTACTTCGTGGCGCAGCGCTTCGAGCGGCATGCCGCGGTTGCGCGCGGCCAACGCCACCTCTTCGGCGGTATAGCGGCCCGCGATCGGCGACCGGCGTGAGGACATCGCGCCGATTCTATAATTTCGCGCGATGAAGCTAGGCGAGTTCAAGGCGCTGTTGCCCAGGGGCGACCTCTGGGTGTTCGGCTACGGCTCGCTCATGTGGTCGCCATGCTTCGACTACAAGCACAGGGCGCCCGGCCGGGCGCACGGATACCACCGCGCGCTGTGCATCCTGTCCACCCGCTACCGCGGAACCAAGCGCAAGCCCGGCCTCGTCGTGGGGCTGTGCCGCGGCGGTTCCTGCTGGGGAATTGCCTACCAAATCGACGCGCGGGGATTGCGGCGTGCGCTGGCCCGCCTCTGGTACCGCGAGATGCCCAGGCGCGTCTACGAGCCGCGGCTCATTCCGGTGCGGCTCGCGTCAGGGCGCGAGGTTCGCGCGCTCGCTTTCGTCGCGGACACTACGCACCCGGCGTACGTCCGTGAGCTCGACCTGCACGGCCGTGCGCGCCTGGTGGCGCAGGGCATCGGAGTCCGCGGACCGTGCATCGACTACATTCGCAATACGCTCCTCCACATGCACGATGTCGGCGTGCGCGATCCGCATCTCGAGCGCATCCTCCACGCCGCGCTTGCTTTACGCCAGAATGGAAGCAATGCCAAGGGAACTCTGGCCTGCGCGGTTACACCACCTGAGGCGCGACAGTCCGAAGCCGGAGCCGTTGGCGCGGTTCTACGGCGATCTGCTCGGCGATCCGGTCGGGCCGCTGGCCGACGGTAGCTGGCTGGTCGCCGGCCGCGGCCGGCGCCTCGTCGTCGGCCAGGGCGCCGTCGCATCGGTGCCTTATTTCGCTTTCGAGCTGCAGGACGCGGCGCACCTCAACGCGTATCGCCGCCAGTTGAGCAAGGCAGAACCGTTCTCATCACCTCTTTTCGCTGACGGCGCGTTCGCGATGCGCGACCCCGATGGGCGTGGCGTCGTTTTCGGCATCCCGAAAGAAACCGATGCGCCGAACGGCCTCCCCGGGCGCCTGCAACACTTCGTCTGCGCGACAACACGTCTGTCCGAGATGCTCGAGTTCTATCGCGGCCTGGGCATGGTCGAATCCGACCGCGTGCTCGAAGGAGATGAATTAAGCGCTGTGTTCCTGCGCTCCGACCCTGAGCACCACAGCTTCGCCGCGTTTCGAGCGCCGGAGTCGCGCCCCGATCACCACTGCTACGAAACCACCGGCTGGCTCGACATCCGGGACTGGGCGGACCGCATGGGTCGGCTGCGCATCCCGCTCTGGTGGGGGCCCGGTCGCCACGGCCCCGGCAACAATCTCTTCTTCATGATCGAGGATCCCGACGGGCACAAGATTGAGTTCTCCGCCGAGCTCGAGCTCATGCCGAAGGACATGTCGCATCGCACCTGGCCGCACGAGCAGCGCACCCTTAACCTCTGGGGCTCGGCCTGGATGCGCTCGTGATTCGCTTCAACGCCTCCTTCAGGATCTTTCTCTGGGTCCCGAAATTGAGGCGCACAAAGCGCGGATCGCCGAACTGCGCGCCGGGATAGACCGCGACGCCGTTGCGCAGGAAAAGGTCCGCGGCGTCCGGAATGCTTGAGCAGTCGATCCAGGCGAGGAACGTCGCCTCGACGTGCGCCATCGGCAGGCCGATCGTGTTTTCGACAAGATCGCGATTACCGCGCAGGTAGTCGAGCTGCGCCGCAAGCCAGTCGTCTCCGTGCTGGAGCGCCGCGAGTGTCGCCGCAAGCCCGAACACCGACGGCGATCCGATCACGTGGGCGGCGACCTCGGCTGCGAAAGCCTGCCTCAGCCGCGCGTCTTCGATGATCGCCCAACCGCAGCCCGCTGCCGGGATGTTGAAGCTCTTGTTCGCCGACATGAGCGTCACAGTGCGCCGCGACACCTCCGGTCCCAGGCTCGCGATCGGCACGTGGCGCAAGCCTTGGTCGAGGATCAGATCGCAGTGAATCTCGTCGGACACGATGAGGAGATCGCCCGACAGCGCGGCGAGCTCTTCCAGCTCCTTGCGCCTGAAAACGGTGCCGCCGGGATTTTGCGGATTGCAAAGGAAGAAGGCCTTGGTGTTCTTCTTCACAGATTTCCGTAGCGACTCGGCGTCGAACACCCATCGTCCACGCTCGAGGACGAGCGGAATCTCGGTGAACTCTCGCGACGCGAGCTCCATCGCTCGCTTGAAGTGGTGGTAAACCGGACGCGGGATGAGCGCGTGGCCGCCGACCGGCACGAGCTGGCGCGCGGCAAGATGCAGCCCGGGCACCACGCCGGGCAGGAATACGATCCATCCGGGGTCCACAGGCCAGCGGTACAGGCGCTGCATGCGCTCGGCGATGGCCGAGCGCAGCTCGTGCGGCGGGGTGCTGTAGCCGAATACGCCGTGCGCAATCCGCGCGGAAAGGGCCCCGAGGATCGGGGGTGCGGCGCGAAAGTCGGTGTCCGCCACCCAGAGGGGAATCACGTCGCGCCCGGCGTAGCGCTCCCAGCGCGTGCTCCACGTGCCGGCGCGCTCGAGCGGAGTGTCGAAGTCGAAGCTCATGCAAAAAAATAACGCCGGGGGACACCCGGCGTCGAGTGACGGTGCGCTCGGCTACTTCTTCTTGGAGAGATCGTCTTCTTCCAGGCTGTCTCC
>DATFEI010000058.1:0-9451 GCA_035251315.1 Burkholderiales bacterium | reverse complement strand
AAGAGGCTGAACGCGGTCACCGCCAGCGCCATGGCGGCGGTCGCGACGGCGATTTGCCACCACATGCCGAGGATCAGCTCGCTCGGCGCTTCGGCCAGCATGCTTCCCCACGACACGGTATCGACGCCGACGCCGAAGCCTAGGAAGCTCAGGATCACCTCCGACTTGATGAAGAGCACGGCGTGCAGCGAAAGCTGTACCAGCACCACATGGCCGACGTTCGGCAGAATATGCGCGAACATGCGCCGCGCGTGGGAGGCGCCAATCGCGTCGGCAGCCAACACGTACTCGCGCACTTTGTGCTTGAGATACTCGGCGCGGATCAACCGGAAGATCCCGGTCCAGCCAGTGAGGCCAAGGATCAGGATGACCGTGACGATGCCCTTCTGGTTCAGCACCGCAGCGATCGCGAGCACCAGCAGCAGGTACGGAATCGAGGTGAAGACGCTGTAGAGCCAGTTAAAAAAATCGTCGAGCCACCCGCCGTGGTAGCCCGCGAGCGCGCCGAACAGTGTGCCGAGAAACGCGGCGAGAGCCGCGGCGGCGAGGCCGACCACGAGCGAGGTCTCGGTGCCCTTGATGGTCTTCCTGATGACGTCGCGCCCCCATTTGTCGCCGCCGAGCGGCAGCGTCTGCGCTTTGGCTTCGCTCCCGGCGCCTCCGGTCAGGGTTCTCCGTATCTCGGCCAGCTCTTCCGCCAGCGGATCGACGATCCCGTAGGCATCCTGGGGCTCAGCCGCCGCCGCTTGAGCTCTTTCTTGTTCGGCTCGAGAACCCAGAAAGCTGGGTGGCGCGTAGCTCACGCCGACCTCGTCGGCCCAGTCGCGCGCGACCAGCCCCGCCGCAGACGCCGCCGCGATCAGCAGAAAAGCGGCCACGATGGCGGCGGAAACCATGCCGACGCGGTCCTCGAGCAGGCGCCGCGCGCCGAGCAGCCAGAGGTTCATTTGAGCTGCACTCGCGGGTCGAGCGCGCGGTAAACCAGGTCCGCGGCAAGGTTTATCACCAGCGTGGCGACGGCGACGTACACCGTCACCGCCTTGATTACGGGAAAGTCGCTGCGCTCCACCGCTAGGATGACCTCGCGGCCGATGCCGGGGATGGAGAAGAAGCGCTCGATGAGAAAGGCGCCGGCGAGCAGTCCCGGAATCTGCGTCATCACGTTGGTGATGAGCGGGATTGAAGCGTTGCGCAGCACGTGCAGCCACATGACCCGACCCTCGCCCAGGCCCTTCGCACGCGCAGTGCGCACGTAGTCCTGGTGAATCTCTTCGAGGAAAAAGCTGCGATAGAGACGGATGTCGGGCGCGAGCGAGACCACCACGCCGACCAGGATCGGCAGCGCGGCGTAGGCAAGGAGATTTTCCGCGAGCGTCCCGCCCCAGCCCTGCACCGGAAACCAGCCGAGCCGGTAGGCAAGCACGTATTGGAAAACGAGGATGTAGACGAGGATGCTGATCGACTGGCCGACGGTGCACGCGATCATCACCGCGCGGTCGGTGAGCGAGCCGCGGTAGTACGCGACGAGCATGGCGGCGGCCAGGGAAAGGACAGTACTGATCACCAAGAGCGGGATGAGCACGGTCAGCGAAGGCCCAAGGCGCGTCGCGAAGATCTGCGACACGCGCTCGTTGGTGGACCAGCTTGCGCCGAAATCGGCGAGCGCGATCTGTTTGACGAAGATCCCGAGCTGTACCCAGTACGGTTGGTCGACGCCGAGGCTGCGCCGGATCTCCTCGATGCGCTCCGGGCTCGCGATCTTGCCGGCGAGGATATACGCCGGGTCGCCGCCGACCCAGTTGAATACGAAAAACACCAGCGCCATCACGCCCAGCAGCGTGGGAATGAACTGCACGAGCCGCCTAGCGAGGTAGCTCAAGATCGATGTACAGCCATTCCGCGTGCAGCACGGGATGCTTGGTAAACCCTCTCACATGCGGCTGCATGAGCACGTTGCGGTAGCGGCTGTCGGTGAGAAGCCACACTGTGTCCACTTCCATGATGCGCGCCATCTCCCGGTACAGCCGGTCGCGCTCCGGGCCGTCGGGCAGAAGGCGGGACTTCTCGTATCGCCGGTCGTACTCGGCGGAGCGGTAGCACGCGTTGTTACTCTGCCCGCTGTTTGGGCCGTAGAGGAGCTGCATGAAGTTGTCGCCGTCCGGGTAGTCGGCGATCCAGGCGGCGCTGCGCATCATCAAACGGCACTGGTTCTCGAGCTTGATGAGCTCCGGGAAGCGGTCTTTGTGGATTTCCAGGCGGACGGCGATCGAGTCGAGCGAGCGCTTCATAAGCTCGTCGAACTGCCGGTCGCGCTCGCTCGGGGTCGAGGAGTATCGGATGACGAGCACCTCGCCGTTCGGCATGCGCCGGTAGCCGTCCGGGCCCTTGCGGTAGCCGAACCGGTCGAGCAACGCGTTCGCCGCACGCGGATCGTGCTCAATGCTCGAGCGGTAGGCGGGATCGTGGCCCGCCACGCCCGGCGGGATCGGATAGTGCGCGCGAATGGACTGGCCCTTGCGGATGATGCGGATCTGGTCCTCGATCTTGTACGCCATCGCGATCGCGCGCCGCAGGGCAATCCGCTCCTTGGAAAGCCCGCCGACGGTCTTGTCCTGCATGTTGAAGTAGAGGTAGATGATCTCCGGATCGATGGTGCGCTCGAGCCGGATGCCCTTGCGCGCGAGCTCCGGCTTGAGCTTGCCCTCGACGGTGATGAAGGTCGGCGCCACCTCGGCGAGCTGGTACTCGAGGTCCGTATCGCCGCGCTGGAACGCGAGCCAGCGGCTCTGCGTCTCCTCCATGATGCTGATCTCGACCCCGCCGATGCGCGGCAGGCGCTGCCCCTCGTGTACGAGCTCGCGGAAACCGGGATTCGCCTCGAGCACGATCTTCGAGGAGCGCACGTAGCGCTTCAGGCGAAACGGCCCCGTGCCAACCGGACGCGCCGCCGATTCGTCGCCGTAGACCTCGATCGCCTCGCGCGCTACTGCGCCGGCGAGCGCGAACGCGAGCACGTGCGAGAAGTTGTAGTCGGGCTGCTTCAGCCGGATGACGAGCGTGTGACGCTCGGGCGTCTCGATGCCGGCGATGCCTTCGAAGAGAAACGCGTACGGAGAGTGGTTCTTCGGATCGAGGAACCGCCGAATCGAGTATGCGTAATCGAGCGCCGTCAGCTCGCGTCTTGCGCCCTTGAACACCGGGTCGTCGACGAAATAGATCCCGGACCTTACTTTGACGGTATAGGTCTTCCCGCCGTCGTCGATGTCGGGGAGAGCCACCGCGGTATTCGGCACAAGCTTCGCCGGCCGCGCGAGGTAGTCGTACGTGAGCAACGGGTCGAATATGGCCGAGATCACGGTACCCGAGTAGTAGTCGGACACCTTCACCGGATCGAATCCGGTTTCCGCCGCCTGGAACGTGATGCGCAGAATCTTCGCGGGGTCAGCCGCCTGCGCGCCGGCGACCGACAGGCCGAGCAGTAGAGCGAGGAGTCTCAAGCGCGGAAAGTATAATCGGACGCATGGGCCTGCTTTCCGGCAAGAAGATCCTCATCACCGGCGTCCTTTCCAACCGCTCGATCGCGTACGGCGTCGCCAAAGCCGCGCGCCGCGAAGGCGCCGAGCTCGCGTTCACATACCAGAGCGATCGCTTCAAGGACCGCGTCACCGACATGGCGAAAGAGCTCGGCTCCGAAATCGCGCTCCCGTGCGAGGTGACCAGCGATCAGGAAATTCAGGAGCTCTTTTCCCGTCTGAGGGAAAAATGGCAAAGCCTCGACGGTCTGGTGCATGCGATCGCGTTCGCGCCGCGCGAGGCGATCGCGGGCGAGTTTCTCGACGGGATCACCCGCGAGGCGTTCCGGCAGGCGCACGACATTTCGGCCTACAGCTTCCCCGCGCTCGCCAAGGCCGCGCTGCCCCTGATGCAGAACAGGAACGGATCCTTGTTGACGCTCACCTATCTGGGCGCTGCGCGGGTTGTGCCGAACTACAACACCATGGGGCTCGCGAAGGCGAGCCTCGAAGCCTCGGTGCGCTACCTGGCCGCGAGCCTAGGGCCTAAAGGCATCCGCGTGAACGGCATTTCCGCGGGCCCGATCAAGACCCTCGCCGCGGCCGGCATTGCCGGCTTCGGCAAGATCCTGAAGTTCGTCGAGGAGCATGCGCCCTTGCGGCGCAACGTCACTACCGAGGATGTCGGCAACGCCGCGGCGTTCCTGCTTTCGGATCTCGCCGCTGCCATCACCGGCGAGATCCTCTACGTTGACGCGGGCTTCAGCCACGTCGTCGCAGGAATCCCCGCTTCTACTTCTTCTCCAGATTAGCGGCGTTGATGTCGATGTCCGCGCGGCTGCGAAGGCTCTCCACCATCGCCTCATACTGCGCCGCGCCGTAGAGCTGGGCGAAGCGCGCGGCGACCTGCGGATCGCCTTCCTTGATGGGTTCTTCGATCACCTTGGAAATGCGTAGCAGCGCGTAGCCGCCATCGGGGATCGGCACTCCGACATAGGCGGGAAGCTTGCTTGTGTCGGCCGCCACCACCTGGCGGAGCACATTGAGCGTGATGCCCTGCGCGTCGCGCCGCGACACGAGCCGGGGCGCGCTCCATTTGACGCCGGCGTCCTCGCCCTTGCGCAGCTTCTCGAGCTTCGCCTGCCCGTCCTTCAGCGCGAGCGCTGAGGCTTCGCGCTGACGCAGCTCGGCGGCGATCTGGCCCTTCACCTCCTCGAAGCTGCGCTGCGCGGCAGGCTGGTGCTCGAGCACGCGAGCGGCGACGAGCGTGTTGGGCGCGATCTCGATGGCGTCGGTGTTCCTGCGGTTCTTGATTGCATCCGAGGAAAAAAGCGCCGACAGAAGCTTCGGGTTGTCGAGCGCGCCGAGCTCCTGGCGCGCCGACTTGGCGACCCAACCCGTCTGCTGCACCTGCAGCTTGAAGCGCTCGGCTGCGGGCTTCAGGCTCTCGGACTGCTCGTACACCAGGTTGCTGAAGCTCTCCGCTGCCTCGGCAAACTTGCGCTGCCCCTTCTGGCGCGCAAGCTCCTCCGCCAGCTCCTTCCGCACTTCCTCGTACGGCCGCGCTTTCGCTGCCTGGATTCCCGTCACGCGCAACACATGGAATCCGAACTCGCTCTCCACCACCTCCATCTCGTTTTGTCCGAGCTTGAACGCCGCCTCTTCGAAGGGCTTCACCATCATGCCCCGTCCGAACCACCCGAGGTCGCCGCCTTTCTCCGCAGACCCGGGATCCTGCGAATGCTTCTTTGCGAGCTCGGCCAGACGCCCGGGGTTCTTCTTCAGCTCCTGCAGAAGCTTCTCGGCTTCTTCTTTCGTTTTGACCAGGATATGGCTCGCGCGCCGCTGCTCGTCGACGCGGAACTGGCTCGCGCGGGCCTCGTAGGCGACCTTGATCTCCTCCTCGGTCGGCGGATCCTGGCGCGCCAGCGCTTCCGCGGAAAGCACGAGATACTCCGCGCGCACGCGCTCCGGGACGCGATAGTCCGCTTGGTGGGCGTCGTAATGCGCCTTGACCTGTGCCTCTTCGATCTTTACCTGCGGGAGAAACTGCTGCTCGGAAATGCGCGCCTCCGACACCTCGCGCTGCTGCGCCTCGATGGCGGCGAGGCGACTCGCCACGGAGCGCGGCGCGATCGCGGTCTCCGAGATCGAGCCGGCGAAGCGCGCGAGCGGCAGCCTGCTCTGCAGCTCGGCGACGTTGCCCTGGTCCGAGATGCCCCGGGCTGCGAGATACGCCGAGTACTTGGCGGCGGAGAACTTGCCGTTCTCCTGGAACTCCGGCGCGCTGGTGATCGCCTCGATCACCGCCTCGCGGCTCATGAACATGTTCGCCCGGCCTACTTCGCGCGCAAGCAGGCGCTGCGTGATAAGCCCCTCGAGCACCGCGCGCCGCGACTCGGGGGCGTCGAGGACCGCCGCGTCGATCGCGCCGCCGTACACGCGGCGCAGCTGGTCCTGCTGCCGGCGCAGCTCGTCGGCGAACTCGCGTTGCGAGATCTCCATGCCTTCGACCGTGGCGACGGTGTCGCGCGAGGCCCGGAACTGGGTGTAGGACTCGATTCCCCAGGTGGCGAACGTGATAGCGATCAGCCCGAGGAAAACCTGGATGACGCGCTTATACTTGGTGACGAGATCGAACACGGTTTCAGCGGTAGCGGAAGAACCCGAATTCTACCGGCTTGTCTGACGGACAACCCTGCACCCGGAGATCCCATGCAACGCCTGCTTTTCCCCTTCACCCTTGCCTGCTCCCTTTTCGTCCCGAGCGCCCTGGCCCGCGATGTGCCCTTCGTCCCGACGCCGGAGAAAGTGGTGGACCGCATGCTCGAGATTGCGAAGGTCGGGCCGAACGACCTGGTTTACGACCTCGGCTCGGGCGACGGGCGCATCGTGATCGCGGCCGCCAAGAAGCATGGCGCGCGCGGCGTCGGGATCGATATCGACCCGGAGCGGATAAAAGAGGCGCGCGCGAACGCGCGCAGCGCCGGGGTCTCGGACCGCGTCGAATTCCGCGAGGCCGATCTTTTCAAGACCGACCTCAGCGAAGCGACCGTGGTGACGCTTTACCTGCTCTCCAGCGTGAACCTGCAGCTGCGGCCGAAGCTCCTGAGCGAACTCAAGCCTGGAACCCGCATCGTCTCGCACGCCTTCGACATGGGCGACTGGAAGCCGCTCAAAACCGAAAAGGTCGGCACGAGCACCGTCTACTACTGGGTCGTGCCGGAGCGCAAGTGAGCGTCAGTCGCTCAGGATGTGCGAGTAGATGAAGCCGAACGAGATCATGGCGTGTTTGTCACGTAGGCGACGAAGCCGGCGACGAACTTGCGCACGCTCTCGCGCACGGCCTCGTCCTTGAGCTCGCCGTTCGCGTCGAACACCGAGCTCGCGCGCGAAACAAGCAGCCGTCCGCCGGACCAGAGCTCGGCGCCCAGGGTCTTGAAGACCGGCAGCCAGGCGTTTTGGGACAGCACCGTGCCGAACCCGCCGGGCGAGGCGCCCGCGATTGCCACGCGCTTCCCGCCGAACACGCGGCCTATGTCGGCCGGCGGGCGCGACAGCCAGTCGATGGCATTTTTCGCGACGCCCGGCAGGCTGTTGTTGTACTCCGGGGTTACGAGGAGCAGGCCGTCGGCGGTGGCGATGGCGTCCTTCAGGCGCGTCACCGCCTCGGGGATGCCGCGAGCGGCTTCGTCGTCGCCGTTATAGAGCGGGATCGAAGCGATCGATTCGATGCGCAGCTCGGCGCCCTGCGGCATCTGCGCCGCGATCGCGCGCAGCAGCGCCGAGTTCAAGGAGCCGCGCCGCGCGCTTCCGGAAATTCCGATGATGGTGGCCATAACGGCAATTTTGCGCTACTTGGCGCCGGCTTTCGATCGGATGGCGGCAGCACGCTCGGAAACGCGTCTGGCGTCGTCGCCGCGGCCCATGACGCCGTAGAGTCGGGCCAGGTTTTCCAGGCAGCCGGCTACGGCAGCGTGGTCGCGGCCGAGATGTAGCTCGCGCACGTGCAACGAGCGGCGGTAGAAGTGTTCCGCCGCGATGTACTGACCGCGGGCGCCGTACAGGTCGGCAAGATAGTTAAGGGAGGGATCGACGTCCGGATGATCCGGCCCGAGCGCGTTCTCCAGCAGCGCAAGCGAACGCTGGTGGAGAGACTCCGCTTCGGCGAAATTTCCTTGCGCGCCGTAGAGCTCGCCGAGGTTGTTAAGTGCCACCGCCACGGCTGGATGCCCCTCCCCCATGCGCTTGAGCGCTATGTCGAGCGAGCGCCGGTAGAGAGGCTCGGCAGCCGCATACTCCCCGCGCGCACGATATAGGGCAGCGAGATTGTTCAGCGAGGCCGCGACCGCGGGATTGTGGGGTCCCAGGGCCTTCTCTCGGACTGCAAGCGCGCGCTCGTACAGCGGCTGAGCAGCATCGAAGCGCTGCTGCGCGTAGTACAGCCCGGCGAGGCTGTTGAGCCAGGTGGCGACGTTCGGGTGTTGGGGACCGAGCGCGCTTTCCACGTTCGCGAGGGCGCGCTTATATGCACTCTCGGCGTCGGCATAGCGTCCCTGCGCCTGGTGGAGCTCGGCAAGATTGCCGATCGCGATGGCGACCGAGTGATGTTCCGGCCCGAGCAGCTTCTCCAGGATTGCAAGCGCGCGCACCTGCGGCCCTTCGGCCGCGGCGTAGTCGCCTTGCGCGCGATGGGCGAGCGCGAGAAGGTTGAGTGAGGTCGCCACGTCGGGATGCTGCGGCGCGAGATCCCGCTCGGCCACCTGAACTGCACGCTCTGCTACGACCGCCGCCTGCGCGTACCAGCCTTGCTGATAAAGGGCATCCGCGTTGCGGATCAGCACCCGCCACTCCTCGGACTGGCCGTGCGCCTCGATCAATGCGCCAAACACCAGATACAGGCCGGCCAGGCAGAAGCCGATACGCCTGATCATGGATAGACGGTAACCGAACCGCGTGCCTTGGTGGTAATAGCCACAAGCGGCCGCCCGAGGAGGCTCCGGCCATGAGGCTGGAGAGCGACCGAAGGTGAATTTCTCACATCCGCCGGCTGCTGGACGCTACAGACCTCTGCCGGTGGAAGACCCAAACTTGCCCCCAGAACTTGTAGAAGAGGCGGCCATGTCGCATATGGCCTGCCAATCGCGCTGGCAGGTTTCCCTGCCGGTCAGTATTGGAGGGGCATGCAAGAACGCAGAAACTTTACGAGACCGCGTGAGATACAGATTGGCCAGACCGCCGCTCATTGCGAGCATTGCCGTTGTGAGCACTTCATTCGCTCACGGGAAAAGATGGACATGATGCGCTGCTTGGCTTGTCGCGCCGAATTCCCGTACACGACACTGTTGGCGCAAATCGCGACGAAGACCAGCCAGCGCGCAGACGAAGTACTAAGCAGGGCCGAGGCATTGCAAGGGCAGTTGCGGCGTTCCCTACTCAAGTAGTAGCGAAGTCTCATCTCCGCGTTGCCGCCCGGTGCCGATGGAACGGGATGGCACGCTTTAGCTCGCCCTGTAGATCGGGACGGTCGGCATCGTCAGTGGCGCCGCACCGTCTCCACCCGCCAGAATCACGCCAGCGGCGAGAAGAACAATAAGCGTGGGAAGGAGTGCCGCGAAGAACGGTCCGTACTCGAGCAGTTCGCAAAATCTTTTCAGCCATTTCATAGCACCCTCCGTTCCCAATGCGGTTTCAAGGTTAGGCGCGAACCGTGATTCGGTCAGTGAAGCGCGACCACGAACCGATGTGCGTTATGCACGTCAGCGATGAATCCGTCGTGCGCCAGCGACACTGCTGCGGTTCGCGAGCGCGGCGCGCAATCTCGTGCGCGCAAGGTGCCGACGGCTTGAGCAGCAGCAGGACGCTGGAGAAATACCTGCCTTAAAGACGTGAAACGAATCCGAGCGCACATATCTTGCGCATGCGTTCCTCGAATTACC
>DATFEI010000088.1:0-6113 GCA_035251315.1 Burkholderiales bacterium | reverse complement strand
GCGGGCGGCGGCTACGAGCTGGCGCTCGCCTGCGACGAGATCGCCATGGTCGACGACCGCTCGAGCACGGTGAGCCTGCCCGAAGTGCCGCTGCTCGGCGTGCTGCCGGGCACCGGCGGCCTGACGCGCATCGTCGACAAGAGGAAGGTCCGGCGCGATCTGGCGGACGTCTTCTGCACGACCGCGGAAGGCGTGCGTGCGGATCGCGCGAAGGAGTGGAAGCTGGTGGATCACGTCGCCCGGCCGCAGGAGTTCCAGGAGAAGGTCAGGGCGCGCGCGCTGGAGCTGGCGAAGCTTTCCGACCGCCCGGGCGGCGCGGGCGTGCAGCTTACCCCGCTCGGCGAGAGCCGCCTGGTCAAGGTGGAGGTCGACGCCGCAGCAGGAACCGCGACGATCACCGTGCAGGGTCCGGACAAGGTGGCGCTCGAGCGCAGCGCCGACTGGTACCCGTTGCGCCTGGCGCGCGAGCTGGACCGCGCGATCCTCGAGCTGCGCCACAATCACCTCGCCGTAGGGCTGTGGATCCTGAAGACCAAAGGCGACCCGGCGAAGGTGCTGGAGCTCGATGCGCTGCTGGAGAAGAACGCCGGGGACTGGTTCGTGCGCGAGACGCTCGGCTACCTGCGCCGCACGCTTGCGCGCCTGGACGTATCTTCGCGCTCGATCTTCGCCGTCATCGAGCCGGGCTCGTGCTTCGCCGGCACGCTGCTCGAGCTCGCCCTCGCCGCCGATCGCAGCTTCATGCTGGACGCCGAGGGCGGCCCGGCGATCGCGTTGAGCAACCTCAATTTCGGCACCTACCCAATGGTGAACGGCGATTCGCGCCTCGCGGCGCACTACTGCGGCGAGGTGCCCGCGCTCGAGCGCGGCAAGCTGCTCGAGGCGAAAGCGGCCGGCGCGCTGGGACTGATCACCGCCACCCCCGACGACATCGACTGGGAAGACGAGGTGCGCATCGCCGTAGAGGAGCGCGCCAGCCTTTCGCCCGACGCGCTCACCGGCATGGAGGCGAGCCTGCGGTTCACCGGCAGGGAGAACATGCTGACGCGCGTCTTCGGGCGCCTGTCGGCCTGGCAGAACTGGATCTTCATCCGGCCCAACGCGGTCGGCGAGCAGGGCGCGCTCAAGGTGTACGGCACCGGCGCGAAAGCGAAGTTCAACAAGGAAAGAGTCTGATGGCCGCGATCAACTACAGCGACAAGATCCCCAACAACGTCGACCTGGCGAACGACCGCGCGCTGCAGCGCGCGCTCGAGCACTGGCAGCCGCACTTCCTCGACTGGTGGCAGCACCTCGGGCCGAAGGACTTCCAGAGCGCCGACGTCTACCTGCGCACCGCCACCTCGGTGGACGCGGACGGCTGGGCGACCTACGGCGCGGTCAAGATGCCGCAGTACCGCTGGGGGATCTTCCTCGCCGACCCGGTGGCCGAGCGCAAGATCGGGTTCGGGGACAACATGGGCCAGCCGGTCTGGCAGCAGGTGCCGGGCGAGTTCCGCTCCACGCTCCGGCGCCTGATCGTCACCCAAGGCGACACCGAGCCCGCGTCGGTGGAGCAGCAGCGCATGCTCGGCCACACCTGCCCTTCCCTCTACGACCTGAGGAACCTCTTCCAGGTGAACGTCGAGGAAGGCCGCCACCTGTGGGCCATGGTTTACCTGCTGCATGCCTACTTCGGACGCGACGGCCGGGAAGAAGCCGAGGAGCTGCTCGCGCGCCACTCGGGCGACGCGGACAAGCCGCGCATCCTCACCACCTTCAACGAGCCGATCTCGGATTGGCTGTCGTTCTACTGCTTCACCTACTTCACCGACCGCGACGGCAAGTACCAGCTGAAGAGCCTCGCCGAATCGGCCTTCGATCCGCTTTCGCGCACCTGCCGCTTCATGCTGACGGAAGAAGCACACCACATGTTCGTCGGCGAGACCGGCATCGGGCGCGTGGTGAAGAGGACGCTCGAAGTGATGAAGGAACTGGGCACCGAGGACCCGGCGAGGATCCGCGCCGCGGGCGCGGTCGACCTGCCGCTGCTGCAGAAGTACCTCAACTTCTGGTGCTCGTCGTCGCTCGACCTGTTCGGCTCGGAGATCTCCTCCAACGCCGCGGCGAGCTTCGCCAACGGCTTGAAGGGCCGGCCGGACGAGTCGCAGTACGAGGACCACGTGCTGCGCAACGCGCAGTTGAAGCTCGAGACGCCGGAAGGCGTGCAGGACGTGCCGATGCTGAACGCGCTGAACGAAGTGATGCGCGAGAGCTACCTGAAGGACTGCGAAATCGGGCTGAAGCGCTGGAACCGCGCCATCGAGCGCGCGGGCTACGCCTTCCGCCTCGCGCTCCCCTCGCCGCACTTTCGCCGCTCCATCGGCTCGTGGGTCAACGTGCCGGTGACGCCGGAGGGCAAGATCGTTTCGCGCGAGGAGTACGACCGGAGGATCGGCGAGTGGATCCCGACCGAGGCCGACCGTGCGTTCGTGCGCTCGCTCATGCAGCGCGTGGTCGAGCCGGGGAAGATGGCCGGATGGGTCGCGCCGCCCGAGCGCGGGATCAACAACCTGCCGGTGGAGTACGAGTACGTGAAGCTGAGCTGAAGGGCGCTCAGCACCCCTGTCAGTAGGTGACCGTGAGGGTGCGGGTTTTGTTGGTCGCTGCGGCGTTCGTGCAGGGAAGCACCGTGCACGTACCGGACTGATTTGCCGGCATGGTGCCCATGATCTGGTGGAACTGGTCCGTCCCCGTACCCGTACCGCCACCCGAGCTCAACTGGACCGAATAACTCAGGTTCAAAGCGTCGTCAATTACATTGATCGGTGCCGGCTGCGCCAGTCCGTCGAGCGTCATGGTGTAGGGCAAACCCGTGGTGCAATTGACGATGAAATTCGCGCTTGGCGTCGCGGGGGCGCCCTGGAACGATATGTAGTTGAACGTCAGAGACGCAGGCACGACAGAAGTGCAGCTCGCGATGGAATTGAGGGCAATGTTGAAGGTCCCGACCGATGTAATGGCGCTCTTGCTGGGATAGGTGAGCGTCGTGGTCACGACATCCGTGTAAATTCCGGCGGGCTGAACCGCCTGTCCGGCCGGAACGCGCAAGAAGAACTGGAGCGAAGGCGTCGTATACGATGTCCCGGTTGTGAGGTCGACCGTGCCCGTAAAGCGTCGATTGGGCACGCTGCCCCACTCTTCACTATTCGCGGAAGAATTGGACCTGTAGAGCTCATACGTGTAGTACAAGCCCGCAAGAGCGACACGACTGGTTTGACCCGTGAAATTGACGCCGTTGTTGGCCTCCAGATCGAAGCTGAACGTCGTGCCCGGGTCCGAAAGGGCGCGCGAGCAGGTGACGCTCCATATTCCGGTGGTGACCAGGTCGGTCGGGTTGAGCGGATTGAACGACGTCGAGATGGAGCTCACGTTCGCGAAACATGTGACCACCGCCTGCGCATGTGACGTTGCACAAAGCAGGAACATGAGCGTAAGGCGCAGTGCGGTCCGCCGATTGCAGAGTCTCATCGCGTAACCCCTGAGCACACGACCGGTCCCACACGCGCGATATCGTCGAGCTTTCCGGGCGGCAGGTCGATCTTGAGGTCGCAGGCCTGCCCCTTCCAGCGGAGCGTGACGACGCTGCTCTCCGGCAGCCCGGTCACGAACGCCTCCCCGCGCCGCGCGACATAGAACTCCTTGTCGTCGCCCTTGATGGCGACGGTCGCCCCCGCCGGCGCCGGCTGGCCATCCTGGAGCTCGATCTTGATCAGGGCGCCGCGCCCGCTGCGCACGGGGAACTTCACCTTGACGCCGCTGCGCGAGGCCGGAACCGCAGTCAGCTCGATGCTGTCGATCTCTGCGCTGATCGGCAATTCGTTCGGATCGAGGCGGATGCTGTTCGCGCGATACGGCTGCAGATCCGGCACCAGCGCGCGGCCCGACGCGTCGGTTCGGGCGTAGATGTTGCTGTGCATGCCTACACCGACGTTCTCGTACCCTGAAACCTCGACGACCGCGAAACCGTTCTGCACCCTGCGCGTCGCGAACAGGCTGCCGTCGGCGGCGATCAGGGCTCCCTGTGCGCCGAGACGGGCCGTCTGCACGTCCGAGGTGGCATTCACGTCGGCCGTCAGCAACGACCGGGCACCCTGGTAATAGACGCCGCCCTCGCCGAAATTCTCCCCCGCGCGCCTTCCCGCCAGCGCGCGCCAGCCCATGCCGATCTCCGCGCCCAGTCCCTGACTGACGCCGACGTAGCTGTCGGTACTGTCCTCGCGCGCAGTGACATTGGCCGTCGCATGCCTGCGGTTCTCGAACGGAATGATGAGCGACATGCCTACCGTGTCGGCCTTGGCCGCGCCCATCACGCGCGTCGCGGTGAAGGTGAGCGACGAGCGTGCGCCGAGGCGCAGCGTGTAGTTCGCGGACATCGTGGTGATTTCCGCCTGGTCGTAGGGCTCGATGCGCGCGTAGGCGACGCCGAACGAACCGCGGCCCTCGCGCGCGTACGAGGTATAGCTCGCAGAGTACTGCCTGCGGCTGGGAAGGAACGCCGTTTCGGTGCCGATCTGCCGGTACTCGCGCGAGGCGTTTTCGGCACGCAGCGAGAAGCCGTGCCAGAGGCTCGAGTGCAGCACGCCGATCATTCCCTTGCCGCCGCTGCCGGCCGTATCGTTCCGGCTCCCGGCCGCCGATACCTGTCCCAGCATCTGCCACGGCAGCGCGGCGCTCAGCCCAAGCCCCGCACCGCGCGTTTCTTCGCCCGCCTCCGCGCGTGCTTCCAGCGTGCGCTGCCGGTCGAAGCCGTAGCGCCACAGGCCCGAGGCGAAGGTCTGACCGTAGTCCGCGTTCGTGACGCCCAAGTTTTCACGCACCGCGCCGATCTCGGCGCTCCAGTCGCTCAGGCCCTCGTCCAGCAGGTCGGTGCTGGCAAAGAAGTCCTGCACCAGCACGGTCTCGCGGCCGAGCAGGTCGCGCACCACCAGCCGCGCCTGCCCGGTACCGGTAAGCAGCGGGAAATTGTCGATGACGAACGGCCCGGTGGGCACCTGCGAGGTCTGCCGAAGCACATCATTCACGTACAGCTCCACCGTGCTCGGCGCGCTGGACTGACCGCCGATGATGGGCAGAGGATAGGAGATGAACCCCGGCGACAGGGAGTAATTGCGGCCCAGTTGCACGCCGCCGAAGTAAACCTGCCGTCCCCACATGCCCGGGCGCGTCGTGCTGTCGCCCAGCCGCAGGGTCAGGTTTTCGTCCCTGAAGTCCTTGGTAAATGCCGTTTCCAGGCGGCGCCAGCTGCGCGCCTCGAGGTTCTCGTCGCTCTGGAGATTGCGGCCGACATGGCTGCTGGTCAGCACGCCCAGCGACGAGGAGTAGCCGAACTCCAGCAGCGCGCCGAGGTCGTATCGGGTCTGGAAATCGCGGCCGGCGGAGATCGTCTCGCTCACGTCGTAGTTGAGGAAGAGCGATGCGAGGACAGGGCTCAGCGGGGCCAGCTCCTCCTCCCTGCCCGTCAGGCGCGTGGCGCCGAACGCCGTCGCCAGGAAGCGCAGGTCCACCGACTGCTCGGCAAAATTGAACTGGGCTTCGTAGCCCGGGATCGAGGCGAGCGGATACCAGACCCGGTTGCGGTATTCCACGCCCTGGGCCGAGGGATCCCTGCTCAGGCGCCACTCGTCGAACGCGTCGGGCGGCGCATAGAGGTTGCCGTCCTTCTCGAGCAGCAGCCAGTTGCCCACCTTGGCGCCGTTGACGCGCACCTCCAGCGGCAGAAGTCGGCCGGGCGCAGCGCCGCGCGGCGTCTGCGCTCCAGCTTCCGCCGCTGGCGGCGCGGCCGCAGCAACGGCAGGGGCGGCAATGGTCGCCGCGGGTGCAACCTGCGCAGCGCCTGATTGGGCCGCGGAGGGAACCGAGGCGAGCTCGCTGGAGGGCTTCAGCCGGATGCCAGGTCCCGCGACCGGCGCATCGGCGGGCACGGCCGCCCGTCCGCCAGTGCCGAGGGACACGCGCTTCTGGGTGAATCCGTAATGCACGGAAACGCCCGGGATCGCGTTGAGCGAATACCAGTTCTCAAACCGCGTGTACACCGACAGCGCACCCGGGCGCGGCGCGAGACCGAGGGAGTC
>DATFEI010000258.1:0-9158 GCA_035251315.1 Burkholderiales bacterium | reverse complement strand
GATCGCCATGCACGTGCACGCCCCCGTGCCCCAACTGACCGGCATGCTTTCGGTGCACCAGCCGCTGCTCGACCGCCTGCTCGCCAAGAACCCCGAGGAGCGCTTTCAGAGCGCGGCCGAGGTGATCGCCGAGATCGGCCTGTGAAGGCCCCGGGCGAGCAGCAGTACCTCGATCTCGTCGCAGAGGTGCTCGAGCACGGCACGCGCAAGTCGGATCGCACTGGCACGGGGACGCTGTCGGTGTTCGGGCGCCAGCTTCGCTTTGGCCTCGAGGACAGCTTCCCCCTCCTCACCACGAAGAAGCTGCATCTCAAGTCCATCCTCTATGAGCTCCTCTGGTTCCTGCGCGGCGACACCAACGTGCACTGGCTGCAGGAGCGCGGCGTGACCATCTGGGATGAATGGGCCGACGAGAACGGCGAGCTCGGGCCGGTGTACGGCTATCAGTGGCGTCACTGGCGCACACCGGATGGCAAGGAAGTCGATCAGATAAAAAATCTCATCCAGTCCCTCCGAAACAAGCCGGATTCGCGCCGGCACATCGTCAGCGCGTGGAATCCCGCCGACATTGACCGCATGGCGCTACCGCCTTGCCACCTGCTCTTTCAGTTCTATGTCGCGGACGGCAGGCTCTCATGCCAGATGTACCAGCGCAGCGCGGACCTTTTCCTCGGCGTGCCGTTCAACATCGCATCCTACTCCGCGCTCACGCTGATGGTGGCGCAGGTGACCGGGCTGAAGCCCGCCGAGTTCATCCTCACGCTCGGCGACGCGCACCTGTACCTCAACCATCTGGAGCAGGCGCGCGAGCAGATCACGCGCAAGCCGCGCGCTTTCCCCCGGCTGCGGCTGAATGCAGCGGTGCGCGAACTTCTCGAGTTCCGCTACGAAGACTTCACGCTGGAGAATTACGACCCCCATCCCGCCATCAAGGCACCCATCGCAGTCTGACCCGAGGAGGACCCATGAAGCGCTTCTTCGCTCTGCTTTTCGCCTTGGCAAGCGCTGCCGCTATTGCGGCCGATTATCCTGCTCCGCACGAAGGAAACTGGATGGTGCGCGACTTCAAGTTCCATACCGGCGATGTGCTGCCCGAGCTGCGGCTTCACTACACGACGGTAGGCGCGCCCAGCGGCGAGCCGGTGCTTCTGCTCCACGGAACGAACGGCTCGGGCACGGGGCTCCTCAACCCGAGCTTCGCCGGCGAACTGTTCGGCCCGGGGCAGCCGCTCGATGCGCACCGGTACTACATCATCCTGCCGGATGCGATCGGCACCGGGAAGTCGAGCAAGCCTTCCGACGGCCTGCGCACCAAGTTTCCGAAGTACAACTACGTGGACATGGTCGAGGGGCAGTACCGCCTGGTGCGCGAGCATCTCGGCGTGCGGCACCTGCGGCTGGTGCTCGGCAACTCGATGGGCGGAATGCAGACCTGGATCTGGGCGCAGCGTTATCCGGGCTTCATGGATATCGCGGTGCCGATGGCGTCGCTACCCGTCGAGATGTCCGGCCGCAACTGGATGATGCGGCGCATGATCATCGACTCGATCCGCAACGATCCGCTGTACATGGACGGCAACTACACGAAGCAGCCGCCCAGCGTGCAATTCGCCTCGATCTATTTCGCGATCGGCACCAACGGCGGCAATCAGGGACTCTACAAGGCGGCGCCCACGCGAGAGAAGGCCGACCAGCTGATCGCGCAACGGTTCGCTGCCCCGTTCCGCGGCGACGCGAACGACCACCTCTATCAGTGGGATTCCTCGCGCGACTACAACCCCGCGCCGGAGCTGGACCGCATCGAGGCAGTACTGCTAGCCATCAATTCAGCCGATGATGAACGCAACCCGCCAGAGCTTGGCGTCCTCGAGCGCGAGATCAAACGCGTCAGGAACGGGCGCGTATTCCTCATTCCCGGCAGCGAGGAAACCTCGGGTCACGGCACCACGGGCCGCGCCAAATTCTGGAAGCACGAGCTTGTGCAGCTCCTGCAGAGCGCACCGCGCCGCGCGCAATAGCCGTGCGCGCCTACATCATCACGTTTTTCGCAGCGCTGGTGCTCGGCGCGTTCGGTGGCTTCGCGCTCGGCATTTTCGTCTACCCCTATGTGTTCCTCTCCGACATCGTGGCCACCGAGAAGGTGCCGGAGAAGCCGGCGGGCGAGGCGCGCAAGGTGCTCGCGCGCGGCACGTTCATGCACGCAAACCCGTCAGACCCCATTCACTACGGCAAGGGAGGCGTAACGGTGTACGAGGGCGTGCTGCACCTGGAACCCGATTTCGAAGTGGGTCCAGGGCCCAAGTTTCACGTTTACCTGGTGCCGGAGAAGGAAGTGGTGCCCTCGACCAATGTCGCGCGCACCATGTTCGTGGATCTCGGCCGGCTGAAGGCCTTCAAGGGCAGCCAGAACTTCGACATCCCGGCCGGAGTCGACATCGCCAAGTTCGGCTCGGTCGTGATCTGGTGCGAGCAGTTCGGGGTCTTGATCTCGCCGGCGCGGCTCGCACTGGCACAGTAGAAAAAAATAGGGCCCGCCTGTAGGGGGGAGGACGGGCCCCGGGGAGGAGAGTCGAACTGCCGAATCGACCGCTTGAGCTGTATCGGTCTGCTCGCTACAGCGTTCCTTTAATCCAGAGCTGCAGCAGATAGAGGATACCCGCCGCAGCGAATCCGTAAACCACGAAATATGAGACGAGGCCGCGCTCCGAGTCTCCCCAGGCGCGCGAGAACCAGGCAAGCGCTCCCACCAGCCCCATCGAGCCGAGTGCCGCCACGCCGGCGGACAAGCTGCGGCCGAAGGCCTGGGCGAACCACCCGTCAGGCGATATGACCTTGTAGATCGTGCCGCCGATGCCGCCCAAGACGAGGGCGAGCACGAGGCAACTCCACAAGGTATGCGCCACCGAATGGAATTCCTGCTTCAGACGGATCGTTGTCATCTCCTCGCTCCCGTATCGCACCCTTTTGAGCAATCGCCATGCCATCTATGCGTCGTGTAACGGAAACAGTGCCTTGCGGCGCACTCATGAGGGAATTCCGCCCGCGCGTTTGTCGGGCAAACCCGACGAGGCAAGTCGAATCCGGCAGCGCATCGTTGACGGGATGGTCCTTTTGACTGTCGGGTAGAGGCGACGACGGAGCTACTTTCCGCCGCGGTCCAGCAGGCGCGCAACTTCGTCGTGGCCATCGCGCCGCGCGTAGTCGCTCGCGCTCAGGCCCTTACGGTTCTTCGCGCGCGGATCGGCGCCGCGTGCGAGCAGACGCTGCACCACCACGATATGGCCGCTGAGCGCAGCCCAATGCAGCGGCGAATCGCCGTCGGCGTTTCGCGCGCCGGGGTCGGCGCCTGCGGCGAGCAGCAGATCGGCGAATTCGGGCTCGGGATGCAGCGCGGCAAGGTGCAGGGCCGTCTCGCCGTTGCGTGTGCGCGCGCCGGGGTTGGCGCCTGCGTCGAGCAGCGCCTTCGCGAGCTGACGCAACCCCGTCTCCACCGCGCGATGCAGGGGCGTGTCACCCTTCGCATTGCGCGCTTCGAGCATCGTGTTGCCGCCTGCGAGGAGATCGAGCGCAGCGCGCTCGCGGTGATCATCGATTGCCCGGAAGAGCGCCTCCGAGGCGAGCGCGCCGGCGCAGATTGACACGCCGAGCACGAGCGCGCTGGCCCTCATCGCCCGGCGAGCAGCTCCGCGATGTGCACCGTGCGGCGTCCGGTCTGCGTCTCGATCTGCTCGCGGCACGAAAACCCGTTCGCTACGACTGTCGCGTCGCGCGCGCCCGCAAGTGCGGGCAGGAGCGCGAGCTCGGCGATACGGCGCGAAGCGCCTGCGTGCTGCGGCCGGTAGCCGTATGAGCCCGCCATCCCGCAGCAGCCGGTATCGGGTGCAAGCACTTCGCATCCGGCGCTTTTCAGGAGGGAGAGATCGCTCGCTACACCCCACAGCGCCTTTTGATGGCAATGCGCATGCATAAGTACGCGCCCTGAAATGCCTGCCTTGAAATTCCGGCGATTCAGGAGTTCGGGAAGCGAGACAGCCTGCGCCGCCAACCGCGCGGCACGCGAATCGCCGGGGAGCAGCTGGCGCAGCTCGTCGCGGAACACCGAAAGGCAGCCCGGCTCGAGAACAACGATGGGAATGCCTGCATCCAGCCGTGGGCCGAGAACTTCCAGCACGCGCTGGAGCGCGCGCTTCGCCTGCTCGAGCATCCCATAGTCGTAGTAAGGGCGGCCGCAGCACACGCGCTGCGCAGGCAGCTCAACCCTGCAACTTGCGCGCGCGAGCACCTCGTGCGCCGCGGCCGCGGTGTCGGGACGGAAGTAGTTGTTGAACGTATCGTCGAACAGCACGACGGGCTCTCCCTTTCCATTCGTCCTGAATTGGGAACGGAAGGTGCGCGGCGCGAACTTCGGCAACGTGCTCCCCGGAGCAACGCCGGCGACGCGTTTCACGAAAGAAGTCTGCGAGAAAGCATTCGTGATACCTGAGAACCGGGAAGCGAGCGGGGCCCACTCGCCGATGCGTCCCATCGACCACGCCTGGCGCGGGCGGCGATGGGTTTCGTAGTAGTGCGAGAGAAACTCCGCCTTGTAGGCCGCCATGTCGGTGTGTGTCGGGCAGTCGCTGCGGCAACCTTTGCATGCGAGGCACCAGTCGAGCGCTTCCTTCACCTCCTCGCTCGCCCAGCCCTCCGTGATGACCTCGCCGCGCAGCATCTCTGCGAGCAAGCGCGCGCGGCCGCGCGTGGAGTAGCGCTCTTCGTGAGTGGCTCGGTAGCTCGGGCACATGGTGCCGCCGCTGCGGGCTCGGCACTTGCCCATGCCGATGCAGTGCTCGGCCGCGCGGACGAACCCGTCGCCGACCGGGCTCAGGAACGAAAATTTCGTTTTGACACTGACAGGCTTGTACTGCGGCCCGAGGCGCAGGTTGGCGTCGAGCGGCAGCGCATCGATCAGCTTGCCGGGGTTCATGCGGTTCTGCGGGTCCCAGGCCCGCTTGAACTCGCGGAACGCCTGCATCAGCTCCGGCCCGAACATGATCGGCAGCAGCTCGCCTTTCGCCTGGCCGTCGCCGTGCTCGCCCGAGAGCGAGCCGCCGTACTTGACGACGAGCTCGGCCGCCTTGGTGAGGAAGCGCCGCCAGTGCGCAAGGCCTGCTTGCGTGCGCAGCTCAAAGTTGATGCGCGCGTGGATACAGCCGTCGCCGAAATGCCCGTAGAGCGAGGTGCGGTAGCCGAAGCGATCCACGAGCGCCTGGAACTCGCGCAGGTATCCGCCCAACCGCATCGGATCGACCGCGGCGTCCTCCCAGCCGACGACCGGGTCGGCGCCCTTCCCGCCCAGGTTAAGTGCGGTCGCTGACGCGCCAGTCTCGCGGATGGTCCAAAGGCGGGAGATGAGATTCTTATCGTTGACAAGAGCTCCCGGAATTGACTTTGCTTTCTCGACTGCTTCCTTCTCGGTGTCTCCCCCAAACTCGACCATCAGCCAGGCCTTGCCCGGCGGAAGCAGCGCGATGTCGTCGAGTCGCAGCCCTCGCTCGCGCAGGCCACCGATGATCGCCTCGTCGAGCCCTTCGCAGGCGATCGGCCCGGCGGCGAGCATGCGCGGCACCGCGTCGCCCGCAGCACCGATGTCCGGAAAGCCGAGCACGACTAGCACGCGGTGCTGCGGACTCTTTACGAGGCGCGCCTCAGCCTGCAGCGTGAGGGCACAAGTTCCTTCGGAGCCGACGAGCGCGCGCGCCACGTTGAAGCCGTTCTCGGGCAGAAGCTGCTCGAGGCTGTAGCCCGAGACGCGCCGCCGGATCTTCGGGAAGCCGGTGCGAATGTGCTCGGCGTACTTATCCGCCATCGCTTTCAGGTTTCGATAGATTCGAGATTGAGAATCATTCTTCGCGGTTATCTTTTCGAATTCAGAATCGGATGTTGGCCCGCACCAGAACCTTGCGCCCTCGTAGGTCAGCACCTCGAGGCGCTCGATGTTCTGCACGGTGGTGCCGCCCATGACGGAATGCGGCCCGCACGAGTTGTTGCCGATCATGCCGCCAAGGGTGCAGCGCGAATGGGTCGCCGGGTCGGGAGCGAACGTGAGACCGTGGGCCTCGGCCGCGTCGCGCAGCGTGTCGCACACCACGCCGGGCTCGACGCGCGCGAGCCGCGCCTGCGCGTCGATAGAAAGCACCCGATCGAGATACTTGGAGCAGTCGATGACCACCGCGACGTTGACCGCTTGCCCGTTGAGCGAGGTCGCCCCGCCGCGCGCGAGTACCGGCGCGCCGTGGCTCGAGCACACGCGCAGGGTCTCAACGATGTCTTCGACGGTGCGCGGCAGCACCACGCCAATCGGCACCTGCCGATAGTTCGAAGCATCGGAGGCATACGCGGCGCGCATGCCCCCGTCGAAGCGCACTTCGCCCGACAAGGCGTGCTGCAGCGCAGCCTGAAGTCGTTCGTATTCGACCATGCGTAGGGATTCTTGCACATACCTTCATGCTTCCTTGACTTCACACGGGGCCCGACATACGCTGGTTCGCAGACGATCGAAAGGGGTGCGGGTCGTCTACATCACGATGTTTCAGTCAATCTCATCCGAGGACTTTTAGATGAAATCAGTTTGCGCAAGGACGCTTTGCCGCTTGTTGATGGTGCTTATGGTCTGGGCGCCGATCCAGTACGCGAACGCAGGCATGATCGGTACCGACCAGGTCGCTTCAGTCGCATCGCAGGCCGACCGCAACACCGTGCTGCAATTCCTCGGCCGCGCTGACGTGACGAGCCAGCTGCAATCGCTCGGCGTCGATGCTTCCGCAGTGAAGGACCGCGTCGCTTCCATGACCGACCAGGAAGTGCAGTCGCTCGCCGGCAAGATCCAGAGCATACCCGCCGGTGCCGACTCCACGGGCACCATCCTCCTGATCGTCGTGGTCGCATTCGCCGTGTGGTGGATCTGGTTCCGCCGCTAGCCATTCGCTTCGTACCGCAAAGCGCCCGCGTGATCGCGGGCGTTTTCATTTTGGCAGCGGCTGCGGGCTGCGCGAGCCTCGTGCCGCAGACCAAGGAGCTTGCCGAGCGCGGCGTGCTGCCGGGGCTGCCCGAGCGGATCGAGCTCACCGCGGTGCCGTTTTTCCCGCAGCTCGAGTACCAGTGCGGGCCGGCGGCGCTCGCCACCGTGCTCGTCGACGCTGGCGCCAAGACCAGCCCCGAAGAGCTCGTGCCCCAGGTCTATATCCCGGACCGCAAAGGCAGCCTCCAGGTCGAGATGCTGGCCGCGGCGCGGCGCCACGGCATGATTTCGTACGCGCTCGCGCCGCGCTTCGAGGACCTGCTGCGCGAGATCGCCGCTGGCACGCCGGTCATCGTGCTGCAGAACCTCGGCCTGTTCAGCGACGGCTGGCACTACGCGGTGGCGATCGGCTACGACTATCCGCGCGGCACGCTCGTGCTGCGCTCCGGCACGCAGCAGCGCGAGGTCATGCCGTTCGCCGCGCATGAGATAGTGTGGATGCGCAGCGGCTACTGGGCGATGGTCGCCGTGCCGCCCGATCGCATTCCGGCGACGGCCGAAGAGAAGAGCTGGCTCAGCGCCATCGCCGCGCTCGAGCGCACCGGCCAGGCGCGCAGCGCGCGCGCCGCCTACGCGGCCTTCCTCGAGCGCTGGCCGGAGAACGTCAATGCGCGCATCGGGCTTGCCAATACGCATTACGCGCTCGGCGAGCTAGCGCAGGCCGAGGCCGTATTGCGCGAAGCGGCGCGGCGCGAGCCGGAGTCGGTCGTGGTGCTCAACAACCTCGCGCAAACGCTGTCCGACCTTGGCCGCCACGAGGAAGCGCTGCCGGTGATCGAGAAGGCAGCCGCCGCGGGCGGGCCGTTCGCGGGCGCGGTGCAGAAGACGCGCGAAACGATCCTAGAGCGGCTCGGGAAGAAACCGGTCCAGTAGGGGCGGCAACGGACACTCGAGCACCGCGCCGACCATGCGCATCAATGCCGCCTCCGAGACGCGGATCGTGCCGTCGACCGTGGCCGCGGCGAACAACCCCTTCACCAGCAAGCCTTTTTCGATCGGCGCGAGGCTGCGCAGTGCTTCCAGCCCTTCGTTGACGGCATTCAGGCTGAGCTCCGCCCCCTGAGCAGTTTCTGCTGGAATGCCAAGGATGCTCGCCCCGGTGGCGAGCGCGGCCTGCAGGTCCGCCTCGCGCTCGCCCGTTGCATCGCTACGCGTGCCGGCGTGAGCTACCAGCGCCAGCAGCGTCGCCGCCTGCCTCTTGAGCTCCGCGACCCCTTTGGTCTCGGCCGGCCTGGGCCGGGGTGCAAGCTGCGATCGCACGAGCGTGAGAACGACGAACTCGTGCAGCGAGACGCGCCGGTCGGCGTTGACCACCGCCTCCAGCGCGGCCAGGTGTTCGTTCTTCGCAGATTCGGGCGCGGCCTTGATTGCGGGGAGCGCGAGGTCAATCAGGGGAAGGTGAAACTCGAGGCCAAGGCCGCGCACGTGCGCCGCCATCGCGCGCCCCTGCGCCGCGATGTCCGCGTTGCCGATCGCTTCGAGCTGCGGGCGCATCGCCTCCTCGGGCTCGGCGAGGAGAAGTGCGAGCATTACCGCGCGCGCACCGTCGACACTGCGCACGCTCTCGCGCAGCGGCTGCGGCAGCGCCGCGAGCAGCCGCCCGGCGAATTCCATCTTGCCCGGGTCGAGCGTGCCGACAAGGGCGGCGCTCTCGCCGGGCGTTCGGCCCCACGCCGCCGCGAAATCGCTTCCGCGTCTGCCCTTCTGCTCTACGGCGGCGAAACGCTCGCCCTCCAGCGGCAGCGCGGTAACACGCTTCGCGCGGTACTCGCTGCGCTGGAACTGCGGATGCACGCGGCGAATGCGCTCGTCGAGCGGCGGGTGTGTATCGAAGAGCCTTGCGAGCCGCACCGTGACCGCGGCGCCGAAGAACATGTGCGACAACTCCTCGGCGTAGCGGTTGGCGATGAGCGTGCCGGCGCTGGAGACGCGGATCTGGTCGAGCGCGCCGGCGATGCCGTCGGGGTTGCGGGTGAACTGCACGCTGGAAGCATCGGCGAGGAACTCGCGCTCGCGCGACACCGCGGCCTTGATGAGCCGCGCGAAGATCAGCCCCACGTAGCCGATGACGAACAGCGCCAGCCCCGCCAGAATGAAT
>DATFEI010000200.1:0-15171 GCA_035251315.1 Burkholderiales bacterium | reverse complement strand
GACCCCGAGGGACTTTTCCCGGCGATCCTCGGCCACGAGGGTGCTGGCGTGGTGGTCGACGTGGGCCCCGGCGTCACCAGCGTGCGCAAAGGCGACCACGTGATTCCCCTCTATACGCCCGAGTGCCGGCAGTGCAAATCGTGCCTTTCGCGCAAGACGAACCTCTGCACGGCGATCCGCGCTACGCAAGGCAAAGGAGTGATGCCCGATGGCAGCAGCCGCTTTTCGTTGAACGGAAAAGCCGTGCATCACTATATGGGCTGCTCGACGTTCGCGAACTTCACCGTGCTGCCCGAGATCGCGGTGGCGAAAATCCGCGACGACGCGCCCTTCGACAAGGTGTGCTACATCGGCTGCGGCGTGACCACCGGAATCGGAGCGGTGATCAACACCGCCAAGGTCGAGCCGGGCGCGAATGTTGTCGTTTTTGGGCTGGGCGGCATCGGGCTCAACGTGGTGCAGGGTGCGCGCATGGTCGGCGCGAACCTGATCGTGGGCGTCGACCTGAATCCGCAGCGCGAGGCGCTGGCACGCAAATTCGGCCTCACCCATTTCGTGAATCCGGCAGATATTGGAGCAGACCTCGTTCCTTACTTGGTGAACCTTACTGGCGGGGGCGCCGATTACAGCTTCGAGTGCATCGGCAATGTCGACGTCATGCGCCAGGCGCTCGAGTGCTGCCATCGCGGCTGGGGCGTGTCTGTGATCATCGGCGTCGCCGGCGCCGGCCAGGAGATTCGCACCCGCCCGTTTCAGCTCGTTACCGGCCGCGTGTGGAAAGGCACCGCTTTCGGTGGCGCGCGTGGGCGCACCGATGTGCCGAAGATCGTCGACTGGTACATGGAGGGCCGAATCAACATTGACGACCTGATTACGCATGTGCTGCCCCTTGAGCGCATCAACGATGCGTTCCATCTGATGCACGAGGGCAAGTCGATCCGCAGCGTGGCGGTGTACTGACAAGCGAGGGAGGCTCATTGCCGTACTCCGTCGAAGGCAAGCTCGTAGTCGCGATCTCGTCGCGGGCCCTCTTCGACTTCGAAGAGGAGAACAGCGTATTCGAGAAAGACGGCGAGCCGGCGTACATCGCACTGCAGTATGCCCGGCTCGACGTGCCGGCGCGCGAGGGGGTGGCGTTTCCGCTCGTGAAGAAGCTGCTCGCGTTCAATACGCCGGCCCAGAGCCGCGTCGAGGTGGTGGTGCTGTCCAAGAACGACCCGGTGTCGGGCCTCAGGGTGTTCCGCTCGGCCAAGCAGGCAGGGCTCACGATTGAGCGCGGGGTATTTACGCGCGGGCGCAGCCCATACCGCTACCTCGACGCCCTGAAGGCGAACCTCTTTCTTTCGGCGAACGAGGCCGACGTGATGGCGGCGCTCGATGCCAAGGTGCCAGCCGCGCGCGTGTACCCGGAATCCACGCAGGCGGCGAGCCGCCACGCCGACGAAGTGCGCATCGCGTTCGACGGCGACGCCGTGCTCTTTTCCGACGAGGCCGAGCGCGTCTACCAGCGCGACGGCCTGGATGCGTTCACCGAGCACGAAACGGCGCGGGCGCTCCAGCCGCTTCCGCCCGGGCCGTTCAAGCCGCTCCTGGAGGCACTTCACCGCTTACAGACCGCCTCGGGTAAGGATGTTCCGGTCCGAATAAGAACTGCCTTGGTCACCGCCCGCAGCGCGCCGGCGCACGAGCGCGCAGTGCGCACGCTTATGGAATGGAACATCGCGGTGGACGAGGCCATGTTCCTCGGGGGCCTCGCCAAGGGCGAGTTCCTGAGGTCATTCGAACCCGACTTCTACTTCGACGACCAACTTGGGCACATCGACTCGGCGCGTGCATTCGTCGCCGCTGGCCACGTGCCTTTCGGGGTGGCCAATATCCGCGACAAAAGGGGTCAGGACCCTTTTCCCGGCGAGTTACGCGCAGTTACGTCGAAAAAGGGTCCTGACCCCTCTTAAATTCGTCCCTCGTCGACCGCGTGGCAGGCGACCCCGTCGCTGAATCGCGGAACCTCGAGCTCGCAGCGCGGATTGGCGTAGGGACAGCGCGGATGGAAGGCGCAGCCCGAAGGCGGCGCGAGCGGGTTGGGGACCTCGCCCCCAACTGGGGTGCGCGGCTTGCCGCTCATGCCGAGGTCGGGAACCGCATCGAGCAGCATCCGCGTATAGGGGTGGCGCGGCCGCGCGAAAAGCTCGGCCGCGGCCGAGAGCTCGACGATGCGGCCGAGATACATGACGCCGACGCGGTCGGCGACGAGCGAGACTACGGCGAGGTTGTGCGAGATGAAGAGATAGGTGAGCCCAAGGCGCTGCTGAAGCTCGGCCATGAGGTTAAGAATTTGTGCCTGGACCGAGACGTCGAGCGCCGAGGTCGGCTCGTCGCAGATCAAGAGATCGGGCTCGCCGGCGAGCGCGCGCGCGATCGAGATGCGCTGCCGCTGACCACCGGAAAACTCGTGCGGGTAGCGCTCGGCATCGTCCGCAGACAAGCCGACCTGCAGCAGAAAATTCTCTACAGGTTTCCTTTCATTCAGGAACTGCATCGGTTCGGCGATAATGCTGCGTACGCGCCAGCGCGGATTGAGGCTGGCGTACGGATCCTGGAAGATCATCTGCAGCCGCCGGCCGCGGAATTCGATGCGGCCTTCGGTCGGCGCGTACAGGCCGGCGATCAGGCGCGCGACCGTGGACTTGCCGCAGCCCGACTCGCCGACGAGAGCCAGTGTCTCTCCTTTGGAAATCTCAAAACTGACCCGATCGACCGCGCGCAGGATGCGCCGCGGCTGGCGCTCGATCACCCGGTTGAGCCACGGCGCCGAGACGTCGAAGTCGCGGCTGACGGATTCGAGGCTAAGCAGCGGCATGTAGCCAGCACGCCGCGCGGCTCGCGCCGGCCGGCGCGAGCTCGGGCCGCTCGCGCGTGCAGCGTTCGAAGCGGCGCGGGCAGCGCGGATTGAAAGCGCATCCCGGCGGAATCGAATTGAGCCGCGGCATGGCACCGTCGATCTGCATGAGACGGCTCTTCCTCGAGCCGATCCTCGGTATGGAGCCCATCAGCCCGACGGTGTAGGGGTGGCGCGGCGCGTGGATCACGTCGCCCACCGGCCCGATCTCGACGACCCGGCCCGCGTACATCACCGCGACGCGCTGCGCGGTTTCCGCGATTACGCCCATGTCGTGCGTGATGAGCATCACGGCGGCACCGCGCTCGGCGGCGAGGCGCTTGAGCAGCGCGATGATCTGCGCCTGGATCGACACGTCGAGCGCAGTGGTCGGCTCGTCTGCGATCAGCAGCCGCGGCTCGGCGGCGAGGGCGAGCGCTATGACGACGCGCTGGCGCATCCCGCCCGAGAAGTGATGCGGGTAGTTGTTGTAGCGGGCCTCGGGTGCTGGGATTCCGACCTCCTTCAGGAGCGCGAGCGCCCTTTCCCGGGCAGCCCGGGCCGAAAGTTTCAGATGAGTCAATATCGTTTCTTCGAGCTGCTGGCCGATGGTGTACAGCGGGTTTAGCGATGTCAGAGGGTCCTGGAAGATCACGCCGATCTTGCGGCCGCGGATACGCCGCATCTCCTCGTGCGGCAGCGTGTCGATGCGCCGGCCTTCCAGCCACACCTTGCCCGCGGCGATGCGTCCGGGCGGCTCGAGCAGCCTGATGACGGCGAGTCCCGTGATCGACTTTCCTGCGCCCGACTCGCCCACCACGCCCAGCACCTCGCCGGGCGCGATCGAGAAGCTGATGGAATCCACTGCCGTGAGCAGGCCCCGACGCGTCGGAAACTGCACCGTCAGGCCGTTCACTTCGAGGATCATCGAAGCTTCGGATTGAGCGCGTCGCGCAGCCAGTCGCCGAGCAGGTTGACCGATAGCACCAGCACGACGAGCGCGACGCCGGGAAACACGGTGATCCACCATTCGCCGGAGAGCAGGAACTCGTTCCCGACGCGGATCAGCGTGCCGAGCGAAGGCTGGGTCGCGGGCACCCCCACCCCGAGGAAGGAGAGCGTCGCCTCGGTGATGATGGCGGTCGCGATGTGAATCGTAGCGATGACGAGCACCGGCCCGATGACATTGGGCAGCACGTGGGAAAGCATGATCGCAGCCGGGCGCCGGCCGATCACGCGCGCCGCCTGCACGTACTCTTTCTCTTTCTCGACCATGGTCGAGCCGCGCACCGTGCGCGCGTATTGCACCCAGCCGGCGAAGCCGATGGAGAGAACCAGAACCGGAATCACGATCTCGTCGTGCCGCTCGCCGCCGAGCGCCACCCGCGCCACGCCGTCGATGAGGAGCGCGATCAGGATCGCAGGAAACGAGAGCTGCACATCGGCGATGCGCATGATGAGCGCGTCGAGCCGCCCGCCGAGGTAGCCGGCGACGAGCCCGAGGCTTACGCCCAGCGCCATTGCGAAAACGACCGAGGCGAGCCCGATGCCGAGCGAAATGCGGGCGCCGTGCATGATCGTCGACAGGATGTCGCGGCCCTGGTTGTCGCTACCGAGGAAGAAAGTCGGGTCGCCGCCTTCAATCCAGGCGGGCGGCTTGAACGCCGCGTTCAGGTCAAGCGCGGCCGCGTCGAAGGGGTTTTGCGGCGAGATCCAGGGAGACAAGGCAGCCGCGCCGATGCAAACCAGCGTCAGCGCGGCCGCAACCACGGTGACCGGCGACCTGCGGAAGCTCCAGGCGAGGTCGTGGTCCCACAATCGCCTGAGAATCAAACCCCTCCATCAACGCGGGCGAAGCGCGACTCGGGCCGGTCGTCCGCCTTGTGTACCGTGGACACGTTTTTCTTCATCGCCCACGGGCGAAGCTGGTGGTGGATCGGCACGTAGTAGTGCTGGTCGCGCGTGGTCACGAGTCCTTCGCGCAGCAGCGCGTCGCGCGCTTTCGGGTCGGTCGCGATCTTGATCGCGTCGATCGTGGTGTCGAGCTTGGGATCCGAGATTCGACCCTGGTTGAAGTTACCGTCCGCGCCGGTGGTCTTGGTGCGCACCAGCGACTGCAGCGTGTACTGCGCGTCGAACGTCGCCACGCCCCAGCCGAGGAGATAGGCGCTCGAATCGAAGTTCAGGATCTTCGGGATAAAGTTCGCGAACGGAATCGAGTTCAGCTTCACGCGCAGCCCGGTCTTGGCCCACATGCCGACCAGCGCCTGGCAGATCTTCTCATCGTTGACGTAGCGGTTGTTCGGGCAGTCGAGCGTGAACTCAAAGCCCTCGGGATAGCCCGCCTCGGCGAGCAGCTTCTTCGCGCCGGCGGGGTCGGGCTTCATCACCACGTCGATGTCCTTCGAGTGGCCGTGCACGCCGGGCGCGACCATGATGCCCGCCGGGATGGAAAGCCCGCGCATCACCACGCGCTTGATCGCCTCGCGGTCGAGCGCCATGTTGAGCGCCTTGCGCACGCGCACGTCCTTGAACGGGTTCTTGCCCTTGACGTTCGAGTACTTGAGCTCCTCGGCGTGCTGGTCCATGCCGATGAAAATCGTGCGCACCTCGTGGCCGTCGAGGATCTTGAGCTTTGGCTCCTTGCGCAGGCGATCGACGTCTTGAACCGGGAGATCGGTGACGAGGTCCACGTCGCCCGCGAGCAGCGCCGAGACGCGCGTGGCGTCCGACTTGACCGGGTTGTACACCACGTCGGTCACGTTGCCGTCGAGCTTGCCCCACCAGCCCTTGTGCTGCGTGAAGACGATCTCCTTGTCCGGCGCCCAGCCCTTGATCATGTACGGGCCGGTGCCGTTGGTGTTGCGCGAAGCGTAGGTTTCCTCCTTCTTCGCATAATCCTGCACGTTCTGGGAGCGATGCTTCTCCGACCACGACTTGCTCATGATGCGGAAGTCGACGATGTTCCTGAGGAGAATCGGCACCGGGCCCGACAGGATCAAATCCACGGTGTAGTCATCGACCTTCACGACCTCCTTCACGCCGGTGACGTAGATCTGCATCGTGCCCTGCTTCTGCTGGATGCGCCCGAAGGAGAACACCACGTCGTCCGCGGTGAACGGGCTGCCGTCGTGGAACTTGACGCCCTTGCGCAGGGTGAAGCGCCAGTGCGTATCGGAGAGCTGCTTCCAGCTCGTCGCGAGGCTCGGCTCGGGCTGATACTGCTTGTTGTAGCGCGTCAGCCCCTCGTAGGTGTGCTGCATCATTGCGTTGGTGGTGGCGTGGTTCTGCGAGTGCGGGTCGAGCGTCAGGATGTCGTTCTGCGCCGCCCACTTGAGGTTCACGCCGTGGGCGAGCCCCGCGCATGCGAGCAGCGTCGCGAATACGAGCTTCTTCATGTTCCTCCTCCTCTCCTCATTTGATCGGCAAGGCTTCTTCCACCAGCGCGGCAAGGTAGCCGGCGCCCAGCGGGATCACCTCATCGTTGAAATCGTACTTGGCATTGTGCAAAAAACAACCGCCCGCCGCGCCGCCCTGGCCGAGGAAGATATAGGCGCCGGGCCGGGCCTGCAGCATGTAGGAGAAGTCCTCCCCGCCCATGGTGGGCTCGTGCTCGGTGACCACGTTGCCCTTGCCGAACACGCGCTCGCCGACGCGCGCCGCGAACTGCGCCTCGCGCGCGCTGTTGATCGTGGCGGGATAGCCGCGGCTGTATTGAATGTCGCTCGAGCATCCCAGGCCGTCGGCGACCTTGGTGACGATCTCCTTCAGCCGTTTTTCCGCCAGGTCGCGGGTCTCCGGGCGGAAAGTGCGCACGGTGCCGACCAGGCGCACATCGTCCGGGACGACGTTGAAGGCGCCGAGCTGACTTGTCTGCATCGAGCAGATGCTCACCACGACCGAGTCGACCGGGCTCACGTTGCGGCTGGCGATAGTCTGCAGCGCCGTAATCACCTGCGCCGCCGCCACTACTGGGTCGACGACGAGATGCGGCATCGCGCCGTGGCCGCCGCGGCCCCGCAGCGTGATACTCATTTCGTCGGTAGCGGCCATTACCGGTCCGGCGCGCACCGCCATCTGTCCGGGCGGCAGGCCCGGCCAGTTGTGCAGGGCGTACACCTCGGTTGCGGGGAAGCGCTCGAACAGTCCTTCCCTGACCATGACCTCGCCACCGCCGCCGCCTTCCTCGGCAGGCTGGAACACGAGGTACGCAGTGCCGGCAAAGTTGCGGGTCTCCGCGAGATAGCGCGCCGCACCGAGCAGCATCGTGGTGTGGCCATCGTGGCCGCAGGCGTGCATGCGGCCCGCGTTTCTCGAGCGGTGCTCGAAGGTGTTGCCTTCCTCGATCGGAAGGCAATCCATGTCGGCGCGGAGCGCGATGCCTTTCGGGCCGTTCTTCCGGCCTGGAACGACGCCGACTATCCCGGTCTTGGCGAGCCCGGTATGCGTTTCGACGCCCAGCTTGCGCAGATAGTCGGCAACGATCCCGGATGTTCTCTGCTCCTGGAAGGACAATTCAGGATGCGCGTGAATGTCGCGGCGGATGCCGGTCAGCTCGGGCTGCCAGGAGCGGATGCGATCGACGGGACTGGTCATGTCGGGCGCAGGCGAAGGCGAGGATCGACCGCATAGTAAAGGAGATCGACCACCAGGTTGATTACCACGAAGAAGAGTGCGATCAGGCAAAGGTACGCCGCCATGACCGGCACGTCGGCGAAGCTTACCGCCTGGATGAAAAGCAGCCCCATGCCTGGCCACTGGAACACCGTTTCCGTGATGATCGCGAACGCGATGATGGCGCCAAGCTGCAGGCCGGTAATGGTGATCACCGGAACGAGTGTGTTCTTGAGTGCATGCCCGAAGTGCACCGCGCGGTCGGTCAGGCCGCGCGCGCGGGCGAATCGGATGTAATCGGTTCGCAGCACCTCCAGCATTTCGGAGCGCACGAGGCGCTGGATCAGCGTCATCTGGAACAGGCCGAGCGTGATCGCGGGCAGGATGAGCGCCTTGAGCCCCGATGCGGTGAGCAGCCCCGTGCTCCACCAGCCGATCGCGACCGTCTCGCCGCGCCCGAACGAGGGCATCCAGCCGAGCTGAACCGAGAATACGAGGATGAGCAGAATGCCGATGAGGAACGTGGGCAGCGACACTCCCGCGAGAGATACCGCGAGCATCACGTGCGCCAACCAGGTGTTTCTCTTCAGAGCCGTGTAGACGCCCATTGGAATGCCGCATGCCAGGGCGAAGAACGCCGCGACGAACGAGAGCTCCAGCGTTGCCGGCAGCCGGTCCACGATGAGCCGCGATACCGGCTGCACCTGGCGCAGGCTCAGACCGAACTCGCCCTGCAGGGCATTGCCGAGGAAGCGCAGATATTGCACGTAGAACGGCCGGTCGAGCCCCAGCATTCGCGTGATGTCGGCACGCTGCTCGGGCGTCGCATCCTGGCCGAGCATGAACATGACCGGATCGCCGACGAAGCGGAACAGCGAAAAGGCGATCAACCCGACGGTGAGCATCACGAGAATTGCCTGGGCGAGACGGCGCAGGGTGAACGCCAGCATGATCTGCGAGAATGTTACCGCATGTCTTTCGCGCAAAAGCTGGTCGCCTGGCAACGGCGCCACGGCCGCCGCGGGCTCCCCTGGCAGGGAACGCGCGACCCGTACCGCATCTGGCTTTCGGAAGTCATGCTGCAGCAGACGCAGGTGGGGACCGTCATACCGTACTACCGCAGATTTCTCGCGAAGTACCCCACCGTCGAAAGGCTTGCTGCGGCTTCCGAGGATGGCGTGCTGCGCCTCTGGAGCGGCCTGGGCTACTACGCGCGCGGTCGCAATCTGCACAAGGCCGCGCAACAGATAGCGCGCAACGGCTTCCCCCGCAACCGAGACGGGATCGAAAAACTGCCAGGGATCGGGCGTTCGACCGCGGCCGCGATCGCGGTGTTCGCCTTCGGCGAGCGCGCCGCGATCCTCGACGGCAACGTCAGGCGGGTTCTATCGCGGGCTTACGGCGTGGAAGGCGAAAATGCGCTTTGGCCGCTTGCCGAGCGCTTGCTGCCGCGGCACGGCATTGAGACCTATACCCAGGCTCTCATGGATCTCGGTGCAACCGTATGCACTCGCAACCCGCAATGCGGCGCCTGCCCGGTGAGGGGGAGCTGCGTCGCGCGTAAGACCGGACGCATTGCCAAGCTGCCGGCGGCGCGACGCAGGCCCCGCTTGCCGCTCAGGCGCGCAACCTGGTTCGTCGCGACCGATGGAGCAAAGGTCCTGCTCGAGCGTCGGCCCTCGCCTGGCATCTGGGGCGGGCTATGGTGTTTTCCGGAAGAGATGCCCGCGGTCCCGGTCCGCTCGGCACGCAAACTCGCACGCATCCATCACGGCTTCACGCATTTCCGGCTGCACATCCAGCCGGTGCTGTGCGAGGTGACGTTGGCGGCCGGCGCCGGTTGGCTCACGTTGCGGCAGGCGTGCGCTAGCGCAGTGCCGGCGCCCGTCAGGGGGCTCCTGCAAGCGCTTCGTTCAGCCGCTCCAGCCGCGCGCGCGCATCGTCGAGCTCGAGCAGCGCCTGCTTCGCTGCCAGCGGCAGCGGCAGGATCTCCGCGAGCCGCGAGCTCACCCACGCGCACGAGTCGAGCCGGTGCGGCCGCTCGAGCAGCTCTGGGCGCTGCTCGATAACACGCTCGAGGAGCTTCACCGAAGCAGCGCAGGCGGGGGGCACGGCGGCGTCACTCTCGTCCCGCAGAATGTCAACCCGAGCGCGAGCAAGCCCGTCGGCCTGGAGGTGGCGCTCGAGAATACGGAAGCGGCTTTCGCCGCGCACGCTCACGTGCAGGACGCCGAGCTGCGGCATGTCCCAGGCTGCGATCCGCGCGAGCGTGCCCACGTCGCTCGGCGTGGCGGGAGCCCCCACTTCCCGTCCCTCGCGGATCAGGCAAACGCCGAACGGGGAGCCGTCCTTGAGGCAGGCCTTGGCCATTTCCATGTAGCGCTTCTCGAAGATGCGCAGCGGCAGCCGCCCGCCCGGAAAAAGCACGGTGTGCAGCGTGAAAAGCGGAAGATTCTCTATTGCGCGTGCTCTTCGGTGAGCCCGCGGTGGCGCACCAGCACGCGCCAGTCGGGACGGAAGGCGGCGGCAAGCTTTTCTGCGAGGTACACGGAGCGATGCCGCCCGCCGGTGCAGCCGATCGCCACGGTGACGTGGCTGCGGTTCTCGCGCACCACCTCCGGCAGCCAGCGGCCGAGCAGCGCGCGCACGTCGGCAAGCCAGCGCTGCGCAAGCGCGTCGGCCTCCAGATACTCGATTACGGGCGTGTCCCGTCCGGTGAAAGGCCGCAGCTGCGGGTCGTAGTGCGGGTTCGCGATCATGCGCGCGTCGAGCACCCAGTCCGCATCGAGCGGGATGCCCTGCTTGTACGAGAACGATTCGAAGAGCAGCGAGAGCGCGCCGCTGCCAACGCCGAGCAGATCGCGGATCCAGTTCTGCAGCACGCGCGGCTGCAGGTCGCTTGTGTCGATGCGGCTGCCGAGGGGCGCGACGCCGGCGAGTAGCGAGCGCTCGCGCTCGATCGCCTCCGGCAGCGTTAGGCCGTCGGCAAGTGGATGGCGCCGCCGCGTCTCCGAGAAGCGCCGCAGCAGAGTGGGCGTGCTCGCCTCGAGGTAGAGCACGCGGCAGTCGAAGCCGCGGCTCTTGAGGCGCTCGATGTTCTCCGGAAGCGCGGGCAGCGAAGCGCTGCGCGCGTCGACGCTGACCGCGATGCGCTCCTGCCTGGCGTCGAGCGCGAGGAAGTCGGCAACCTCAGTGAGCAGCGTCGCGGGGAGATTGTCGACGCAGTAGTAGCCGGCGTCCTCGAGCACCTTGAGGGCGATGCTCTTGCCCGAGCCGGACAGCCCGCTGATGACGATGAGGCGCGAGGTCAGGGCTACGCCTTCAGGCACTCGCTCATGAACTTCTTGCGCTCCTCGCCCTTCATGCCTGTCGCTTCCTTGTTGCACTTCGCCATGCGGTCCTGCGGCGTGTCCTTCAGGCACGAGCTCATGAAGGCCTTGCGCTCGTCGCCTTTCATCCCGGCGGCCTTCTTGTTGCACTCGGTCATGCGCTGCTGCTGCGCGGTTGGCTTTTGCGCCGGTTCCTTCTTCTCCTGGGCTTGGAGAGGGACGGCCAGCGCCAGGGCGGCGCCGATGAGGATCGTTCGAAGCATCAGGGTTCTCCTTTCTCGATTTCCTGGGTTTGACGCGCGAGAAATTCGGCCATCGAGTCGATGCCGCGGAGCTTGAGGATCTCGTTGCGCACCGCCGCCTCCACCAGCACTGCGAGGTTTCGGCCCGCGGCGACCGGGATGCTCACCTTACGCACGGTGACGCCGAGAATCTCCTCGGTCAGCTCGGCGAGCGGGAGCCGCTCGGTGGGATCGCGCGCGCCCGGCGATGGCCGCGCGAGGTGCACCACGAGCCGCAGCTTCATCTTTCGCCGCACCGCGGTCTCGCCGAAGATCGTGCGGATGTTGAGCACACCGAGGCCGCGCACTTCGATGAAATCCCTGAGCAGTGGTGGGCAGCGCCCTTCCAGCGCGCCGGCGGCGATGCGCGAGAGCTCGACGACGTCGTCGGCGACGAGGCCGTGGCCGCGGCTGATGAGCTCCAAGCCGAGCTCGCTCTTGCCGACGCCGGATTCGCCGGTGATCAGCACGCCGAGGCCGAGCACGTCCATGAACACGCCGTGCATCTCGGTTGTTTCGGCGAGCGCCTTGGCGAGATAGCGCGACAGCTTCTCGATCACCCGCGCCGCGCTTACCGGCGTGGCGAAGATGGCGGTGCGGCTCTCGCGAGCCGCCTCCACGAGCTCGGGAAAGGGCGTGATGGCGTCGGCGAACACGACCGCCACCGGGTCGGCGGCGATCAGGCGCTCGGCGAACTCGGTGCGCTTGGCGGCGGTGTGGCGCTCGGCGAGGCCGGCTTCATGCGCGCCGATGACCTGGATGCTGTTGGGATGGGTGAGGTTGAGATGGCCGATCAGCGAGGCGGCTTGCGCCGCCTCCCGGCGCACCACAGTGCCGCCCTCGCGCCCCGCGACCCATGCGAGGGCGAGCGCTTCGCGGTTGTCCTCATGCAGCCGCGCGACGTTGACCTGCAGCATCCGGCTGCCAGCTCGCAATCAGCTCGTATAAGGCTGCGGCGTCGGGCGCGCGGCTCATCGCTTCGCGCAGCGCCTTGTCGGAGAACATCTGGGCCAGCTCCGACAGGATCTGCAGGTGCTTCTCGGTCGCTTTTTCGGGCACGAGAAGCACGAACACCAGGCTGACCGGGCCGCCGTCCGGAGCGTCGAAGGGCACGGGCTGCGCGAGGCGCACGAACGCGCCGATCGCCTCTTTCAGCCCCTTGATGCGGCCGTGCGGGATCGCCACGCCTTGTCCGAGTCCGGTCGAGCCGAGGCGCTCGCGCGCGAACAGGCTGTCGAACACGAGGCTGCGCGCGATGCCGTCGAGATTCTCGAACAGCAGGCCCGCCTGCTCGAACAGGCGCTTCTTGCTCGAGGCCTGGAGGTCGAGACTGACGTGCGAGGCGGAGAGGATCTTCGCGACGAGGCTCATGCTCGCTTGGCGTACAGTTTATCTTTGTACTTGAGAACCTGCCGGTCAAGCTTGTCGGCGAGCAGATCGATTGCCGCGTACAGGTCAACCTCCTCGCATTCGCAGTGCAGGTCTTTGCCGCGGACGTGCAGCGTGACTTCGGCCTTCTGCTTCACCTTGTTTGCCGTCAGGATCACGTGCGCGTCGATCACGTGGTCGAAGTGGCGCGTGATGCGCCCGAGCTTCGAGTGCACGTAGCTGCGCAGCGCTGGAGTCACTTCGAGGTGGTGACCGCTGATATTAAGGTTCATGGTCTACCGCCACGGTTCATGGTCAAAGCGCCTTTCTCTGGTGGACGGGAGGAATCTGCAGCGATTCGCGGTACTTTGCAATCGTGCGCCGCGCGACCACGATGCCCTGCTCGCCGAGGATCTGGGAAATGCGCGCGTCCGACAACGGTACCTTCGCATCCTCTGCGCCAACGAGCTGCTTGATGAGCGCTCGGATCGCGGTGGAGGAGGCGGCGCCGCCCGCTTCGGTGGCCACGTGGCTGCCGAAGAAGTACTTGAGCTCGAAGGTGCCGCGCGGCGTCGCCATGAATTTCTGCGTGGTGACGCGCGAAATGGTGCTTTCGTGCAGCCCGAGCGTGGCGGCGATCTCGCGCAGGACCAGGGGCCGCATCGCGACCTCGCCGTGCTCAAGAAAGTGGCGCTGGCGGTCGACAATCGCCTGCGACACACGCAGGATGGTGTCGAAGCGCTGCTGCACGTTCTTGATCAGCCAGCGCGCCTCCTGCAGCTGCGACGAGATGCCGGCGCCGCTGCGCGCCGCGGCGGCGAGCTCGGCGTAAAGCCGATTGATGCGCAGGCGCGGCATGGCGTCGGGGTTCAAGCTCGCGCGCCACACGTTGCGCACCTTCTTTACGGTGACGTCGGGGATTACATAGCGCGCCTCGAGCTTCGCGAATGCCGAGCCGGGGCGCGGATTGAGGGCCTGGATCAGGCGCTGCGCCGCGCGCAGCGCGTCTTCGTTGGCGCCGGTGAGCGCCTTCAGCCGTGTGTAGTCACGCGCGGCGAGCAGCTCCAGGTGCTTTTCGACGATCTCGAGCGCAAGCCCGCGCTCGGTCTCCTCGGGAAGGGACTTTAGCTGGAGGGTGAGACATTCCGCGGGAGAGCGAGCGCCCACGCCGGCGGGCTCGAAGTGCTGCAAATGGCACAGCGCGATCTTCAGCTCCTCGACAAGCGCGTCGCCGTCGTCGGCGAGCTGCGTCGGCAGCAGCGCGGCGATCTCTTCGAGGGGCAGGGTGAGATAGCCGTCATCGTCGAGCGCGTCGATCAGGATCTCGACGAACGCCCGGTCGCGCGCGCCCAGGTTGGTGAGTGAGAGCTGTGCGCGCAGGTGGTCGCGCAGCGTCGGCGTGTCGGGCGTCGAGTGGGTACGGTCGCCATCCTCGTCATCGTCCGGGCCGCGCCAGCTTGTTGCCAGCTCGCTCGGCCAGTCGGGGGTCTCGGGAACTTCCGGGCTGCTCGCCGCGGGCGGCGACTCCGCGCCGCCTTTCACCGGAATTTCCTCGCCGTCCTCTCGCTCGAGCGCGGGGTTCTCCATCAGCATGCGCTCGATCTCCTGGTTCAGCTCGACCGTGGAGAGCTGCAGCAGCCGGATCGACTGCTGCAGCTGCGGCGTGAGAGTCAGGTGCTGCGAAAGGCGAAATTGAAGCGAAGGCTTCATTATTGAGCAGCTCAACTACATCCGGAAATTTTCACCCAGATATACTCGGCGAACGCTGTCATTATAGACAATCTCCTCGGGGTGGCCCGATGCGAGCACCGCGCCCTCGTTGATAATGTACGCTCGATCGCAGATGCCGAGGGTTTCGCGTACGTTATGGTCTGTTATGAGTACGCCGATGTCGCGCTCCTTGAGGAACCTAATGATGCGCTGGATGTCGAGCACGGCGATCGGATCGACCCCGGCGAAGGGCTCGTCGAGCAGGATGAACGACGGTCGCGTGCCGAGCGCCCGGGCGATCTCCAGACGGCGCCGCTCCCCGCCGGAGAGCGAGATCGCCGCGTGCTTGCGCAGGTGTGCGATGTTGAGGTCCTTGAGGAGCTCCGCGAGGCGGGGCTCCATGTCGCTGGGCGCGAGCCCTTGCAGCTCGAGGATCGCTTGCACATTCTCTTCCACGGTGAGGCGCCGGAACACCGAGTTTTCCTGCGGGAGGTACGAGATGCCGAGGCGCGCGCGACGGTGGATCGGCAGGTGCGTGAGCTCGCGGCTGTCGAGATGGATCGAGCCCGAGTCGACCGGGATCAGGCCGACGATCATATAGAAGCACGTCGTCTTGCCGGCGCCGTTCGGCCCGAGCAGCCCGACCACTTCGCCGCTCGACACTTCGAGCGACACGTCCTGTACCACGGTCCGCGACTTGTAGCGTTTGCGCAGCTGCTGCGAGCGTAGCAGGCTCCCCATCGACCCGTCACTTCCCCGCTTCGGCGCTGGGAGCCTTGGGCTGGATGACCGCCTTTACGCGGCCCTTCGCCGCGCCTTTGCCCGAGCTCACCTGGTAGAAGTCCGAACGCTGGTCGACGAAGATGTAGTCGCCGGCGACTTCGTCGCCGCCGCGGTTCACGCGCGCGGAATCGAATAGCTCGATTTTCTGCTCGCGGTCGCTGAGCTCGATGCGCAGCGCCTCGCCTTCGACCCAGATGCCTTCCTTTTC
>DATFEI010000155.1:0-4501 GCA_035251315.1 Burkholderiales bacterium | reverse complement strand
GTCCTCAAGCCGCTCATGGACGACCAGGAGCTCGACTCGCGCGCAAGCACCGGGACGATCTACTGGGAAGGTGCCGTTACCGCGTACAAAAACAACACCGCCGTCGGGCGCGGTTATCTTGAGCTCACCGGCTACTGGCGGCCGATGAAGCTCTGAAAGAAGAGAGGGCGACCCCGGTCAGGATCAGCGCGATGCCGGCAAAGTGGAACCAGCTCGGATACTCGCCAAGGAAAAGCGCTGCGAGCGCCACTCCCATGGCCGGCATGAGATGCATCGTGACTCCCGCGCGCGCGGCGCCGAGCCGGCGCACGACGTAACTCCAGCCGGCGTAGGCGAGGAGCAGCGAGCCGATCGCGGAATAGAGCACGCCAAGCGTTCCGGCCGGCGTGAGCTCGACTTTCGCTTGGCTGAATATGTCGAACCCCACCCAGGGGATCATGAACGCGAGCCCAAAGGCGCAGACCATGACGAGCAACTCGATAGTGTTGAGCGAGTCGCGACGCACGCGCAGCAGCACCGTGTAACCGGCCCACATCATCATCGAGGCGAGCGCCATCATGTCGCCGACGTTGAAGGAGGGCACCGCGGGTCGGCCCTGCGTGGCGATGAGGTAGACCCCGCAGAAAGAGATCGCGACGCCCGCCCATTGCCGCGGTCCGATGCGCTCGCCGAGCGGGGCCGCCATCACCAGAATGAAGATCGGCGACATCGAGAGGTAGAGCACCCCGCTCGTCGCCGTGGTGTAGTGGAGCCCGAGCCACTGCAGTCCGAGGTGCAGCCCGCCGCCCGTAAACCCGAGCGCGGCCAGGATCCACCAGTCCCGGCGCGCGAGCGTGCGAAGCTTCTGCTGCAGGCTGTTGAGCGCGAAAGGCGCGAGGATCGCAGCCACGATGATGAGCCGCCCGACCGTCGCGATTCCCGGCGCGATCTCCTCGCGCACCGCGCGCGCCACGATCCAGTTTCCGGACCACAGCATGAGCGTCGCGATGAGCACCATCCAGACGGTGAAACGCATCGCGGGCGATTATCCCCTGCGTGCTAATCTCAACCGATGCCATACGTGCGCGCGGCGGGCCGATCGCTCGCTTACGAGTGGATCGGCGAGGCGCGCGACGGCAGACCGGCGCTCGTATTCCTGCACGAAGGTCTCGGCTCGATCCGGCAGTGGCGCGACTTCCCGGCCAAGGTCGCCGCGGCCAGCGGCTGCCGCGCGCTGGTTTACGACCGCTACGGCTACGGCCAATCCGATGTTCTCGCCGAGCCCCGGCGCACGGTTCGCTTCATGCACGACCAGGGGTTAGTCGTACTACCCGAGCTGCTCTCGCAACTCAGGATCGAAAATCCCGTCTTGATCGGCCATTCCGACGGCGCGTCGATCGCGCTCATCTACGCCGGCGCCGGGCACCCGCAGCGCGGCGTGGTCGCGATGGCGCCGCATGTCTTTATAGAGCCGATCTGTCTCTCTTCGATACGGGAGGCAACGGACGCGTTCGAGAACACCGATCTCCCGCAGAAGCTCGGCCGCTACCACCGCGATGCGCGCAAGACTTTCTACGGCTGGGCCGACGTCTGGCTCGATCGGGAATTCAAGGGCTGGGACATCCGCACCGACTACTTGCCTGGGGTGCGCTCGCCGGTGCTTGCGATCCAGGGGCACGACGACGAGTACGGCACGATGGCGCAGCTTGACGAGATCGCGCGCCGCGTGAGCGGTCCGTGCGAGCTCCTCAAGCTCGAGAATTGCGGCCACTCGCCCTTCAGGGACCAGCCCGAAACCGTGCTGGCTGCAACAGTTCGCTTCATAGAACGGCTCTTTTCTTGAAGAACGACGCGACCGTCATCGGGCTCATCTCGTTCGCGCACGGCATGAGCCATTTCTACCAGCTCCTGCTCGCGCCGCTATTCCCGTTCATCAAGGACGAGCTCGGAGTCTCGTACGCCGCGCTCGGCTTTCTGGTCGCGCTTTTCTACACGCTGTCCGGGCTGCTGCAGCCGCTCGCCGGGTTCGTCGTAGACCGCTATGGCGCACGCAGCGTGCTTCTGGCCGGTGTCTCCTTCTTCGTCGCCGCCACGTTGGTGATGGGTCTTTCGACCAACTACGCGATGCTCGCGCTCGGCGCAGCGCTCGGCGGCATCGGCAACAGCGTGTTCCATCCCGCGGACTTCGCGATCCTCAACGCGCGCGTCAGCAGTACGCGGCTGGGCTATGCCTTCAGCGCGCACGGCGTAGTGGGTTATGTCGGCTACGCGGTGGCGCCGGTGTTCAGCGTCGCGATCGGCGCGGCGCTCGGCTGGCAAGCGGCGCTTCTTGCCGGCGCGGTGCTCGGCATCGGGGTGCTGGTACTGCTGCTTTTAAACTCGCGGCACCTCGTGATCGAAGCGCAACCGAGAAAGAAGGCCTCGATCAAGAGCGAAGCAGGCGTGCTGTTCGCCGCGCCGGTCGTGCTGTGCTTCGTGTACTTCACGGTATTCGCTGCGGGCCTCGCCGGTCTGCAGAGCTTCGGCGTGTCCGCGATGGTCGAGCAGTTCCGCATTGCCGCGACCAGCGCGTCGAGTGCTCTTACCGCGTACCTGGTGAGCGCGGCGCTCGGCATACTCGCCGGCGGGTTCGTCGCAGCGCGTACCACGCGACACGACTACGTCGCGGCCGTCGGCATGGGCATAAGTGCGTTGGCGATCCTGGCGGTCGCGGTGAACCTTGTCCCGGGCGCTGCGCTGGCGGCCGCGCTCGCGATCTCGGGATTCGCCTCCGGGGTGGTGGCGCCGTCGCGCGACCTCATCGTGCGCGCGTCGACGCCGCCGGGCGCGGCGGGGAGGGTGTTCGGCTTCGTTTATTCAGGGCTCGACGTGGGCGCGTTTGCCACGCCGGTGTTCTACGGCTGGATGCTCGACCACGGCATGCCGCACGCCGTGTTCTATACCATCTGCGCCTTTACTTTCGCCGCGATGCTGACGGTGATGCTGATTCCCAGCAAGGCGCTGCGCGCCGCAGCTCCTTAGTCCGCGTAGCGAATCCCCTTTCGGTCCAGCATCCGCAGTAGCGCCGGCCAGTCCTTGTAGTGCGCCGGACGGCCTTCACGCTTGAACTGCGTGGCTGCGGTCTTCGCCGCCTGCTCGGACATAAGGTGCACGTTATGCATGCCGCCGGCGCAGGCGTCGACCTGGATCTGGCAGGCAGCATCGAGGTAGTACATGACCTCGAACGCCTCACGTACCGTCTCGCCGAGGGCGAGCAGCCCATGATTGCGCAGGATCATCGCCTTGGAAGTCTTGCCGAGATCCGCGGCCATGCGCTGCTGCTCTTCCTTGTAGAGCGCGATGCCCTCGTAGTCGTGATACGTGATGTCGGCCTGCACCATCATCGCGTGCTGGCTGATAGGCAGGAGGCCGCACTTCATCGCCGACACCGCGACGCCCGCGCGCGTGTGCGTGTGGATCACACAGTTGATCTCAGGCCGCGCCGCGTGCATGCAGCTGTGGATCACGAATCCCGCCTCGTTCACTCCCATGTCGAGCGGATCGTCGAGGATCTTGCCTTGCCAGTCGATCTTTACGAGGTTCGACGCGGTGATCTCGTCGAACATCATGCCGTAGGGATTGATGAGGAAATCCTCGGTGCCGGGAACGCGCGCCGAGAAGTGCGTGTAAATAAGGTCGGTCCACTTGAAGATCGCGGCGAGCTGGTAGGCCGCGGCGAGGTCGACCCGCACCTGCCATTCCTCCTTGCTCACTCGCTCTCGGACCGGGGTGCTCTTGAACTTCAGGTTGGCTGACATGAAAGGATGATAAGGCGAAATCCGGAAATCGGGGTCAGACCCCAACCGGGAAAATCGGGGTCTGACCAGGTCTGACCCCGATTTCCTACGCTGCCTGGGCGATTTGGCCCTCGACCATTTCAAGAGCTCGGAGCAGCAGCCCTGCGTCGTTCCTGCTTGGCTCCACTGGATCGGAGAGCATGCGGCGCCACAGCCTGGCACGCGGATGCGCGTGGTAAAGGCCCAGCATGTGGCGCGTCACGTGCCGCAAGGACTCCTGGCGCCTGGCGTAGCCGACCATCGTGTGCACGACCTCGGCGCGGGTCTTGCCCGGATCGGCGAGGAACCAGGGATTGCTGTACGCCGCACGGCCGATCATCACGCCGTCGACGTGGGCGAGGTGCTCCTGAATCTGCTCCTTGGACGTGATCCCGCCATTAATGACGATCTCCAGGGCAGGGAAATCGCGCTTCAGCCGGTAGACGTAGTCGTACCGGAGGGGAGGTATTTCGCGGTTCTCCTTGGGCGAAAGCCCCTTCAGCACCGCGTTGCGCGCGTGAACGACAAACGCCCGGCAGCCCGCCTGCGCCACCGTGCCGACGAAGTCGCGTACGAAAGAGTAATCCTCGATCTTGTCGATGCCGACCCGATGCTTGACGGTCACAGGAATCGAAACTTCCTGCTTGATCGCTGAAACACACCTCGCCACGAGCTGCGGCTCCGCCATCAGGCAGGCGCCGAAGGCG
>DATFEI010000092.1:0-2678 GCA_035251315.1 Burkholderiales bacterium | reverse complement strand
CTTCCCAGGTCCCGTGCCAGAGTTCTCCGTCGACCCAGGTGACCCCGGTGACGAAGCGGTTGGACTCGATGGTGCGAAGAATCGTCCCTGTTTGGGGATCGACTTGGTGGATCTTCCGGTCTTCATACCGCCCCACCCAGAGCGTCCCCTCGGCCCACGCGAGCCCCGAGTTACCGCCACCGCCGGGCGCCGGGATCGTGGCGAGCACACGGCCGGTCTTCGGATCGATTTTCTGTATGCGATCCTCGGCGATCTGAAACAGGTGCCGGCCGTCAAAGGCCGTTCCTGCATGCGCGGCGACCTCAATAGAGCGCAGCGTCTTCCCGCTTGCCGGATCGAAGGCGTTCAGGCTGTCTCCTGCAGCAAACCAGACGTGCTCACCGTCATACGTGACCCCATGCACGCTTTCGACACCCGGAAAGGGTCCATACTCACGAACGATTTCGGCGGTTGATCGATTCATGCGTCCATCTTAGTCAGTCGGCAGAGGCGGGAGGGAGTAACAAAGTCGTCGTGAATCCCGGCACGGGTGGGGTCATCCAACGACGAGCTCGCCCGCGGCCGAACGACTGCACCTTGCCTGCTGCCGCAAGCGAGTCGAGTGCCCGCTGCACGGTGCGCTGACTGGCTCCAAGCGCAAGCGCCAGGGCCGAGCTCGACCACGACTCACCGTCGGCCAGGAAGGCGAGCACTGCGGCACGCTCTCCATCGACAGGCGGCGCCAGCACGACGACCTCGCGTGCGCGGCGCGGCGCCAGCGCGAACCCCTCCTTCGTCGCGTGCATGCCGGCCAGCGTCCGAAGCACCGTGCGAAGCCGCCCGACTTCGACCCGCAACCGCGCACGATGCGATTCATCGGCGAGCTTCGCTCCGAATGCCCGCGCAACGAGTAGGTCCCTCGACACGTCTTCAGGCCACGCTTCGCCCAGCGCGCGTGCGAGCGCGAACAACACCGGGCGCCTTGCGAGTGAGACCACCGTGCATGCATCGCGCACGACATGGCGGCACGCGTCCACGACGAGTAGCCTCGACCCCATTAATGCTTCAACCTCCTGGAGCAGGAGGAATCGCTCCTTGCCACGCGTAATCAGACGCGCCGCGGGCGCGTTCAGGACGAGGGATGCGCTTTCGACCTCCGCCGTCAGCGCGGGGATACCGGCGTGGCGCGCGGCGCGCTCGGCCCGAGCGAGCGCCGCGCGCGCCGTTTTCATCCGGAGACGTCGCATCGCGATCCCCGTAACGACCAGCTCGTGGGCGACCCTCAACGCGGAAGGGAGAGGCGCGGGGTCGAGCTCGGCGAGCGTACCCTCGGCCTCGTCGAGGCGCCCGATCAGGAGGAGGCGCCGGACCTCAAGATACCGCGCGTGCGCGGCGTTCACCCGGTCGCCGTGTTCTTCGAGTGTCGCCCGCGCTGCGTCGAGCGCTTTCGCAGGCCAGCCCAGGTCGCGCGAGACGAGCGCGATCTCGGCCTCGGCGACGACACACCTCGCGCGGGAGACGGCTTCTTTCGGACCGAAAGCGCGCGCGGCACGTCGCACGAGAGCCTTGGCTCGTACAAAATCGCCGAGCTGCGCCATCGCGATGCCTCGAAGCGCGAGCGCAGGCGCGTCCTCGCGCAAGGCGACTCTGTTCAGTGCGCCGAGGGGATCACCAGTCGCAAGCGCGCGCGCTGCGGCCAATCCATCTGAATCCCGCCACACTTGTCACTCCCACCGTTCGCTGCCCGCTGGTAATCTACCACCAACCAGCACGCCGTAGCGAGAACGGAGCGAACGACGAAGGACATCGAAGGGAGGGAAATGACGAGCCACAAGACCGGGACACGTGAAGAGTGGCTGCCAGCGCGGCTCAAACTGCTCGAGACTGAGGCGCGTCGAAGACCTGATCCAGTTGGAATTCGTACAGCAACCTAAACCGGAAGGAGAATCGCAAATGCCGGATATCTTACACAGAGTCGCAATCAAATCGTCATGGAATGATACCTATCGGGCATTGACCACACGCGAAGGTCTTGCCGGCTGGTGGACAACCGACACGCAAGGTCACTGCAATGTCGGCGGCGTGATCAAGTTCCGCTTTGATACCCGTGGCTTTTTCGACATGAAGGTGCTTGAGCTTGATCCCGGCAACCATGTGCTTTGGCAAGTGGTCGACGGGCCCGCTGAATGGATCGGCACAAAGGTAAGCTTCGATCTCAAGCAGGAAGGCGACTGGACCATCATTCTTTTCAAGCACCAGGATTGGAAGGAGCCGGTGGAATTCATGCACCATTGCAGCACGAAGTGGGCAATCTTTCTGTTGAGCCTAAAGTCGCTTGTCGAAACCGGGAAGGGCGCTCCCTATCCACACGATGTCAAGATCGACAACTGGAACTAAAGCTGCAACGACCAAGGAGGTCAAGATGAGAAAGATCCAGACAATGGTAGTAATTGCCGGTCTCTTGCTCGCGCTGACAGCGAGCGCGGAAACTACGCAGAGTCCCGAGATGACGAATAACATCGAGCCGCTGCCGAGAGATCTGGAAATTCAGCTAGCCTTGAGCGCGCTGCCGCCGCACCTCAGAGACAATGCAACAGTACATATTTTGAACCCTGCGAAGGGTTTCGAAGTTGCCCGCAAGGGGACGAATGGATTCCACGCCCTGGTTGCGCGGACCGGTGATGATGCGTTCAGAGGGT
>DATFEI010000066.1:0-4433 GCA_035251315.1 Burkholderiales bacterium | reverse complement strand
GCTTCGCTACTCCGGCGCTGCGCAAGCGCTCCGCCTCGTGCAAGTCGAGCACGGCGAAGCCGTCGGCCGAGGACAGCGCGCGCGCCGCTCGCTCGACGCCGTGACCGTAGGCATTCGCCTTGATCACCGCCCATACCTTCGCCGAACCCGCGTAGCGCTTCGCCACGGTCAAATTCTGTGCGAGCGCAGCCGAGGAAATCGTCGCGCGGATCGGCCGGGGCATGAAAGGGTATTGTGCTATAAAGCGCGCGGTCCAAAAACAAGGAGCACGCTAGGGGAAAGCCTTCGATTGAACTACGGCTTCTACATCATCATGGCGGCGCAGTTTTTCTCGTCGCTCGCCGACAATGCGCTCCTGGTTGCGGCAATCGCGCTGCTTATCCAGGCCGAGGCGCCGTCTTGGCTGACCCCATACCTCAAGTTCTTCTTTGTCGTTTCCTACGTGGTACTCGCGCCCTATGTCGGCGCCTTCGCCGACCGCCTGCCCAAGGGGCAGGTGATGCTGATCGCCAACACCGTCAAGATCATCGGCTGCCTGGCTATGCTGTGGGGCTCGCATCCGCTGATCGCTTACGGCATCGTCGGGCTTGGCGCGGCGGCGTATTCGCCGGCGAAGTACGGCATCCTCACCGAATACCTGCCGCATAGAAAGCTCGTGGTGGCGAACGGCTGGATCGAGGGCCTTACCGTGGCGTCCATCATCCTCGGCACCATGCTTGGCGGGCTGCTCATCCACGTTCGGATCTCCACCGAGCTGCTGTCCTGGAACCTGCCGCTCATCGACACCTCCATCGACACCCCGGCCGAGGCGGCGATCGCGATCATCATCGTGGTGTACGCGATTGCGGCGCTTTTCAACCTGGAGGTGCCGAAGACCGGCGTTGCGCTGAAGAAGCTGCCTTCGCACCCGATCGACACGCTGAAGGACTTCGCGCGCTGCGTGAGCCACCTGTGGCGCGACCGCCTGGGCCAGATCTCGCTCGCGGTGACCACGCTTTTCTGGGGCGCGGGCGCGACGTTGCAGTTCATTGTCATCGAGTGGGCGCGCGCCGCGCTCGGCTTCGACCTTTCCAAGGCCGCGATCCTGCAGGGCGTCACCGCAATCGGCATCGCGGTCGGCGCGGTGCTCGCATCGGTCCTGGTGACGCTCGACCGCTCGGTACGCGTCATCCCCCTCGGCATCGCGATGGGTCTGATCGTGATCGCGATGAACCTCGTGACCCAGGTCTGGCTCGCAATCTCGCTCATGGTGCTGATCGGCGGCCTCGCCGGGTTCTTCGTCGTGCCGATGAACGCGCTCCTCCAGCATCGCGGCCACCACCTGGTCGGCGCCGGCCGCTCGATCGCGGTACAGAACTTCAACGAGAACGCCTCGATCCTGGTGATGATCGCGCTCTACTCGCTGCTCCTCGGGGTCGGCTACTCGATCTATTCGGTGATCGTGGTGTTCGGCCTCTTCGTCGCGGGCACCATGACGGCGGTGCAGCTGTGGTTCTGGCGCAACCGCCGCGTCCGCCACGAGGAAGTCGATCGTTTGCTCGCCTTCGCGCGTGCCGAGGACCCGCACAAGCCTCGGGAATAGCTGGCGCGCTACAGGCGCTCCATGGTTTTGCGCGCGAACACGAGGTCTTCCCAAGCCTTCGCCTTGTCTTCCAGCGTGCGCAGCAGGTAGGCCGGGTGATAAGTAACGATGAGCGGCACCCCGGCGTAGCGGTGTACGCGGCCGCGCAGGCTCGCGATCGAGGCGTCGCTCGCGAGCAGAGTCTGCGCCGCGAAACGGCCAAGCGCGATGATGAGCTTCGGCTGCACCAGCTCGATCTGCTGCAACAGGTGCGGGGTGCACCTCTCGACCTCTTCCGGCGCCGGGTTGCGGTTGCCCGGCGGCCGGCACTTGAGCACGTTGGCGATGTACACGTTGCTGCGCCGTGAGAGCCCGATCGCGGCGAGCATGTTGTCGAGAAGCTTCCCCGCCTGGCCTACGAACGGATCGCCGAGCCGGTCCTCTTCGGCGCCGGGCGCCTCGCCGATCAGCATCCAATCGGCGTTCTCGTCGCCCACGCCGAATACCGTCTGTGTGCGCGTCTTGTGCAACCCGCACTGCACGCACGTGGACACGGCCGACTTGAGGGGGATCCATGCCGGGGCAACCTGCTTTTTCCTCAAGCGCCAGAGCGGCGCGAGGCCCATCTCGGCGAGGATCGCCGTGCGCTGGCTCACGCGAGCGGCAGCGCGAGCACGAGCGCGTCCTCGCGGCCGGTGTGCGCGGGATAGTAGCCGCGCCGCACCGCCACTTTGCGGAAGCCGAACCGCGTGTAGAGCGCCTGGGCGCCGCGATTGCTCGGCCGTACCTCGAGGAAGAGGCTGCGGGCGCGGAGCTTGCGGGCGAGCTCGGCGGCCTGCGCAAGAAGCCATGCGCCGTGCCCGGCGCGCTGATGCGCGGCGGCGATCGAAAGGTTGAGCAGATGGCCCTCGGCCGCGGCGACCATGAGCACGAAATAGCCGAGAAGCTCCGGCCCGAGCCGCAGCACCCGGCATTCGTAGCCTGCGCGCAGCGAGTCGTCGAAGTTGCCGCGCGTCCAAGGGTGCGTGTAGATCGCGCTCTCCACTGCCACCACCTCGTCGAGGTCGCGCTCGGCCATGGGGTCCAGGCGGGGGATATCTTTAAGGACGGCGCTCAAGCTCTTCCTTCGTGAAAGCGACTTTGTCGCGAAGATAGAACGGCGCGGCCTGCGCGGCGTCAACGCCCTCGCCGGCGGCAAGCCGCGGCGCGGCAAGCTGCGCTACCGCCATCGCCGTCGGATGGATTTCGGGCCTCGCGACTTCGACCTTGACTATCATTTCTTCTCGGTAAGCCTCGAAACCGCTTCCGCAGCCCGTCCAGCCTTTGCCGGGCGGCAACGGCGCGGAGCGCGGCGCAACGCAATCCGCCGGGATGATTTCGTGCCAGCGTCCGTCGCGCTTTTCGAGCGCCGCATAATACACTTCACGCATCCGCGCATCGATGCACGCAACCACGCGCGCGGCGCCGGATTCCTGTGCCAGCGCTTCGAGCGTCGAGATTCCGATCACGGGCAGGCTGCGCGCGAAGGCAAGGCCTTGCGCGAGCGCGCACGCGATGCGCAGCCCGGTGAATGCCCCCGGCCCCGCGCCGAAAGCCACCGCGTCGATCCCCGAGCCCTTCATAAGTTCTTGAAGCATCGGCAAAGCGAATTCCGAGTGGCGGTGGCCCGCTCGGCGCTCGAGCGCCGCTATCTCGCCGTCCGCCCACACCGCGACCGAGCACCACTCCGTGGACGTCTCGATCGCCGCGAAGCGCATGCGGCGATTCTATATACTGGGACGCATGAAAGAACATTCCATTGCAGTCATCCCGGGCGACGGAATCGGCAGGGAAGTCATGCCCGAGGGAGTACGCGTGCTCGAGGCGGTGGGCGCAAAGCACCGGGTGCGCTTCAAGTGGCAGGAGTTTCCGTGGAGCTGCGACTGGTACAAGGCGCACGGGAAGATGTGCCCGGACGATGCGCCCGACATTTTGCGGCGCTTCGACGCCATCTATTTCGGCGCGGCGGGCAATCCGGCGATCGTGCCCGATCACGTCTCGGCGTGGGGGCTGCTCATCAACTTCCGCCGCTGGTTCGATCTCTACGTGAACCTGAGGCCGGTGCGGGCGTTCGAGGGTCTGCCCTGCCCGCTTGCCGGCCGCAAGCCCGGCGAAATCGATTACGTCGTGATCCGGGAGAACACCGAGGGGGAATACGGCAACGTAGGGGGAAGGGCGTTTGAAAATACAGAAAATGAAATTGTGATGCAGCAGGCCGTGTTCAGCCGCAAGGGCGTCGACCGCATCATGAAGTATTCGTTCGAGCTAGCGCGCACCCGCATGAAGCACCTCACCTCGTGCACCAAGTCGAACGGCATCACGATCACCATGCCGTACTGGGACGAACGCTTCGCCGAAATGAAGAAGAACTACCCCGACGTGAAAACCGACCAGTACCACGTCGACGGTCTGACGATCCAGATGGTGCTGAACCCCGATCGGTTCGACGTCATCGTCGCTTCCAACCTGTTCGGCGACATCGTCTCCGACCTCGGCCCGGCGACTGCCGGCACCATCGGCATCGCCGCCTCCGGCAACATCAATCCCGAGCGCACCGCGCCTTCGATCTTCGAGCCGGTACACGGCTCGGCGCCCGACATCGCGGGGCGCAACATCGCCAATCCGATAGGCGCGATCTGGTCCGGCGCGCTGATGCTCGAGCACCTCGGCCACCCGGAAGCCGCCGCCGACGTGGTGCGCGCGATCGAGCGCGTGTTGGTCGAAGGCCCCCGCACGCCGGACATGAAAGGCAAGAGCAGCACTTCGGAAGTCGGCGCCGCAGTTGCCGAGGCGGTGCGCAGCGCCTCGCTACAAACGGCTTAGTTCATTGGGG
>DATFEI010000070.1:0-16509 GCA_035251315.1 Burkholderiales bacterium | reverse complement strand
CCTTTCTATGCCGAGGCCGGCGGCCAGGTCGGAGACAAGGGCGAGCTGGTCGGCGCCGGCGGCACCTTCGAAGTCGCCGACACGCAGAAGATCCAGGCCGACGTCCACGGCCACCAGGGCACGCTCAAGACCGGCACGCTCAAGGTCGGCGACAACGTAGAGGCTCGCGTCGACACCGCGCTGCGCGCACGCACGATGCGCAACCACTCGGTTACCCATCTCATGCACAAAGCGCTGCGCGAGGTGCTTGGCCCGCACGTGCAGCAGAAGGGCTCGCTTGTTGACCCGGACAAGACGCGCTTCGATTTTTCGCACGATAAGCCGGTCACCGAAACCGAGCTGCGCGAGGTCGAGCACCGGGTGAACGCCGAGATTCTGCAGAACACGCCGACGCGCGCTCAAGTGATGCCGATCGAAGAGGCGAAGAAATCCGGCGCGATGATGCTCTTCGGCGAGAGATACGGCGACGAAGTGCGTGTGCTCGACATCGGCTCGTCGCGCGAGTTCTGCGGCGGCACGCACGTCGCGCGCACCGGGGACATCGGGCTTTTCAAGATCTATGCGGAAGGTGGCGTCGCCGCCGGGATCCGGCGCATCGAAGCAACGGCCGGCTCGACCGCCCTCGCCATTGTCGAGCGGCAGCTGCGCGAGCTTGCACAGGTGGCGAAGCAGGTGCGGACCCAGCCCGGCGCAGTGGAGAAGGCCGTGGGTGCGCTGCTGGAGGAAAAGAAGGCGCTCGAGAAGGAGCTCGGACGGCTGCGCTCGAGGCTTGCCCTCGGGCAGGGCCAGGACCTCGCCGCGCAGGCGGTGGATGTGAAGGGCGCCAAAGTCCTCGTCGCCACGCTGGATGGCGCGGACGCGAAGACCCTGCGCGAGACCATGGACAAGCTGAAGGACAGGCTGAAATCGGCGGCGATCGTGCTCGGCGCGGTGAACGACGGGAAGGTTGCGCTCATTGCAGGCGTGACCGCGGACCTCACCGGGAAACTCAAGGCGGGCGAGCTGGTCAACTATGTGGCGCAGCAAGTCGGCGGCAAGGGCGGGGGCCGGCCCGACATGGCGCAGGCGGGCGGTACCGAGCCCGCCAAGCTGCCGGTCGCGCTGCAATCGGTCAAGTCATGGGTGGAACAACGCGTATGAAGCGAGCGCTTTTTGCCGGAGTCCTTGCGTTTCCGGTAGCGGTTTTCGCCCACCACGGCTGGAGCGAGTACGACTCCTCGCGCGAGCTCAAGCTCACCGGCAAGATCGTCGAGGCGGGCTACGAGCATCCCCATGGGCACGTCAGCCTCGAGGTCCCGGGCAAGACCTGGCAGGTGGTGCTTGCGCCGCCTTCACGCATGGAGCGCCGCGGCCTCGAGAAAGGCGCGCTGAAGCCCGGCGCGACGGCGACCGTGGTCGGCTATCCCAATCGAAACAAGCCGGAAGAGATGCGCGCCGAACGCATCATCATCGACGGGAAGACCGTAGAGCTTAGATGACGCCGTCGGGCGGTCCGCTCGGCGCGCTGGAGGCCTCCGGCCTCGGCCAGGCCATGCGGCAGTGGCTGTGGCTCTACCCGAGCGTTGAGGTCGTGCACATCGTCGGCATCGGGCTGCTGTTCGGCTCGATCGCGGTGCTCGACCTGCGGTTGCTGGGCTTCTCTCGCGGCATTTCCGTAAGAACGCTCGCGCGCCATATCCTTCCCTGGGCCGCGGGGGCCTTCGTCCTCATCATCCCGAGCGGGCTGGCGATGTTTACCGCCCACGCTACCGAGTTCGTCCAGAGCGAGATGTTCGTCGTCAAGATGCTGCTTGTCCTGGCAGCCGGCATGAACGCCGCGCTTTTTCACACGATCACGTTACGTACCGCCGATGTGTGGGATTCCGCGGAAATGCGCAAGCTCCCGCCTCCGCCGTCGGCGCGCGCCGCGGGCGCGATCTCGCTTTTCCTGTGGATTTCGGTAATCGCCTGCGGGCGATTACTGGCGTATTTCTAGAAACCTATTCGCTGCTTCTTCGAACGCGGGTCCTGAATGTCGTCCGGCCCGAGCTCGGAGCGACCAGCGAGCTTAGCCGTGCCGAAGGCGCCCTGCAACGTCCGGCGCATCTCACGGGGCGGCATCGAGGCGAGCTTGTCCAGCGCGTACTCCGAGGGCACCTCAGGGAACTGCCGCCCCCAGTCGTGGGAGTTGCGGATCTCGCGGTAGATGGCAACCGCGATGGCGCGCGAGCCGGCTGCGTCGGGCGCCTCGATCTCGTACACCGTGAGCCGATCGAGCAGCGGCTCGGGGATGCGGCCTGGATCGTTCGCCGTGGCGAGCCACACTGCGCCCGAGGCGTCGATCGGCAGCTCGGCGAACTCGTCGACGAAGCGCGTCGCGGTCTTCACTTCGAGCAGCTCGTAGAGCGCGCCCAGCGGATCGTACTGCCCGTCGCCGCTCGCCTTGTCCAGCTCGTCGACCACGATCACCGGGTTGGCGTAGTCGCCGTTCACGAAGGTGTCGAACACCTTGCCCGGCTTCGCGTTCTTCCACTGCGAGGATGCGCCCGAAAGTACCCAGCCGGCGGTCAGCGAGCTCATCGGCACGAAGCCGAAGCCCGTGCCGAGCAGCTCCGCCACCTTGCGCGCGAAGTGGGTCTTGCCAATGCCGGGCTCGCCGAGGAGCAGCATCGGCGGTAGCTCGATGGAGTCGTTGGAATCGATGCACAGCGCGAGATGCTTGCGGATGTCGGCGAGCACCTCGGCGAAGTTCGGCAGCTCGGCAAACAGGCGTTCCATTTCGGGCAGCGCGGAGGGCTTGACGGTGAAGCGTTGCCCGCCCAGGCGCATCATCTTCTCGTACAGCGAGCGCAGCGCCTCGTTCGCGCTGGGCGGCAGCTCCTGCAGCGCCTTTTCGACCGACGAGACGTCGTAGACGTCCTTGAAGCCTGCGATGGGAATGGCGACGTTAGCCGGCATATTTATTCGGAAAAGCTAGCACGATGCTTACGTCCTAGCAAACACCTTGCCTGGCAATGCGTTGCGCAGAGTGCCAATCAAGTAGAGTAGTTCTTCACGACTATGGGTACCTTAACGCGCGAACACTTCAATAGTTTCGGCCAGAGGCACCTCCCTGGCTTTATGGGCGTGGAAATCGTCACGGTTTCCCGCGAAGCTGTGGAGAGCCGCATGCCGGTGCGACGCGAAATCATGGCGCCGAACGGTTTCCTGCACGCTGCGTCGGTCGTGGCACTCGCCGACACGAGCTGCGGCTACGGCTGCGTCGCGACCTTGCCCGAGGGCGCGAAGGGCTTCACGACGATCGAGCTCAAGGCGAACTTCCTGGGAACCGCGCGCGAGGGCGCAATCGCCTGCCGCGCCACCCCGGTCCACCTGGGCCGTACGACCCAGGTGTGGGACGCGGTGGTCTCCAATGAGGCGACGGGGGCCAAGATTGCGCTATTCCGGTGCACCCAGATGGTTTTGTGGCAGAATCCCAAGCCGTGACGCGCCGGTTTTTCTTTGGCTTCTTCTTTTACTTTCCCTGCCTGCTGGCGGAAGGGACCGGCTAAGCTCTAACTCCGAATCCAAACAAAAACCGCCAGCGCCAAAAGCCTGGCGGTTTTTTTTTGCCCGAGGCCACCATGAATGAGCCCATCAACGACAAGACCTCCCTCACAGACGACGAGCGCATCCACAACATCGTTCCGCTGCCGCCGCCCGAGCATCTGATCCGATTCTTCCCGATTCAGGGCACCGCGGTCGAATCGCAGATTGCCGAAACCCGCGCCAACGTGCGCCAAATCCTTCACGGGCGCTCCGACCGGTTGCTGGTGGTGATCGGGCCATGCTCCATCCACGACCCGGCGGCCGCGACGGCATATGCCGAGAGGCTCGCCGGAGAGAGGAAAAGGCATGCGCGCGAGCTGGAAGTCCTGATGCGGGTGTATTTTGAGAAGCCGCGCACCACCGTGGGCTGGAAAGGGTTGATCAACGACCCGTACCTGAACGGCAGCTTTCGCATCAACGAAGGACTGCGCATAGCGCGCGACGTTCTCGTGCGCATCAACCAGCATGGCGTGCCGGCGGGATGCGAGTTCCTCGACGTCATTTCCCCGCAGTACATCGGCGATCTCGTGTCCTGGGGCGCGATCGGCGCGCGCACCACCGAGAGCCAGGTGCATCGGGAGCTCGCTTCAGGGCTGTCGGCCCCGGTGGGGTTCAAGAACGGCACCGACGGCAACGTCAAGATCGCGGTGGATGCGCTGCTCGCTGCGCGCCAGAAGCACCACTTCCTCTCGGTGCACAAGAACGGCCAGGTGGCGATCGTGGAGACGCGCGGCAACGACGACTGCCACATCATCCTGCGCGGCGGAAAGAGCCCGAATTACGACGCGGCTTCCGTGCAGGCAGCGTGCGCGGAGCTCGCGCGCGCGAAGCTGCCCGAGCGCCTGATGATCGACTGCTCGCACGCCAACGCGGCCAAGGATTATCGCCGTCAGGCGGCAGTTGCCTCGGACATCGGCCGGCAGGTCGCGGGCGGCGAGCGGCGCATTATCGGCACGATGGTGGAGTCGCACCTGGTGGAAGGCCGCCAGGACCTCGCGCCGGGCAAGCCGCTCGTCTTTGGCCAAAGCATCACCGATTCGTGCCTCGGCTGGGACGAATCGGTAAGCCTGCTCGAGCACCTGGCCGAAGCGGTGAGGGAGCGACGTAAGCAATCGAGATAGGGATTCGGCATAATCGGGCGCGCCCATGGCCGAACGCCCGCAGCAGCTCATGCACCTCAAGTACCTCGGGGATGCCACGCAGTTCGCCGACCAGATGCATGCGCTCATCCCGAAGTGCGCGCTGCTCGAGAACTTTTCGGCCGCGGAGGTGCGGCTGCTCGCGCACTTCATGGGCGTCTACGGTGCGGAAGCCGCGACCGAAATCATCCGTGAAGGCGACGGCGGCGACTTCATGCTCATGGTGCTCGAGGGCAGGGTGGAGGTGCACAAGCGCGATCGCTGGAACACACGGCAGCTTCTCGCGTCGGTCGACGCGGGCAGGACCCTGGGCGAAATGTCGATGATCGACGGCGAGCCGCGCTTCGCCACCTGCCTCGCCGCCGAACCGTCGCTGATCGCGGTGCTTGATCGCGAGAGCCTCGCGCGCATCATTGTCGAGCAGCCGCTGCTCGGAGCCAAGATCCTGATGGAGCTGGTTCTCATGCTCTCGCAGCGGCTGCGCGCCACGAGCAAGCGGCTGCTCGGCCTGCTCGACGACCACTCGCACGGCGCGGCCAACATCCTGTAAGCCCGGCGCCGTCCGCCCGACCAAGCCTCATGCACGCGACCCTGCCCCTGATGCGGCAGTACCGGTTCCCCGCCCTGAGCCGCGGCTGCCTGGAAACGCTGCAAGTGAACCTCGGCTACAAATGCAACCAGAGCTGCGTGCACTGCCACGTCAACGCCGGCCCGTCGCGCACCGAGATGATGTCGCCGGACACGATTTCAGAAGTACGGCGATTCCTGACCGAACAAAAGCCAAGAACCCTGGATATCACTGGCGGGGCTCCGGAATTGCATCCGCAGTTCCGCGAGCTGGTGGCGCGCGCGCGCCAGCTCGGCGTGCACGTCATCGACCGCTGCAACCTCACCATTCTGGAAGAACCTGGTCAGGATGATCTGGCTTTGTTTCTCAGGGAGAACCGCGTCGAGATCATCGCGTCCCTTCCGTGCTACACCGAGGAGCTGGTCGAGCGCCAGCGGGGCAAGGGTGTCTATCAGACCAGCATCCGCGCGCTGAAGAAGCTGAACGCTCTCGGCTACGGTCGCGAGCTGGCGCTCAACCTGGTGTACAACCCGCAAGGCCCGTCGCTGCCGCCGGCGCAGGCTAAGCTCGAGGCCGACTACAAGCGCATCCTCGGGGAGCACCACGGCATCGTGTTCAACAAGCTCTATACGCTCGCCAACATGCCGATCCAGCGCTTCGGCTCGATGCTCGTGTCCAAGGGCAAGTTTGGCGCCTACATGGAGCTCTTGCACACCTCGCACCGCGACGAGAACCTCGCGTCGGTGATGTGCCGCAGCCTCGTTTCGGTCGACTGGCAGGGCTACGTGTACGACTGCGACTTCAACCAGATGCTCGGATTGCCGCTCGTGATCGATGGACGCAGGCGCGTGCGGCTCACCGAGCTCATCGGGCGCGACCTCGCGGACAACCCGATCGCCGTGCGAGATCACTGCTTCGGTTGCACCGCCGGCCAGGGTTCCTCCTGCGGCGGCGCGCTGGCGGCTTGAGCCGCACCCGGCTCGCCGTCGCGGTTGTGCTTGTCGTCGCGGTCGTCGCGTTCTTCGCGGCGGGCGGCGCGCGCTATTTCACCTTCGATAATCTCAAGGCGCAGCAGGCTGCGCTCGAGGGCTGGCGCGAGATGCATCCCTGGCGCACCGCGGCTGCGTTCTTCGCGCTCTACGTCCTGTTTACCTCGCTTTCGCTGCCCGCGGCGTCGCTCATGACGATCCTCGCCGGCGCGATTTTTGGCCTGGACCTGGGCACGCTCCTCGTGTCGTTCGCGTCCGCCATCGGTGCCACCATCGCCATGCTCGCGGCGCGCTTCGTGCTCCGGGAATGGGTGCGGGCGCGGTTCGGCGCGCGACTCCAGGGCGTGAACCGCGGGGTGGAGCGCGACGGCGCGTTCTACCTTTTCACCCTGCGGCTCATCCCGGCGGTGCCTTACTTCCTTATCAACCTGGCGATGGGGCTCACGCCCATTCGCACCTGGACGTTCTACTGGGTAAGCCAGGTCGCGATGCTGCCCGCGACGATCCTCTATGTGAACGCCGGCACCCAGCTTGCGCGCCTGGAGTCGCTGCGCGGTATCTTGTCCTGGCAGCTAATCGGCGCATTCGTATTGCTTGGCGTCTTTCCGCTCGCGGCGAAGAAGGCGGTCGGTCTTTTTGCTGCACGCCGCGTGTACGCGCGCTGGCGCAAGCCGCGCAGGTTCGACCGAAACCTGGTGGTCATCGGCGCCGGCTCGGCGGGGCTCGTCGCGGCCTACATCGCTGCCGCGGTCCGCGCCAAGGTCACGTTGATCGAGAAGAACCGCATGGGCGGGGACTGCCTGAACACCGGCTGCGTGCCGTCGAAGGCGCTCATCAAGACGGCCAAAGTGCTGTCTCAGATCAGGAAGGCGAAGGATTTTGGTATCAGGCACGCAACGGCAGAGTTTGACTTCGCGGAGGTGATGGAGCGCGTGCAGCGCATCATCCGAACCATCGAGCCGCACGATTCGATCGAACGCTACACCGCGCTCGGTGTCGAATGCATTCAGGGGGAGGCGCGGATCACCACCCCCTGGACCGTGGAAGTGGACGGCAAGCCGCTGACCACCCGCTCGATCGTGATCGCCGCCGGCGCGGAGCCCTTCATTCCCCCGATTCCGGGCATCGAGGAGGTGGAGTGCCTGACCTCGGACACCGTCTGGGGGCTACGCAAGTTGCCGCGGCGGCTCCTCGTCCTGGGCGGCGGCCCGATCGGCTCGGAGCTCGCACAGGCGTTCGCGCGCCTGGGCTCGAGCGTCGCGCAGGTGGAGATGCTCGCGCGCATCCTGCCGCGTGAGGACCCGGAGTTTTCCGAGATGGTGGCGAGCCGCATGCGCGCGGACGGCGTCAACGTGCTCGTGGGTCACAGGGCGAAGCAGTTCCTCAAAGAAAAAGTGCTCGTGTGCGAGCACCAGGGCCGCGAGGTGCGCGTGGAATTCGACGCGCTGCTCTGCGCGGTGGGCCGCGTGGCGCGCACCAAGGGCTACGGGCTCGAGGAGCTCGGTATCCCGGTCACCAAGGCGCGCACGGTGGAGACCAACGAGTTCCTGCAGACGCTCTACCCGAACGTCTATGCGTGCGGCGACGTCGCCGGCCCCTACCAGTTTACGCACGTCGGCGCGCACCAGGCCTGGTACGCCTCCGTGAACGCGCTTTTCGGCTGGCTGAAGAAGTTTCGCGCCGACTACTCGGTCATCCCGTGGGCGACATTCACCGATCCTGAGGTGGCGCGCGTCGGGCTCAACGAGACCGAGGCGAAAGAGCGCAACGTCGCATACGAGGTCTCGGTGTACGGTATCGATGATCTCGACCGGGCGATCGCCGATGAAGCCGCGCACGGCCTCGTCAAGGTGCTGACCGTACCGGGCACCGATCGGATCCTCGGCGCCACGATCGCCGGCGAGCACGCTGGCGATCTTCTCACCGAGTTCGTCGCCGCGATGCGCCACGGTTATGGACTGAACAAGATCCTCGGCACGATCCACATCTACCCGACGCTCGCCGAGGCGAACAAGTACGCCGCCGGCGCGTGGAAGAAGGCGCATGCGCCGCAGCGCATGCTCGCGGCGATGGAGCGGCTGCACGCGTGGCGGCGGGGATGAGAGAGATCTTTCTTGTCGCTTTGCTCATGCTCGCCCTACCGGCATGGGCGTTCGACCGGTCGCACAAATCGTGGGACGCGATGCTCAAGAAGCACGTGATTCTGCTCGAGGGCGGCAAGGCTTCGCAGGTGAACTACCAGGGCATGGCAAAAGAGCGCGCCGCCCTGACGGAATACCTGCACTCCTTGTCGCGCGTGGGCGAGCAGGAGTTCGGGGCTTGGTCACGCGGCGAGCAGGTTGCCTTCCTGATCAACGCCTACAATGCCTACACGGTTGAGAAGATCCTCGCGCGCTACCCGGACATCAAGTCGATCTGGGATTTCGGCAAGTTCTTCGGCAATCCATTCCGCGACGAGTTTTTCACACTCCTCGGGCGCAGCATGAGCCTCGACGGCATCGAGCACGGCATCCTGCGCAAGCGCTACCGCGAGCCGCGCATCCACTACGCGGTGAACTGCGCCTCGATCGGTTGCCCGATGCTGCGCGAGGAAGCCTACGTCGCCGCGCGCCTGGACGAGCAGCTCGAGGAGCAGGCCCGGCGCTTCCTGTCCGACCGCACGCGCAACCGATTCCGCGACGGACGCCTCGAAGTGTCGAAGATCTTCGACTGGTACAAGGAGGACTTCGAGCCGCGCGAGGAGTATTTCGCCCGCTACGCCGGTGTCCTCGGCATGCCGGCCGGCGCGAGCCCGCGTCTCGTGTTCCTGGACTACGATTGGGCGCTCAACGACTCTCGGTCGTCGTCCCCGCGCTGAACGAGGCGTCCGGAATCCGCGCCGCCCTCGAGGCGCTTGCGCCACTGCGCGCTGGCGGCCACGAGGTAATCGTGGTTGATGGTGGCAGCAGCGATGGAACGCCCGAGCTGGCGCGGGGCCTGTGCGACCATGCGCTAAGCGCCCCGCGCGGGCGCGCGCTGCAAATGAACGCCGGCGCCGCCGCGGCGACCGGGGATGCGCTTGTCTTTCTGCACGCGGACACTCGTCTGCCGCAAGGCGCCGACGAGCTGATCTTCCAATCCCTGCGCCTTTTTCCCTGGGGAAGATTCGACGTTGAAATCGACGCTCGCCATCCGCTGCTTAGGATCGTCGCCTGCACCATGAACCTGCGCTCCCGCCTTACCGGCATCGCGACGGGCGACCAGGCGATCTTCGTGCGCCGCGAAGTGTTTCCCGGCTTTCCCGACATCGAGCTGATGGAGGATGTGGCGTTCTGCAAGGCGATGAAACGTTTCGGACCGCCCGCGTGCCGGCGCGAGCGCGTAGTCACCTCGGGCCGTCGCTGGGAGTCGCGCGGCGTGCTGCGCACCATCGTCCTCATGTGGCGCCTGCGCCTAATGTACTTCCTCGGCGCGCGTCCCGAGCATCTCGCGCGGATCTACCACCGGTGATCATCGTGTTCGCCAAGGCTCCCGTGCCCGGGGAGGCGAAGACGCGGCTCATTCCGCGCCTGGGCCCCTGGCGGGCTGCGCGCCTGCACGTGCGGCTCACGCTGCACGCGCTGCGCACTGCGCGCGCTGCAAGGTGCGGACCTGTAGAGCTGCATCTGACACGCAGGCATTCGCTATTCAAGGGAGCGCAGCTTCAGCGAGGGCGCGATCTTGGCGAACGCATGCAGCACGCATTTTGCAGATCGCGGAAAGCGATCCTCATCGGCACCGACTGCCCGATGCTCAGCGCGCGGGATCTGCGGCGCGCGGCACGCTGGCTGCGCGGGGGCTACGACGCGGTGCTTGCTCCCGCGGAGGACGGCGGCTACGCGCTCATCGGACTGAGGAAGCCAATTCCCGCGCTCTTTGAGAGCATCGACTGGGGAAGCGAGCGCGTGTACGCGGACACGGTGAAGAAGCTCGCTCGATACCGCTGGCGCGCGCTGCCCCGCGTCTGGGACCTCGACCGGCCGCAGGATCTGGGCCGGCTCAGATCGCTCCGCTTTCCCTTAGCGTCGCGGCAAGGCGCTCGGCGATGACGCGGTAGCCGCGCGCGTTCGGGTGGATGGGATCGGCCTTGAGAGTTCGGTCCTTCAGCACTTCGCCCACGATCGCGCCTTCGTAGGGCACGCGGTACTCCTTGGCGATGTCGCCGTAAAAGAGGGCGGCGAAACGCTAAAGCCCGGCTCCGGTGTGCCGATCAGAAGCACCGCAACGCCGCGGCTTTGCGCGAGCTTCACCATCTCGCGCACGTTTTCTTCCACCTGGTGGTTGCCCAGCCGCCGCAGGAAATCGTTGCCGCCAATGCACAGCAGCACGAGCCGCGGCGCGTGCTCGTCGAGCGCAGCGGGCAGCCGAACGAGCGCTTGCGCGGTCACCTCGCCCGGCACGCCGGCGCGTACGACGCGCCGCCCGATGAGCTTCTCGAGCTGCGCCGGATAGCTCTCGTCCTCGGCGGCGCCGGTGCCATACGTGAGGCTATCGCCGAAGGCGAGCACTACCGCGTCCGGCGCAAGCCGCTCGAGCTTGGGTCGCTCGCCGCAGCCCGCAAGCGCGAGGACGAAGAGAATCGCTGCAAGCAGTTGCATGGGGGGCGCATGCTACACTTCGCCGCAGACCGCGCCAGCGGCGGAGGAGAGGATGAAGATCAAGATCAGGGGGCCCAAGGAGTTCTGGGCCGGGCTGATGTTCATCGGCTTCGGCTTGTTCTTCATGATCTGGGCCGTGACCCACTATCAGATGGGCACGGCCGTGCGCATGGGGCCGGCCTACTTCCCGACGGTGCTCGGCGGCCTGCTCGCGTTCCTCGGCGTGCTCGTGCTGCTCGAGTCGCTCGCCATGGCGGGGCCCAGGATCCCGCGGTTCAATTTCCGGCCGCTGATCCTGATCTCGGGCGCTTGCGTGGTGTACGGCTACCTGATGAAGCCGCTCGGCCTGATCCTCGCCACCGCAGCGCTGGTGTTCATCGCCGCGTTCGGCGGGCACGAGTTCAAGTGGAAGGAGGTCACCATCCTCTACTTGATCCTGATCGTGTTCTCGCTGCTCGTGTTCGTGAAGGGACTGACGCTGCCGTTCCCGATCTGCCCGAGCTTCATCGACAACTGCCCGATCCGACTGTAGCGCCGCGATGGAGATCTTCAACAACCTGCTGCTGGGCTTTTCGGTCGCGGTCACGCCGATCAACCTGCTGTACGCCGCGATTGGCGTGCTGCTCGGCACGCTGATCGGGGTGCTGCCCGGCATCGGGCCGGTGGCGACGATCGCGATGCTGCTGCCGATCACCTTCAACCTCAACCCGGTCGCGGCGCTGATCATGCTCGCCGGGATCTATTACGGCTCGCAGTACGGCGGCTCGACCACCTCGATCCTCGTCAACCTGCCGGGCGAGGCGGCCTCGGTGGTTACCTGCCTCGACGGCTACCAGATGGCGCGCCAGGGGCGCGCCGGGCCGGCGCTCGCGATTGCCGCGATCGGCTCGTTCTTCGCCGGCTGCGTCGCGACCCTGGTCATCGCCATGGCGGCGCCGCCGCTCGCGGAGGTGGCGCTCAAGTTCGGCCCGGCGGAGTACTTCTCGCTCATGGTGCTCGGCCTGGTCGCCGCCACAGTGCTCGCGCACGGCTCGCTCATAAAGGCGATCGCGATGGTGATCCTCGGGCTGCTGCTGGGGCTGATCGGCACCGACGTCAACTCGGGCGTGCTGCGCTTCACGTTCGACATCCCGGAGCTCTCCGACGGCATCGGCTTCGTCGTGGTGGCGATGGGAATGTTCGGCACAGCGGAAATCATCGCCAACCTCGAGCAGGGCGACAAGCGCGAAGTGTTCACCGGCAAGGTGAAGAACCTGTTGCCGACGAAGGAGGACCTCAAGCGCTCCTGGGCGCCGATCCTGCGCGGCACCGCGCTCGGCTCGTTTCTCGGCATCCTGCCCGGCGGCGGCGCGCTGCTGTCCTCGTTCGGCGCCTACACCGTGGAGAAGAAGCTCTCCAGACACCCGGAGCGGTTCGGCAAGGGCGCGATCGAAGGCGTGGCCGGCCCGGAAGCGGCCAACAACGCTGGCGCGCAGACCTCGTTCATTCCCATGCTGACGCTCGGCATCCCGGGCAACGCGGTGATGGCGCTCATGATCGGCGCGCTCATGATCCAGGGCATCGCGCCCGGCCCGCAGGTGATGAACGAGAAGCCGCAGCTCTTCTGGGGGCTGATTGCTTCGATGTGGGTCGGCAACGCCTTCCTCGTGATCCTCAACCTGCCGCTGATCGGCATGTGGATCAAGCTGCTCACCGTGCCGTACCGCTACCTCTATCCGTCGATCCTGGTGTTCATGTCGATCGGCGTGTTCAGCCTGTCGAACAATCCCTTCGACGTGCTGATCATGGCGATCTTCGGCATTCTCGGCTACGTCTGCGTCAAGCTCGAATGCGAGCCCGCGCCGATGATCCTCGGCTTCATCCTCGGCCCGCTGATGGAGGAGAACTTGAGACGCGCGATGCTGTTGTCGCGCGGCGACCCGATGACCTTTGTCACCAAGCCGATCAGCGCCGGCTTCATCATTGCGTCGGTGATCCTGCTCGTTATCGTCGCGCTGCCGACGATCCGCAAGAAGCGCGACGAAGCGTTCGTCGCCGAAGAGGTCAAATAGCCGCGATCGCTTGCACCTCGATGAGGAACTGCTCCTGCACCAGCCGGTCGACGACCACGAGCGTGTTGGGCGGGTAGGCCCCGCCGGGGAACATGCCCGGCAACTCGCGCAGGCGCCACTGCATGAACTTCGGGATGTCTTGCGAGTGCACGAGGTAGGTGGTGAACTGCACGATGTTCTGCCAGCCCGCGCCCGCAGACTTGAGCGCCTCATTGATCTGCGTGAAAACGCCGCTGCACTGCTCGTCGAAGCTCGCGCCAGGCGCCAGCATGCCCGCGATGAACAGGAACTCGCGCGCGGCTACGCGCGTGACATGCGAGTACTGCCCTAGCGGCTTGCCCAGCGCGTCGACGTTGTAGATGCGCATCTCGGCCATCACCAGTACTTTACACAAGCCCGTGTAACTAGCGCTTGCGCTGGTGGCGCCACTGAACGTCTTCCACTCCTGCAGCGCGGTTGAGCACCCGTGCCGCGATGAAGAGCAGGTCGGAAAGCCGGTTCAGGTACTGGCGCGCGGGCTCGCTCACGCGCTCCTTGCGCCCAAGCGCCACCACACTCCTCTCGACTCGCCGGCACACGGTGCGCGCCAGATGTGCCGTGGCCGCGGCGCGGCTTCCCCCCGGCAGGATGAATTCCTTGAGGGGTGCGAGCGTCTTGTTGAGCTTCTCGATCTCGCCGTCGAGAAACTCGACGCGCTCGGCCTTGAGTAGCGCGTGGCCGGGAATGCTGAGTTCGCCGCCAAGGTCGAGAAGGTCGTGCTGCACGGCGACGAGCACGCTGCGGAACTCTTCCGGAATGTCCTCCGCAAGGATGAGCCCGAGGACCGAGTTGAGCTCGTCGACTTCGCCGAGGGCGCCGACGCGCGGATGGTCCTTCGGCACGCGCGAGCCGTCGCCGAGCCCGGTTTCGCCGCCGTCGCCGGTGCGGGTCGCGATCTTGGTAAGACGGTGGCCCATAAAGCTCAAGTCGCGGTTTTCTTAACTTCGCTTTCGAGGCGACCTTGCGCCAGGGTCGTGCGGATGCGCTCGCCTGGCCGCACGGCGGCCGCGGTACGCAGCACCTCGCCCGATGCGCTGTACGTGATGCTGTAGCCGCGGGCGAGCACCGCTGTCGGATCCACCGATGTCAGGGTGGCGCTTAGTTGCCCAAGGTGCGCCTGGCAGCGGTGCACCTTGTGAGAGAAGGCAAATGCGAGGCGTGCGGTGAGCTGAGCGACGAGCTCTCGAGACGAGCGCAGCCGCTGCGCCGGATGCACCAGACGCCGGGCGCACGCGTCGAGCGCCTGCGCCGCGTAGCGCAGCTTTCTGTCCACCTCCTTGTGCAGGGAGCGAACGCTCGCGGCCACGCGCGCGGCAAGCTCGGCGAGCGGTGGACTGACGAGCTCGGCGGCCGCGGTGGGAGTGGGCGCGCGCCGGTCGGCGGCGAAGTCAGCGATGGTGAAGTCGGTTTCGTGGCCGACGCCGACGACTACGGGAATGCCGCAAGCGCGGATCGCGCGCACCACCGGCTCCTCGTTGAACTGCCACAAGTCCTCGATCGAACCGCCGCCGCGCACGAGCAGCAGGACGTCGCATTCGGCGCGCCGGCTGGCCCGCGCGAGCATCGCCGCGATGCGCTCGGCCGCGCCATCACCCTGCACCGGGACAGGGTAAACGATTACCTCGATCGCCGGGTTGCGGCGCGCGAGCGTAGTTAAAACGTCGCGCAGCGCGGCGGCCGCGAGCGAGGTGAGCACCCCGATGCGGCGTGGATGCGCGGGCAGCTCGCGTTTGATCCCCTCGTCGAACAGTCCCTCGGCGCCGAGCTTTTCCTTGAGCCCGAGAAATCGTTCATAGAGCGGGCCGAGGCCGGCGCGGCGCATAATCTCGACCGTGAGTTGAAATCGCCCTCGCGGCTCATAAAGGGTGGCGAGCGCCCGAACCTCGACCTGCATGCCGTCGCGCGGCTCCCAGTCGAGGAGCGCGGCGCGGCTGCGAAACATCACGCATTCAACCTGCGCCGCGCGGTCTTTGAGGGTGAAGTAGCAGTGTCCCGAAGGGGCGCGCGACAGGTTGGACAGTTCGCCGCGCACCCAGGCGAGCGCAAAGCGCCTCTCGAGCAGGTTGCGGACGCTGCGCAGCAATTCCACGACCGACAATATGCGTAGGCCGGAGGCTACAGCGGCGCCTGGAATATCGTTCTGCATCGGTCTCAGGAGGCGCAGGCGAGCCTACACTAATCCACATTCCGGACGCAGTGGCGCCGGGAAGCGACAGAAATGCTCGCGGAGCCCGATTCTTTTGCGTAACGGGCTGTCGCGTCGGCGGAAAATTCTGCTCAAATTTTGATCGCCACCGACTCGACCCGCTTTGCAACGGGCATGTGACAATCTATTCAGCAGCAGTCCACAAACTTATCCACAGTTTTTTGTGGATATCGCAAAATCCACTACACCTCAGCGTGTCATGAGTTCGCGCCAGGGCCATGCAGCGCTTTTGCTGCAGCGCGGAACTTGCTCCGCTGCAACGCTTTGGCTTAGAGTCGGCGCGCAAGCAGCCAAAATAACGATAAGGAAACGCGTTGTTCGCGATCGTCCAGGCCGCCGGCTGGCCAATCTGGTTCCTGCTTTTTGCCTCCGTCATCGCAGTCGCTCTGATCATCGAGCGCTCGGTCTCGCTACGTGCAAGCCGCATCATCCCGCCGACGCTGCTTGACCAAGTGATAGCGGTGTACCAGCGGCATGGACTTTCGCCGGAGGTGATCGATCGTCTCTCCCGCGACTCGCCGCTCGGCGTCGTCCTTGCCGCAGGCCTGCGCAACCTAAAAAGTTCGCGCTACGTGATGAAGGAGGCGATCGAGGAGGCGGGCCGCGGCGTGGCGCACGAGCTCGGGCGCTTCCTCACCACTCTGGGGACCATCGCCACCGCGGCGCCGCTTCTTGGCCTGTTCGGTACGGTGATCGGCATGATTGAGATCTTCGGCTCACAGTCGCCCAGCGGCGGCACGAACCCCCAGCAGCTCGCACACGGCATCTCGATTGCGCTCTACAACACCGCGTTCGGCATCGCGATCGCGATCCCCGCGCTCATCTTCTACCGCCATTTCAGGGCCAAGGTGGACGGCTTCGTGGTCGAGATGGAGCAGCTTGCGGCCAAGCTCATCGACATCGTGCACGGCGAGCGCGCGGCGTGAACTTCCAGCGCGGCAAGGAGAAGGAGCCGCTCGAGATCAACCTCGTGCCGATGATCGACGTGATGTTGGTGATCCTGATTTTCCTCATGATCACCACCACGTACTCCAAGTACACCGAGCTGCAGATCAACCTGCCCTCGGCGCGGGCCGACCGCCAGGTCCAGCGGCCGAACGAGGTGACAGTACTCGTGAACGCGCAAGGCCAATACGTCGTCAACCGCAGCCCGGTGCCGTTTCGCTCGATCGAGCAGCTCGCCGACGAGCTGCGCCGCGCCGCCGCGCCGCTGCAAGAGCCGGTGGTGGTGATCAGCGCCGACGCGAACGCGACGCACCAGGCGGTGATCCGCGTGATGGAGGCCGCGCGCCTTGCCGGCCTCGCTCAGATCACCTTCACGACGCAGTCGCCGA
>DATFEI010000115.1:0-11627 GCA_035251315.1 Burkholderiales bacterium | reverse complement strand
TTCTCGTGATGCTTCAAAGACGAAAGCGCGCAGCGCCAGCAGAGTAGGAGCAATCCGATGACGCCGGATGCAATAGTGGAGATCACCACCGATGTCCTCCAGGCATTTGCTGATGCGTGGAATCGGCACGACGTTGATGCGCTCATGACGTTCATGACCGACGACTGTGTTTTTGAAGCGTCTGCAGGACCGGACGTATGCGGCACTCGGTACACGGGCCGCGAAGCCGTGCGAGCTGGCTTTGCGGAGGTCTGGTCGACGTTTCCCGACGCCCGCTGGAATAGCGCGCGCCATTTTGTCGCCGGGGACAGAGGGGTTTCCGAGTGGACGTTCACGGGGACGAAAGCCGATGGCGCTCGCGTCGAAGTCTACGGTTGCGATCTTTTCACCTTTCGAGACGGGAAGATCGCGGTAAAGAACTCGTTTCGGAAAAACCGTCCCACTTTGACGCCGCCGCAATAAGGGAATGAGTCCTCGCCCGCGCCAGTCCCGAGTGAAGATCCTCGTCATCGATGACGACACATCGATGCTCGGGCTGCTGAAGACGCATCTGGAGAAAGCCGGCTATGAGGTCTTACTCGCGGAGGACGGGATCGCAGGCGGGCACCTTGTGCTGAAGGCGTCCCCGGATCTCATTGTCGTCGACGTGCACATGCCCTACTTAAGCGGCTACGAGCTCGTCCAGGCCCTGAAAACTGACCCGAAGACGCGGCACATCCCGGTGGTATTTCTAACCGCCGACAAGCAGGTGGAAGAACGCAGTCGGAAACTCGGCGCCGAGGCCTATCTCAAGAAACCCCTGGACACCAGCCGATTGCTTGAGGTGGTGGCGCTGTTTACGGTCGGCGCTACGTAGGCGGCCTCAGGAGAGTGATCGGAGTACTGTCGATATTTTTTACAACGGGCCCCCGACCAGCCCACAAGCCATTGTTTCCACGTGCATGGCTTAAGATATGCTTTGACCCCCCACAAAGTAGTCCAAAGCGCAATGGACGAGTCACTCACAGAACTATATTCAATCTGGCGGCGAAGCGCACAGGGCGACTCGATCACCGAGCAGGACTTCCTTGCGGCAGCACGATGGGCCTACCAGGCAATGCCGGCGGAGAACGTCCACAACGCTCTGCACATGCTGTTGACGGCCGTCGATTCGCCATCCAATCGGCTGGTTCACCAAGGGACGGCTGTAGCCGCCCAGCCACAACCGGCGTGCCGGACAGTTGAAGGCCGTACTAGCTTCCGCCTGGGCACATTGTCCTAGGCTTTTTCAGATAGCTGCATCAGGCGGCGGCGCGCTACCGGGCGCAGAGTCGTGCTGTATGAAGGCCATCCGCGAGATGCGTACGAGAGCAACGAAGCCGAGCTTGCTCGCGGACGCCTTGCTGATCGCCGCTTCGCTCGCGATGGCGTTCGCGGTGGCGATGGTGACTAGCTCGATTTCTTAAGACCCGCTTCGCAAGACGTAGCTTCAATCAACGACCGCAGGATGTCCTGCACGATATAGATCTGCAGGCGCAGCACATCGATTCGTGCGGCGAGCACTTCGATTGGATCCCCAGCACCTTGTGTGACGATCAGGCTCTCGACATGCGCCAGGGCTTCCTCCATTGCGCTCACGTCTGTCTGAGAAGTAGCAGCAATGTTTTTTGTAGTGCTGCGCGGTACTGGCTTGGCCTAGTACAACCGTGTCCTGCGGATGGCTCGATCCTCTCATGCGAAGGGCGGCGCGGAATGCCTATCCTGCGTGTGCGGTAAGCGTGACTTCGCCCCGGGGGCCATACTGCCCTCCCCGGAACGTTAATCCCCCGGGGCGGCTTGCCCACCTGTCAGTGGGCTCGCAGGCCGGCGTTTCTGCGGCAAAAGTGGCAGGGTTTGGAAAGACTTTGTAAGGCCGGGGGCGTGCGCTGGCCGCTCGTGCACGTTTCCGGAAGAATGGCACCGCAGGGAGCCTCGATGCCAGAAGACACCACGCGCACATATCGCCTCACAGCGGCTGGTGTGAAAGCGTTGAAAAGCAAGCGATCCGTACCGGTGTGGTATCGCGCCGTCCTGCGGTTGGTGCGTAACGAGACACCGTCGGCTTCTATCACTGACGGCATGAGCGCCTATCCTCGAAGGCAAGTGCTGGACTGGATCGAGCAGCTCGAGACCCTGGGCTTTCTCGAATTGATAGTGCGCGCTCCCGCAGACTCGCCCGCCACTTCCGAACAGGGCGCTTTCGACGCGGTGCTTCGCCGCCTGCAGGCCATGGCTTAAGCCCTGGCGCGGGCGGGCCAAGAAGCCCGCTTGAGCCCGCTCGACGTGCACTCCCCGCGGGGTCTTTTGGACCATCGATGGGTCCGCTATGCTCTTCATCCATGAAGAAGCAATATGCCAACCCCAAGGAGCTCAGCGTTCCGCGCTTCTACACGCATACCGTTTCGATCGAGGGGGCTGCGAAGCTGGTGACGATCTCCGGGCAGGTGAGCTGGGATGCGAGCGGCAACGTCGTGGGCAAGGGCGACATGCGCGCGCAGAGCGAGCAGGTGTTCAGGAACGTCACCGCCGCCCTTCAGGCTGCGGGTGCGGGATGGGACGACGTCATCAAAATGAACGGGTACATGGTCGGCATGCACGCCGAGCGCGTGAATGCCTATCGCGAGGTGCGCAGCCGCTTCCTGAAGGAGGGTGCGCTGCCAGCGAGCACGCTGGTTGGCGTCGAGCGCCTGGTCGACCCTGATTTGCTGCTCGAGGTCGAGGTGATCGCGGCGCTCGGCGCGCCGAAGAGGTCTTCCACGAAGAAAAAGAAGAAGAAGCGTTGAGAAGCGATCCGGCCTACGGCTGGGTGGTGGTCGGCGCGGCCTTCACCCTGATGTTCGTCGGCTTCAGCGCCGCCTACTCGTTCGCCGCCTTCTTCGGCGCGTTTGAAGCCGAGTTCGGCGCCTCGCGCGGCGACATCGCGCTCGTGTTCTCGCTGGCGGCGTTCGTCTGGTTCCTGTCGGGCGCGCCCGCCGGCGTTCTCGCCGATCGCTATGGAGTTCGGCGCGTCGCGCTCGCCGGCGTGGCGTGCACCGCAGCGGCGCTCTGGGTCGCGGCCGAGGCCCGCTCGCTGGGCGTGCTTTACGCTACCTACAGCATCGGCCTCGGCCTCGGCGTCGGCCTTACCTACGTGCCTTCCATCGGCGCGGTACAGCCGTGGTTCAAGGCGAACCGAGCTCTCGCTTCCGGGCTGGCGGTGGCCGGGATCGGCGCCGGCAATATCGCCGGCCCGCTCATCGCCGCGTGGTGGATCGGCGCCTTCGGCTGGCGCGGCGCTTATCTCGCGTTTGCGCTCTTCGCGGTCGTATTGGGCGGTCTGGCTGCGGCGGTCATCAAGGAAGCGGAGCATAGGAGGCTCGGATCCAGGGAGGGTATTCCACTGGCCGCGGCGGTGAAGACGCTGCCCTTCTGGCTGCTCTTCGCGTCGCTACTGCTAAGCTGCATCGGCCTCTTCGTGCCGATGGTGCATCTTGGCCCATACGCCGTCGACGCCGGCCATGGCGCCGCGCGGGGTGTGACGCTGGTGAGCCTGATCGGCCTGGGCAGCCTGGTCGGCCGCTTTGCGATCGGCGGCCCGGCCGACCGACTCGGCCGCATCCCATCGCTCGCGGCGATGTACGCGGGCCTCGGCGCAATGTTCGTTCTGTGGTGGACGGCCAGCGCGTATTGGGCTCTCGCTCTCTTCGCCGTCGTGTTCGGCGCCTGCTATGGCGCGTACGTGGCGCTACTGCCCACCATCGTGATGGATCTTTATGGGCCGCGCTCGGTGACCGGCATCATCGGCTGCCTCTATACCGGCTGCGGCATCGGCACGCTGTTCGGCCCGTGGCTCGCCGGCGTCGCCTACGACGCGTGGGGCAGCTATCAGGCGCCGATCGCCGCGGGCGCGCTGTTTTCGTTCGCGGCCGCGGCATGCGTCGCTCCGCTCGTGCATGGCAAGAAACGGCAGACCCTCTATAGCAGTTAGCGAGTCGCGCGGCGTGCGCACGCTGCACGTCGGGGGCGAGGCGATCCAGAGCTCGATGCGCATCGAGGACCCGTACGCGCTCGCGCTCGACTACACGCGTTGCATGATGGCGTTCCTTCTCTTCCACCCCGAGCCGTGCGAGGCGCTGATGATCGGCCTGGGTGGCGGCTCGCTTGCGAAGTTCTTCTACCGCAGACTGCGTGCCACCAGGGTGCGAGCCGTCGAGCTCGACGCGCGCGTGGTCGCCGCAGCGCGCGAGCATTTCGCGCTGCCGCCCGACAGCGCGCGGCTGAAAGTCGAGGTCGGCGACGGCGCCGAGGCGCTCGAGCCCGAGTGCTGCGACGTGCTGATCGTCGATGCGTTCGATGACGAGCTGCACGTGCCGCGGCTCGCGAGCCGCGAGTTCTACGACGGCGCTTTTCTCGCGCTCGTCGAGCCGGGCGCGCTGGTCGTCAATTTCATGAACGACGATCCGAAGCTCGATCTGACGCTCGAGCGCCTGGAACGCGCCTTCGGCGGCGCGGTGCTGGCGCTGCCGGCGCTGTACGACCCGAACATTCTCGTTTTCGCCCTGAAGGGCGCGTCGCCGCGCATCGCGTGGAGCTCGCTGCGCGAGCGCGCGGCCGAGCTCGAATCGCGCTTCGGCCTTCCGTTCACGCGCTACGTCTCGCGCCTGCGCGTCATGAATCCCTGCACTGCAGCCGAGCTTATAATCGCGCCGTGAAGTTCACCAGCGAGAGCTTCGTGGACGGCGGCGCGCTCCCCGAGTACTACGCGTTCTGCGTGCCCGACCGCGTGGCGCGCGTCAGGCCCGGTCCGAATCGCAACCCGCACCTCGCGTGGAGCGACCTGCCGAAGGGCACGCAATCGGTGGTGATCCTCTGCCACGATCCCGACGTACCCTCGAGGCTTGAAGAAGTCAACCAGCAAGGGCGCACCATCCCGGCCTCGTTGCCGCGCGTGAATTTCTGTCACTGGCTCCTGGTGGACATGCCGGCGAGCGGCTCGCCGGTGCGCGACGGGGAATTCTCCGACGGCGTCACGGTGAAGGGTAAGAGCGGTCCGCCCGCGTCTCGCAGCACGCGGCAGGGCCTTAACGATTACACCGCCTGGTTCGCGAACGACCCGAAGATGGCGGGCGACTACTTCGGCTACGACGGGCCGTGCCCGCCGTGGAACGACTCGATCCCGCACCATTACATCTTCACGCTGTTCGCGCTCGACGTCGAGAAATGCCCGGTGCAACGCAAGTTCAGGGCGGCCGACGTGATCAATGCAATGAGGGGTCATGTGCTCGGCACTGCGAAGCTGACGGGCTTGTACTCGCTCAATCCCGACGTCAAGGTCTGATCGGCGCGGCCGAAGTCGTTTTCCTTTCCGGGATCGCGTTTCTCGGCGCGCTGATTTTCGGCGTAACTGGGTTCGGCGCGGCGCTGGTCACGATCCCGCTCGCGACACACCTGGTTCCGCTCAAGTTCGCGCTGGCGCTCTTCGTGCTTGCCGACCTTGCCGCCGCGCTCAGCATCGGCCTGGAGAAGCCTAAGAACGCCGTGCGCGCGGAATGGGCCCGCCTCGTGCCGATGATCGTGGCCGGCACCGCGCTCGGCGTGACCGTGCTCGTCAATCTGCCGCGCGCCGCGGGCATGCTGTTGCTCGGGGTTTTCGTAGTTTCCTTCGCGATCCTGAGCCTCGTCCGGCGGGCGACTGCAAGAGTCGTTTCTTCGCGCTGGGCGTGGGTCGCCGGCCTCGCCGGGGGCATTACCAGCACCGTGTTCGGCGCCGGCGGCCCGCCGTACGCGATCTACCTCTCGCAGCGCGGGCTCACCAAGGAGCAGTTCCGCGCCACCCTCGGCCTCGCGACGCTCACCAGCATCTCGCTGCGCCTGATCGCTTTCCTGCTTACAGGGCTCCTGCTGAACCGCGAAGTCTGGCTGACGGCCCTTGCCGTGGTCCCTTCCTGTCTCCTCGGCATCTGGGTTGCGCGCAAGATCTTCTTGCGCATTTCGCGCGATGCGCTCATGCGCGCCGTGGCGCTCCTTCTGCTCGCCTCCGGCACCTCGCTGGTATGGCGCGCGATTACCTAGGTTTTCTTCTCGAGCAGCTCCTTGAGCGCCTCGAGGTCGCGCCGCACCCACTGCGTGTCCTCGGCGAACTTCTGGTCGTTCATCCCGGGCTGGCGGAATATCGTGAGGAGGACTTCGGCGCCTTCACCGTTGGGAAAGACGCGCATCGGCACGTAGACTTCCGACCGCGAGCGGATGCTGACGTAGTGGTCGAGCACACCGTACTTGTTGCGCTCGACGAAACGCACCTTCGCTCCGGCGTCGATGCCCGAGGCCCACTTGGGGAGGTTTCTCGCATCCAGAACGAAGTTGTAGACCTCGAGCGCGTCGCGCTCGATGGTCATGCGTACGGTGAAGCCGGGGTTTGTCTTCAGGCTGCGCGCTGCTCCTGGGAGCGCTCGGCCGGCGCGAGATCGCGGTTTGCCGGTCCGTTGATCACCTTACCATAGCGATCGAAGCGCGAGCCGTGGCAGGGGCAATCCCAGGTTGTCTCGGCGGAGTTCCAGTGCACGAGGCAGCCCAGATGCGGGCATTTCGCCTCGCAGGCGTGCAGCTGGCCCTCGTCGTCGCGGTACACCGCGAGCTTTTCCAGGCCCTGGCGCACGAGGGCGCCGCTGCCGGGCGGAATCTCATCGACCGAGCCGACGTCGCCGGCCGTCAGCCAGTCCGTGTACTGCAGCGCCACGTTGGAGTTCTCGCGTGCGAAGTCGCCGGCGGCGCGCAGCGTTACGCGCGAAGGATCGTAGAGCGCTTCCCACGGGTTTGGCCGGCCGAGGATCAGGTCGGAAAGCAGCATGCCGGCGATCGTGCCGTGGGTGATGCCCATGCCCGAATCGCCGGTAACGACGTAGACATTCTCGTGGTCCATCGGATTGCGTCCGATGAAGGCGAGGTAGTCGTAGGTCTCCATGACCTGGCCGCCCCACGCGAGCTCGACTTCGCCGATCTGCGGAAATCGCGCTCGCGCCCAAGCTTCAAGCCGCGCGTAGCGTTCGGGCGTGTCGTCGGCCTGGCCGGTCTTATGGTCCTCGCCGCCGACGATCAGGAGATCCTGGTAGGTCCGGATGTAGTGATACGGGTCGCCCGTGTCCCAGGCAAGCACGCGAGGCACCGAGCCCGGCGGGATGCGCGCGCCGATGACGTAGGTCATATAGGGTGCCTGCTTGGTGTGGATGGCGACGCGGTCGTTGACCGGGGCATTGGTCGCCACGACCACGGCATCCGCGGTGAGCACGTGCTTGCCGACATGCACGAGCGCAGGCACACCGCCCTCGATGTCGTCTGCGTGCGAGCCGGTGAAGATGCGGCCGCCGTCGTGCACGATCGCCTGCGCCAGGCGCGCGAGGTACTTGAGCGGATGAAACTCCCCCTGGTTGGGGAAGCGCAGGCACGGCCCAGTGTCGAAAGACCCGTAAGGCGCACGCTCGAGGAGCTCCACGGCGCCGAGCCCGGCCCGGTGCGCGGCTTCCAGCTCGTGCTCCAACGTCTCGCGCGTATCGCCCTCGGCAAGGAAGAGATATCCATCGAGCCGGGTGAAGTCGCAGTCGATCGACTCCTGGCGCACGATGGTCTCGATGCGGTCGATCGCCGCGCTGTGGCTGTCAGCGGCGAGCCGCGCGGCGTCGCGGCCGCGCACCTTCTCGAGCTCGAAGTACCGATCGTCGAGCTGGTTGGTGATGTGGGCGGTCGTCATCTGGGTCATGCCGCCGCCGACCGGGCCGTCGTCCAGCACCGCGACGCGCCTGCCGGCGCGCGCGAGGAGATAGGCGGTAGTGAGGCCGGAAATCCCGGCGCCGACGATGCAGACGTCGACATGGACGTTCTCCTGCATCGGGCTGAACTGCGGCAGTGCGGCGCTCGCCGCCCAGAAGGATTGATGGCGTCGCATGGTGACGCCAGCGCAGCAAGAAACGATCCCGGCTAGGAAGTCTTTTCCCGCATCGTCACGAACTCCTCGGCGGCCGTGGGGTGGATGCCGATGGTCGCGTCGAACTCCGCCTTGGTGGCGCCGAGCTTCACCGCGATGGCGATGCCCTGGATGATTTCGCCGGCGTCGGCACCGATCATGTGTGCACCGACCACACGCTGGCTGGCGCGATCGACCACCAGCTTCATGAAAGTGCGCTCCTGCTGCTCGCTCATGGTGAGCTTGAGCGCGCGGAACGAGGTCTTGTAGACGTCGAGCGCGCCGAAGCGTTCGCGCGCCTTTTCCTCCGACAACCCGACGGTGGCGAGGTTGGGGTTGGCAAACACCGCGGTCGGAACGTTCTCATGGTCGACCGGGGTGGGCTCGCCGCGGAACAGCGTCCGCGCGAGCCACATCGCCTCCGCCGTCGCGACCGGGGTGAGGTTGATGCGGTTGGTTACGTCGCCGACCGCGTGGATCGACGGCACGCTCGACGCGGAATACTTGTTGACGATTACCGCGCCATCGGCAGCGAGCTCGACACCCGCCGACTCGAGGCCGAGCTTCGCCGTATTCGGGCGCCTGCCGGTCGCGAACATGACGAGGTCGGTGCGCTGGATCGAGCCGTCGGTGAATTCGATTTCGATCTCGCCGCTTTGCTTGCGCAGCGCGGCGGGCTCGCAGCCGAAGCGGATCGCGACACCCTTTGCCGACATCTCCTCGGCGATACGCGTACCGAGCTCGGCGTCGAAGCCGCGCAGCAGGCGCCTGCCGCGGTAGGCGAGCGTCGTGTCCACGCCCAGGCCGTGGAAGATGGAGGCGAACTCGAGCGCGATATAGCCTCCGCCCACCACGACCGCGCGCCGCGGCAGGCGCTCGAGGTGGAAGGCCTCGTTGGAGGTGATCGCCTGCTCGATCCCCGGGAGCGCCGGAAGCTGGGGCCACGAGCCGGTCGCGACGAGGATGTGCTTTGCGCTCCGTCGCTTGCCGTCCACGTCGACTTCGTTCGGTCCAATGACCGTGGCGCGAGCGCGGTGGATTTCCACCCCGGCATTGACGAGCACGCGCTCGTAGACGCCGTTCAGCCGAGCGATCTCGCGGTCCTTGTTGGCGAGGAGCGTCGGCCAGTCGAAGCGGGCCTCGCCCACTGTCCAGCCGTAGGCGCGCGCGAGCTGGAAGTCTTCTCGCCAATGCGCGGCGTAGGAGAAAAGCTTCTTCGGGATGCAGCCGACGTTGACGCAGGTGCCGCCGAAGCGGCCGGGCTCGGCGATCCCGACTCTCGCGCCGTACGACGCCGAGACGCGGCTCGCGCGCACTCCGCCGGAGCCGCCGCCTATCGTGAAGAGATCGTAGTCGAAATCCAGCTTACTTCAGGTTCGGAAGGTTGAGCCCGACGAGCTCGAGCTGCGAGGCGAGGCGATTGAGATGCGGCTTGTCGGCGAGCCACTTCAGCGCGTTCTGCACGTTGCGCTCGATCAGCGCGCGTGGCATGCCTTCGACGCCGTGGAACATGTCGGCAAGGTCCCGGAGGTTCGCCGATTGCGCCTCCTTGCGCACCTGCACGAGCGTGCTCTCGATCGCCTGGCGATCGAGGTTGGCGACCAGGTGGATCGTCGTCTTCTCTTCGTCGGTGGTCATGCGATATTCGTGCGCTCATTTTACCAGCGTGTAAGCGCCGTTCCGCACCCGCACCGCCCCGTCGGCAACGAGCTTCTCGAGGTGCGCGGTGAGCGAGCGTGCGGCTACGCGGTGCACGCGCTCCGGCACGTCGTCGTACACGAGCGGCAGCATCTCGTCGAGGGAGGGACGCCCCAGCCGTTCGAGCGCCGCGATCACCTTGCGCTCGCGGTTCAGACGGTGCGCGATCAGTCGGCGCAGCTCCTTGTGCGCCGCCCCGATCAGGTAACCGTGGCCGGGCGCGATGATCGCGATGTCCTCGCCGAGGAGCTGCTCGAGCGATTGCAGATAGGCGCGCATGTCGCCGTCTGGCGGATTGATCACCACGGTGGAGCCCTGCATCACGTGATCGCCGGTGAAAAGCATTCTGGTCTGCTCCAGCATGTAGCAGACATGATTGGACGCATGGCCCGGCGTATGGATCGCGCGCAGCGTAATCCCACCCAGCTCTACTCGCTGACCGTTCTCGAGCACGACGTCCGGCTTGAACGTCGCGTCCTGACCTGCCGGCGCTGGGCGGCCGAGCATCTTTGCGCCCGTCTTGGCCTTCAGCAGCGCCGCCGCGGGGGAGTGGTCGAGATGAGTATGCGTACACAAAATGAACTTCAGCTTCCTGACCTGCAATAGCTTCTCTAAGTGAGAGTCGAGCGCAGGTCCGGGATCGATGACTGCTGTGTCGCCCACGATGTAGCTGTTCGTCCCGGGGCCGGTCATGAGGCCCGGGTTCGGCGCGGTGACGCGCGTGACCCAGCGATCGAGGCGCTTGGGCTCTCCGGGGACGATGTCGTACGTCGTTTCGCCGGTTTCGTCCGGGTCGGACCAGTGGATTTCGAAATAGGCCGGATCGGCCCGGCGGAAGATCTTCGGCCCGTGCTTGCCCTGCGCCCAGCAGGCGCGGTTTTCTTCGATCTCGGGCAGCGCGCGGACGTAATCGTACGCCGCGCGAGGTTCCGAAAAACGCGATAGATCCTTCAGCGATACCTGCGTCGCGTGCACGAGCTCTAGCTCCCCGCGCTCGCAACGCTCCAGGGCTTCGCGCGGCGTGGTCCAGATGTCGTGCACCGTCTCGCCCGCGTCGTGCGAGCCCCGCTGCCCCTCGGGTGCGATCGCTACGAAGAAGCGCGTATCGAAGCGCCGTGAGCGCCCCGGCGCGGTGACCCAGTGCCCGTAGTAAGCGAGCTCGCCCGCCGGGATGTAAAGGTCCTCGGCCTCGAGCATGTTCCGAAACGGCTTCTTGCGCCAATGGAGCAGGCTTTCTGCTCGTTTGGCCGAAACGGGTTTTCCATCTTTTTCGCATGCGAGAAGCACGCCCGCTTCCTCGAAGCATTCGCGCACGGCGGCAACGTAGTAGGCGAGGCCGCCCGAGGAGACCTTCAGCCGCTCGTTCGCCTGCGCTTCGGTGAGGCCAGTCACGCGATGCGAGGAATGATCCTCCGGGTCGAGCGAGCCGCCGGGAAACACATGGGCGCCGCCGAGGAACGCGGCCGTTTGAACCCGCTGCAGCATGAGCACTTCGAGACCATGCCGCAGCAGGATCAGCGTCGCCGCTGGCCGTGGAACGCTGGCCATCAGACGGTTCTGCCGGCGCGGTCCTTCTCGTTCGCGGCCTTGATCATCGCGCGCATGCGTGCCCAGTCGGCGTCGGTCAGCTTGTCGAGCGCGACGTAATAGCCGGCTGCGCCGGTGGCGAGGTAGCCGCCACCGTCGATGGCGATGGTTTCGCCGGTCAGCCACTCGCAGCCCTCCGCCATCAGGAAAGTCGCAAGGTTCTGCAGCTCTTCCATGCGCCCGACACGCCGCATCGGGTTCAGATCGGAGGACTTTTCGAATCCCTCGTCGGGGTGCAGCCGCTTCTGCGCGCCTTCGGTTGGAAACGGCCCGGGTGCGATCGCGTTAAGGCGGATGCCGTACTTGCCCCATTCCACGGCGAGCGACTTCGTCATTACGTGCAAGCCGGCTTTCGACATCGCCGAGGGCACGACGTACGGCGAGCCGG
>DATFEI010000001.1:0-15873 GCA_035251315.1 Burkholderiales bacterium | reverse complement strand
CCTTCGAGCTGGCCCGGATGCGCTATGTCGGTCGTGTACTTAGCGCGTCCTGTCACCTTGACGGCTGCGTCGATCCGTGGTCCGGACGCATCGCCGGCGTCGAACCGGCCCGTGCATGCCGCTTGCACCGCCGCGATGATGCCTACATAGGCGCCGCAGCGACACAAGTGACCGGAAAGCGCCTTTACGACCTCCTCGCGCGCAGGCTCTTCGTTGCCGCGCTCCGTGCGCCAGCGGTCATGAAAAGCGACCGCCTCGACCACAAAGCCCGGCGTGCAGTAACCACACTGCAGCGCGTCGTGCGCGATGAAAGCGCGCTGCACCGGATGCAGTTCCGACCCCAGGCCCTCGACCGTAGTCACCGCGCGGCCATCAAGAGCGCTCGCAGGCAGCAGGCAACTCGCCATCGGCACGCCGTCCACGAGCACGGTGCAGGCGCCACAAACGCCTTCGCCACAGACAAGCTTGGTGCCGGTGAGATTCAGACGATCGCGCAGCAGCTCAACTGCGGACTCCTCGGCGGGCACGGCGAGCTCGCGCATCGCTCCATTCACGCGAACCCTGATCGGTTCGGCAGCTGTCACGGTCGATCAGCGCTTGTTGTACGGGTGGGCAGGCATTATGCGAAAAGCACCTCCGTTTCGCACTAATACGTTCAGGTAGGTCTCCCCGCCACCACCTGGCCGGTCATTAGCCGTTCTGCGTGATTCCGCGTGCCGGCGTTCGCGCGAACAATGGGCTCGCAGGACCGGCGTCGCGCCGGCTCCGTGAAAGGGGGTCACCTCATGGCATTCAGGGTCGTGCGCTTCTCCTGGACGCAGTCGCTCGGAGCCCGCAAGCTGACGCGGTTCGTCCTTGTCGCCGCCACCGTGCTTTTCTATGCCAACGCTGTCTTCGAATATCCCGATCCAGCCGTCATGGCCGTCGGTCTCGTTCCACTGGTCTGGATCGCGCTCGAGGTCGTATGGCACCTACTCGCTGACAAGCGCTGACCGGCGTTACGGTGCCAGCCGCCTCAAGCAGCCTGCAACTTAGCGACCGCCACGGCGAGCCATTTCACGCCTTGGGCTCCGAAGTTGACCTGCACACGCGCGTCCGTGCCCTGCCCTTCCGCGTCGATGATGACGCCCGAGCCGAACTTGGGATGCGTCACGCTTTGCCCGATGCGGAACCCGCCCACTTCTTTTGCGCTTGAACGAGGAAAGACAGTCTTGGTCTGCCTGGAAAAATCCGCCGCAAAAGCCTTCTGCCGCGAAAAGCGCGGCGTGAGCCATTTCAGCAGCGGCTGAGGAATCTCTTCGAGGAAACGCGAGGGAATGTTGTAGCGCATCTGGCCGTGCAGCATCCGCGTCTGGGCATGCGAGAGGTAAAGCCGGTGGCGCGCGCGCGTGATTGCTACATAGGCGAGGCGCCGCTCCTCCTCCAGCCCGTCGCGCTCGCTCACGCTCTGCTCGTGCGGGAAAAGGCCCTCCTCGAGCCCGGACATGAACACGACGTCGAATTCGAGCCCCTTGGCCGAGTGCACCGTCATCATCTGCAGCGCGTCCTGGCCTTCGCCCGCCTGGTGCTCCCCCGCCTCCAGCGCGGCGTGAGTAAGAAACGCGGTGAGCGGGTCGATCGCTTCCCCCGATTCGTTGAGGCGCTCCTCCTCGGTGAACGCCGCCGCCGCGTTCACCAGCTCCTCCAGGTTCTCGATGCGGTCGGCGCCCTCGCGCTCGGTCTTGTAGTGCTCGACGAGGCCGCTCTTCGCAATCACCGCCTCGACTACCTCTTTCAGGGGAAATCCTTCCGTCTGGCTTCGCAGATCCTCGATCAACTTCTTGAACGCCGCCGCTTTCGTGCCGTCCGCGACCTTCATCAGCGAAGCGTTTGCCTGCTTAGCCGCGTCCTGCAGCTGCTCGATGCTGCGTGCGCCGATGCCGCGCGGCGGGAAGTTGGCGACCCGCAGGAATGCGTTGTCGTCATCCGGCATGGCGACGAGCCGCAGGTAGGCGAGCGCGTGCTTCACCTCGGCGCGCTCGAAGAACCGTAAGCCCCCGTAGACCCGGTACGGAATGCTCTGCGAGAAAAGCGCATGCTCGACCACGCGCGACTGCGCGTTGGAGCGGTAGAGCACCGCCATCTGGGAAAGCGCGGTGCCCTCGCGCGCGAGCGCCTGAACCTCCTCGACAATCCAGCGCGCCTCGTCGGCGTCGGACTCGCCCTCGAACACGCGCACCGGCTCGCCCTTGCCCGCGGACGTCCACAGGTTCTTGCCGAGGCGGTTGCGGTTGTTGGCGATGAGGGCGTTCGCCGCGTCCAGTATGTTGCCGTGTGAGCGGTAGTTCTGCTCCAGGCGGATGACGCGCGCGACCCTGAACTCGCGCTCGAAATCCGCCATGTTGCCGACGTGCGCGCCCCGGAAGGCGTAGATCGACTGGTCGTCGTCGCCGACGCAGAAGAACTTCGCATCTTGCGAGCGAAAAAGTTTGAGCCACCGGTACTGCAGTCGGTTCGTATCCTGGAACTCGTCGACCAGGATGTGGCGAAACCGCCGCGCATAGTGCTCGCGGAGGATCTCATTTCGACTCAATAACTCGTAACTCCTGACCAGCAGCTCGGGAAAATCCACGACCCCCTCGCGCTGGCACTGCTCATCATAGGCGCCATAGAGCTCGGTAAAGCGGCGCGTGTTCTCGTCGGCAGGCGGCACGTCGCGCGCCCGCACGCCTTCTTCCTTACGGTCGTTGATGAAGTACTGCACCTCGCGCGCCGGAAAGCGCTCTTCGTCGACATTCATGGCCTTCAGCAGACGTTTAATCGCGGCGAGCTGGTCCTGCGAATCGAGGATCTGGAACGCGTGGGGCAGGCCAGCCTCGCGTGCATGGGCGCGCAGCATGCGGTTGCACAGGCCGTGGAAGGTGCCGATCCACATGCCGCGCGGGTTGACCGTCATCATGGCGGCGACGCGCGTCAGCATCTCGCGCGCCGCCTTGTTGGTGAAGGTCACCGCGAGGATTCCCGACGGCGCGACACGCCCGCCTTTGATAAGCCAGGCGATGCGCGTAGTGAGTACCCGCGTCTTGCCGCTGCCCGCGCCGGCGAGGATCAGCGCGTGCTCATCCGGCAGGGTGACCGCGGCGAGCTGCTCGGGGTTGAGATATTCGAGGTGAAGCGACAAGCCTCTGATTCTAACCGGCGCTCGCTAGCACGGGCGCATTAGCCGCTGCCGGTGATTTTCCGAGCGCATTCGGCTCAAGATACTTGGGATCGCGGTCGCATTGCTACCGCCGTGACACACCGGCGCGAACTCCGGTGTCAGCACTGGAGGCGGCACATGAACCACGATTTTCGTCCGGCATTGTTAAGCTCTGATCTCGATGTGCGGCGCCGTGCGGCGCTCGGCGCCATCGCTGTGCTATGCGTGCTTCTGGCGGCCCTGATACTGTTGCCGCTGGATTCGCGGGCGCCGGAGCTCGTTGCGCACGAGAGCTATCCGCCGAAGCGCGACACGCAGCTGAAGTCCTGGACCGTCCAAGACCAAGCGAGCCTTGACGCCGAGTATCTGCTGCAGTCATGGCCGGATTTCGGCTCGACAATGACGGCGATGATCACGTGGCCGCAGCAGCAGACGCGCCAGGACGTCGAATCCGTCGTCTTCCTGAGTCCGAACCGCTAGCTCCACCTATTGGGGCTTGAGCCCGAGCTCAGCGGCGAGCTTCGACCAACGCTCGAGGTCTGCGCGGATCAGCGCCTCGAATTCTTTCGGCGAGTTGCCGACCGGCTGCAGCGCGGCTTGCGCCAGCCTTTCCTTCACATCCTGGAGCTCGAGTGCTTTGCGGGTCTCTGCGTAAACCCGGTCCACGATCTCGGCCGGCGTGCCCTTCGGCGCGAGGATGCCGAGCCACTGCGTGGTGTCGAAGCCTGCGAGGCCCGACTCGTGCAGCGTCGGGATCTCGGGCATCGGCGGGAAGCGCTCCTTGGAGGTGAAGGCGATGATGCGGATGCGGCCCGCCTTATGGTGCGGGATGAGCGGCGTCGAGCCCAGCACACCGACTGGCACCTGGCCACCGACGAGATCCTGGACCGCGGGCCCGCCGCCCTTATACGGCACGTGCACCATGTCGATCCCGGCCATCCTCTTAAGGAGCTCGCCTGACATGTGCTGGCCGCTGCCGGTACCAGAATGCGCGAACGACAGCTTGCCGGGGTTCGCTTTGGCGTACGCGATGAGCTCCTGGACGTTCTTCACCGGCAGCGAGCTATGTACGGCCACCGCTATGGGCTGCGTGGTCACCTGCGTCACCGCGATGAAGTCGCGCTGCATGTCGAACTGCACGTTCTTCACGACAAGGTGCAACGTAATGACCGGATCGGCGGCGAAAAGCAGCGTGTGGCCGTCGGGTGCGGCGCGCGCCGCTTCCACCGTGCCGATGGCCCCGCCGCCGCCGGCGCGGTTCTCGACCAAGACCTGCGCGCCGAGCGCGCGGGTCAGCTTGTCGGCAACCGTGCGCGCGGCAACGTCGGTCGAGCCGCCGGGCGGGAAAGGCACAATGAAGCGCACGGTCTTCGACGGCCAAGTTTGCGCCTGGGCGCCCGCTGCGAAAGCAAGGACTGCTAGGAGAAACACCTTCTTCATGGCATGACCCTCGGTTCGCTGATACCAAATCTGCCCTTCAGGCGGTTGGCGAGCGCCTGCGCCTGATCCGCGGCGATTAGCACCGCACTGCGTCGACGACGCGCCCTCAGTACGGCTTCGGCGCTCGCATTGGATGCGATAATCCGCGGCTTCCGCGGAACCTGCATGCAAGAGGCTTACGAACCGGCAAGCGTGGAGCGCGCGGCCCAGGCGTTTTGGGCGAGCCGCGATTCCTTTCGCTCGACCGAAGAGCGCGCTAGGCCGAAATTCTACTGTCTCTCCATGTTTCCCTACCCCTCGGGGAAGCTCCACATGGGGCATGTGCGCAACTACACCATCGGCGATGTGCTCACGCGCTACTACCGCATGCGCGGCTACAACGTGCTGCAGCCGATGGGCTGGGACGCGTTCGGCCTGCCGGCCGAGAACGCCGCCATGGCAAACAAGGTCCCGCCCGCGCGATGGACGTACGACAACGTCGCCTACATGAAGTCGCAGCTACAGAGCTTGGGCTTCGCGCTCGACTGGAACCGCGAGCTCGCCACCTGCAAGCCCGAGTACTACCGCTGGAACCAGTGGCTCTTTACACGGCTTTTCCGCAAGGAGCTCGCCTACAAGAAGACCGGCGTCGTCAATTGGGATCCCGTCGACCAGACGGTCCTCGCCAACGAGCAGGTGATCGAGGGCCGCGGCTGGCGCACCGGGGCGCTCGTGGAAAAGCGCGAAATCCCGATGTACTTCCTGCGCATCACGGCCTATGCCGAGGAGCTGCTCGCCGCGCTCGACGGGCTGCCCGGCTGGCCGGAGCAGGTGAAGCTCATGCAGAAGAACTGGATCGGGCGCTCGGAAGGCGTGCGTATCGGCTTTCCCTATCGGCTGGAAAACCAGGACCGGGTGCTATGGGTGTTCACGACCCGCGCGGACACCTTGATGGGCGCGACCTTCATGGCGGTCGCCGCCGAGCACCCGATCGCCCTGCACGCTGCTCGACGAAATCATGAGCTCGGCAGGTTCGTGGATGAGTGCAGAAAAGGCGCGGTCATCGAAGCCGACCTCGCCCAGATCGAGAAGAGAGGCATGCCGACGGGCCTCTTTGTATCCCACCCGCTGACGAACGAGAAGATCCCGGTATGGGTCGGCAACTACGTCCTGATGGGATACGGGGAAGGCGCGGTCATGGGCGTACCGGCGCACGACGAGCGGGACTACGAGTTCGCGCTCAACCACAAGCTGCCGATCAAGCCGGTCATCCGCCACCCCCTCGGCGACACCGTGCCTGCGCCCTGGAAGCCCGAGTACGCCGAGTATGGTGTGTGCATCAACTCCGGGCCGTACGACGGCCTCGGCTACCAGGAAGCGGTCGATCGCATTGCCGAGGATCTCAGGGCAAAGGGCCTTGGCGAGAAGCAGGTGCAATGGCGCCTGCGCGACTGGGGGATTTCGCGCCAGCGCTACTGGGGCACACCCATTCCGATCGTCCACTGCGCCGCCTGTGGCGACGTACCGGTGCCGGACGCCGAGCTTCCGGTCGTGCTCCCCGAAGACGTGGTACCCGACGGCACCGGCAACCCGCTCGCCAAGAAGCCTGAGTTCTACCAGACAACGTGTCCCCAGTGCTCGCGGCCTGCGAATCGCGAGACCGACACTATGGATACGTTCGTCGACTCCTCGTGGTACTTCGCGCGCTTCGCTTGTCCGGACCAGAACAAGGCGATGCTCGACGAGCGGGCGAACTACTGGATGCCGGTCGACCAGTACATCGGCGGCATCGAGCACGCTATCCTGCATCTCCTGTACTCGCGCTTCTTCCAGCGCGTCATGCAGGAAGAGACCGGCCTCATGCCAGGAGTGGTCGAGCCTTTCACCAACCTGCTGACCCAGGGCATGGTGCTCGCCGAGTCCTACTACACCGACGCGAGTGGCCGGCGGGAATGGGTCAATCCCGCCGAGGTCGAAGTGCAAAGGGATTCCAAGGGCAACATCGTTTCGGCGAAGCGCGCTTCGGATGGCGTCGCGGTCGTGTACGACGGGATCGGCACGATGTCCAAGTCGAAGAACAACGGCGTCGACCCCCAGGCGCTGATCGAGCAGCACGGCGCGGACACCGCGCGTTTCTACACCATCTTCGCCTCGCCTCCGACCAACACGCTCGAGTGGAGCGACAAGAATGTCGCCGGCTCGGCGAGGTTCCTGAAGTCGGTATGGACATTTGCCTACAGGTTCTCCAGGGCGACCAAGAGCAAGGACGTCGACAAGAAGATCCGCTTCCGTATTCACGCGGACCTGAAACAAGCGAACTTCGACATGCAGAGGCACCAGTTCAACACCGTCGCCTCGGCCTGCATGAAGATCCTCAACGCCCTCGAAGAGCTGCCCGAGTGGAACGCGACCAGCGAGGAAGGCCTCTCCATTCTGCTGCGGCTGCTTTCGCCGATCGCCCCGCACATTGCTCACCATCTGTGGCGCGAGCTCGGATTCGGCGAGGACGTGATGAGCGCCCCGTGGCCCGAGCCCGATCCCGCGGCGCTCGAGCAGGACGAGATCGAGCTGGTGGTGCAGGTGAACGGCAAGCTGCGCGGGTCGATCCGCGTGCCGAAGGCTGCCGACCGCGCAGCGATCGAGGAGCTGGCACGCGCGAACCCCAACGTGCAGCGCTTCGTCGCCGGGCAGAATGTGAAGAAGATCGTCGTCGTGCCCGGACGGTTGGTGAACCTTGTCGTCTAGGGCCCTCCTCCTCGCGTTGGCGCTCGCCGTCGCTAGCTGCGGGTTCCGCCTGCGCGGCACCGCCGAGCTGCCGTTCCAGTCGCTCTACGTGCCCGGCGCGAACACCGGGATCGGGCTCGATCTCAAGCGCAATATCCAGGCTGGCACCGGGGCGAAAGTCGTGGACACTCCGGCCACCGCCGACGCGGTGCTGGAATTCACCCAGGAGGCACGGGAGAAGGAGATCTTGTCGCTCACCAGCACCGGCCGGGTGCGAGAGTTTCAGCTGCGCTATCGCGTAGGCTTCCGCGTGCACGACGGCAAGGGTGCGAATTACGTGCCGCCGAGCGTGGTGCAGCTCACGCGCGATGTCACCTACAACGACGCAGAGATCCTGGCGAAGGAAGCGGAGGAGCAGCTCCTGTTCCGCGACATGCAGGCGGACATGGTGCAGCAGATCATGCGTCGCCTCGCCGCGGCGAAGCCGCCCAAGCCCGCGGCGACGCAATGAGGCTGCGCGGGGAGCAGCTCCCCGGTCATCTGGCGAAGACCCTTGGCCCGGCGTACGCCATTCTCGGCGACGAGCCGCTGCTCTTGCTCGAAGCTGCCGACGCGGTGCGAGCGGCAGCGCGGAAGCAGGGCTACGCCGAGCGGGAGATCTACGAACCGGGGCGCTCCTTCGACTGGAGCGAGCTTGCGCACGCCGGGGCGAGCCTTTCGCTCTTCGGCAGCCGCAAGATGGTTGAGCTCAGGCTCGCAAGCGGGAAGCCGGCCGCTCAGGCTTCAGACGCGATCGTCGCGTGGTGCGAGCGCCCGAACCCGGAAGCCCTGCTCCTAGTTACCATGCCGCGCCCCGAAGGCGGCGGGTGGTGGGAAGCGCCGTGGTTTCTGGCGCTTAACAAGGCAGGGATCATCGTCGAAGTCCAGTCGGTGTCGCGCGCCGCGCTTCCCGGCTGGCTGGAAAAGCGTCTCGCGCGCCAGAAGCAGAGCGCCTCGCGCGAGGTGCTGGAATATCTCGCCGGCCGCATCGAAGGCAATCTGCTTGCCGCGCACCAGGAGCTGCAGAAGCTGGCGCTGCTTGCGCCGGAAGGCGAGCTCTCGCTCGACACGGTACGTGACGCGGTCGCCGACGTTGCGCGCTACGACACTTATGTCGCCGCGGACGCGCTCGTTTCCGGCGATACCGCGCGCTACCTTCGGGTGCTCGAAGGCCTGCGCGGCGAAGGCGAGGCGCCAACTTACCTTCTCTTCACGCTGTCGAGCGCGCTCTTCGCGCTCGCCACGGGCGAGCGCGTGACCAAGGCCATGCAGGCGGTGCTCGACAAGGCGCGGCACTACCCGCCCGCTGCGCTCCAGCGGGCGATCCGCCGCGCAGCCGCAGTGGACCGCGCGATCAAGGGTGTGGACGCGGTCGAGCCGTGGGAGGAATTCGCGAAGCTGGGGCTCGAGCTCCACGCCTCCTGATTCGCTTCTCGCGATCGAGCAGCGTCACGCGCAGAACCCCGCGTCGCCGAGCGCGACAGCGCAACGCAAGCCCGCCGAAGCTCCACCGGCGATCACAACATGCTTAGCCATTACAATGGTGTGCATGCAGCTCAAGCCCAACAAACATGCCCATGGCAACCTGCACGCCATGATGGAGGAGATGGGCCGCGCGGCGCGCGCCGCAGCCCGCGCGCTCGCGCGCGCGAGCACCGAGGCAAAGAACTCCGCCCTGGCTGCCATGGCCGCCGGCATTCGTTCCGAGTCGGGCAGCATCGTGCAGGCTAACGCGGAAGATGCAAGAAAAGCGAAGAAAGCCGGATGCGACGCGGCGTTCGTCGACCGGCTGACGCTTACGCCGACGCTCGTCGAACAGATGGCCGCAGGCGTCGAGCAGGTGGCGGCGCTGCCGGATCCGGTCGGCGCCATTTCCGAGCGAGTCAAGCGCCCGAGCGGCATCGAGGTGGCGAAGATGCGGGTGCCGATCGGCGTGGTGGCCATCATCTACGAGTCGCGTCCGAACGTCACCGCGGACGCGGCGGCGCTTTGCGTGAAGGCGGGCAACGCGTGCATCTTGCGCGGCGGCTCTGAAGCGCTGGAGTCGAACCGCGCCATCGCGCAGTGCGTGCGCGCCGGGCTCAAGGCGGCCGGGCTTCCGGAGGCGGCGGTGCAGCTTGTCGGCACCACCGACCGCGCCGCGGTGGGAGCGCTCATCACCATGCGCGAGCATATCGACATCGTCGTGCCTCGCGGCGGCAAGGAGCTGATCGAGCGCCTGGCGCGCGAGTCGCGCATCCCCATGATCAAGCACCTCGACGGCGTGTGTCACGTCTACATCGACGACAGCGCCGATCCCGAGATGGCGGTGCGCATCGCCGACAACGCAAAGACCCAGCGCTACGGCACCTGCAACACTATGGAAACGCTGCTCGTGGCAGAGGGGATCGCGTCGGCCGTACTGCCCCGCATAGGAGAGATTTTTTCATCGAAGAACGTCGAAATGCGCGCCGACGACGCCGCCTTGAAGTACGTCAAAGGCAGGAAGGCCACGGAGAACGATTACTACACCGAATGGCTTGCGCCCGTCGTCTCCATCCGCGTGGTAAAGGGCCTCGACGAAGCGATCGAGCACATCTCGAAGTACGGCTCGCAGCACACTGACGCCATCGTCGCCGGCGACCGGACGCGCGCCGATCGGTTTCTGCGCGAAGTCGACTCGAGCTCGGTCATGTGGAACACCTCAACGCGTTTCGCCGACGGTTACGAGTACGGATTGGGCGCCGAAATCGGCATCTCTACCGACAAGTTGCACGCGCGCGGCCCGGTCGGCCTCGAGGGCCTGACCACCCAGAAGTACATCGTCCTCGGCCACGGCGAGATCCGCACCTGATGGAGAGGAGTTGAAGGCAGGCATTCTGGGTGGCACCTTCGACCCCGTGCACAACGCGCACCTCGCGATGGCGCGAGCCGCGCTCGATCACTTGAAGCTCGCGAAGATCATTTTCATGCCCACGGGCTCGCCACGCTACCGCACGCCCGCCGTGGCGAGCGGCGAGCACCGCGTGGCGATGCTGCGCCTCGCGCTCGAAGACGAGTCGCGCTACGAAATCGACGCACGTGAGCTCGCGCCCGGGGCCTCGGGCTATACGCTCGATACGCTGAAGGAGCTGCGCCTGGAGCTCGGCACCGATACGGAGCTGTGGCTCCTGATGGGAGCGGACCAGTACGCCAAGCTCGACACCTGGCACCGGCCCGACGACGTTCGGCGGCTCGCAAAAATCGCGGTGTTCTCACGTCCCGGGGTTTCTTTGAAGGGGGACGCGCCCCTGATTCCGATGCCGCCGATGAGAATCTCTGCGAGCGACGTGCGCGCGCGCGTCGCGCGCGGCGACGACATCTCGGGGCTCGTGCCGCTTGCGGTGGCAAGCTACATCGAGCGGGAGCGCCTTTACGCCTGATGGATATCCGGGTGAAGCAGCGCGTGGTGGTCGAGGCGCTCGAGGACGTGAAGGGACGGGACATTCTGGTGTTTAACACGGCGCGCCTGCCCTCGATGTTCGAGCGCGTGGTGATCGCGAGCGGGGACTCCAATCGACAGGTGAAGGCACTCTCCGACCGGGTACAAGAGCGGGTGCGCGAGCTCGGCGCCCGGGTCTACGGCGTCGAAGGTGAGGCCGGCGGCGAGTGGGTGCTGGTCGACCTGGGCGACGTAGTAGTGCATATCATGCATCCCACGGTGCGCACCTTCTACAACCTGGAGGAAATCTGGGGCGGCAAGCCCGTGCGGCTGAAAGGAGCTGCGCCCAACAGGGTGAAACGGCGTGCCAAGGCTCCACGTCGTCGCCGTAAGCGCTAGGCTGCCGGACTGGGCCGAGCAGGCGTGCGCCGAGTACCTTAAACGCATGCCGCGCGGCTACGAGGTCAAGCGCTCGACGGCGAAGCCCGGCCGCCTGGCATTACCGAGGAATTCGCGCATCGTTGCGCTCGACGAGCACGGGAGGGAAATGACAACACCGCAGTTTGCGACCTTATTGCAGACCGAGACCACATTCGTCATCGGAGGCCCCGACGGCCTGGAGGAAAACGTGAAAAAGGACGCGGCGCTGCTCCTGCGCCTGTCTTCCCTTACCCTGCCCCACGCGCTCGCCCAGGTGGTGCTCCTCGAGCAAATTTACCGCGCGGCGACGCTCCTCTCCGGGCATCCTTACCACCGCGCATGATTCCGATTCCCGAACGCGGCATCTACCTCGCCTCACGCAGTCCGCGGCGGCGCGAGCTGCTATCGCAGATCGGCGTGCGCTTCCATCTCCTGCTTTTCCGCGAGCGCCTTGGCGAGCGCCCCGAAGTCGACGAGACGGTGCTCGAGGGCGAGGCGCCGGCGGCGTACGTCGAGCGCATGGCTCGGGCCAAAGCCGAGGCTGGCTGGAAGCGCATGCTGCAGCGAAACCTCCCGCAGGCGCCGGTGCTCGCCGCCGATACCACGGTGGCGCTTGGCGGGCGCCTTCTCGGCAAGCCGAGGGACCGCAACGAGGCGGCCGAGATGCTGGCCGTGCTTTCGGGCGAGCGCCATGAGGTGCTCACCGGAGTCGCGCTTAAGCACGACGACCACCTCGAGTTCGCGCTTTCCATTTCGGAAGTGCTCCTGAGAAAGATGTCCGAGGAGGAAATCGCGCAATACGTCGCGAGCGGCGAAAGCGACGACAAGGCGGGCGCCTATGCAATCCAGGGACGCGCCGCGCGCTTCATTATCGAGCTGCGAGGCAGCTATTCGGGAGTAATGGGCCTGCCGCTGTACGAAACGAGCCTGCTGCTCGACAAGCTGCGTGGAAGAAATTCTGATTAACGTCACGCCGCAGGAGACGCGGGTGGCGATCACCGCGGCGGGCGTGGTGCAGGAGCTGTTGATCGAGCGCGCGGCGAGCCGCGGGCTGGTCGGCAATATCTACGTCGGGCGCGTGGCGCGCGTGCTGCCCGGGATGCAGTCGGCGTTCGTCGAGATCGGCCTGGAGCGCGCCGCGTTCCTCCACGTCGCCGACATCTGGGACCGCCGCGACCGGCCGATCGAGAAGATCCTGAGCGAGGGCGAGCCCGTCCTCGTGCAGGTGGTGAAGGACCCGATCGGCTCGAAGGGCGCTCGCCTCTCGACTCAGCTATCGATCGCCGGTCGGCTGCTCGTCTATCTGCCTCACGACCCGCACATCGGCATTTCACAGCGCATCGAAGACGAGGGCGGCCGCGCGGCGCTGCGCGAGCGGCTGAAGGAGCTCGTGCCCGCGGACGAGAAAGGCGGTTTCATCGTTCGCACGCTGGCCGAGGCCGCCGGGGAAGAGGAGCTGCGCGCCGACCTCGCTTACCTGCGCGAGCTGTGGAAGGCGGTCGCCGAGCGCTCGCTCGGCGCCGAGCCGCCGAAGCTCATCTACCAGGATCTGTCGCTCGCACAGCGCGTACTGCGCGACATGGTGACGGCCGCCACCGCACGCGTGGTGGTGGACTCGCGCGAGAACTTCCAGAAGCTCACCGCGTTCGCCGAGCGTTATATGCCGCAAGTGCGCGCGCGCCTCGACCACTACACCGGTGAGCGGCCGCTGTTCGACCTGCACAACGTCGAGCCCGAGATCGAACGCGCGCTGTCGCGCCGGGTCGAGCTCAAGTCGGGCGGCTACCTGATCATCGACCAGACCGAGGCGATGACCACCATCGACGTGAACACCGGCGGCTTCGTCGGTAGCCGGAACTTCGACGACACAGTTTTCAAGACCAACCTGGAAGCGGCGCAGGCCATCGCGCGGCAACTGCGGCTACGCAACCTTGGCGGCATCATTATCATCGACTTCATCGACATGGAGAGCGTCGAGCACCGGAACGCCGTTCTCGACGAGCTGCGCCGCGCCCTCGCGCGCGACCGCACGCGCATCACCCTGAACGGCTTCACCGCCCTCGGCCTGGTCGAAATGACGCGCAAGCGCACGCGGGAGTCGCTTGCGCATGTGCTGTGCGAGCCCTGCCCGACCTGCGCCGGCCGCGGCGAGGTGCGCACCGTGCACACCGTCTGCTACGACATCCTGCGGGAGATCGTGCGTGAGGCGCGTGCCTTCAACGCCCGCGAGTTTAGGGTAATCGCGGCCCAGCCCGTGATCGATCTGCTGCTCGAGGACGAATCCGCTTCGCTCGCCATGCTGCAGGACTTCATCGGCCGGCCGGTCTCGGTACAAGTCGAAACGAGCTACACCCAGGAGCAATTCGACATCGTGCTCCTCTAGCCGCTCGGGAATTGACTGCGGTCAAGGCATGTTTCCTCCTCCAGAGACGTAATAGCGCTTCCTTAGGAGGAGGAAAAAGATGAAACGTCTGTTTGCACTCGCCGCAAGCCTCGCGCTCGCCGGTTGCGCCGCGATGTCACCGGACCCGCAGGCCTCGAAAGTGAAGATCACGCCGCTCGGCAGCCACGCCGGCGAGTTCTGTCCGCTCGACCGCGCGCTTGTGTTCGAGGACCCGGACGGCACCCGCATCCTTTACGACCCGGGCCGCACGGTGCGCGGCCCCAACGACGAGCGCCTCGGAAGGATCGACGCGGTGTTGCTGAGCCACGTGCACGGCGACCATCTCGGCGACCTGATCCAGCCCTCGGCGAACGCCGGCGCCTGCCCGAAGCCGGATTTCTCGGTCAACGTCACGCCGAACTCCAACTTCGTCAACATTGCCATGGGCAAGCAGGCACCAATGATCGTCGGCGGAGAGATGCACACGTTCTTCCAGGCAAAGGTGAAATCCCTCGGCGGCGACCCGAACAAGCTGGTGCGCCTCGTGCGCTTCGGCGCGCAAACCATGGTCGGCAAAGTGATGGTGGCGAGCGTTCCCGCGGTGCACGCGAACGGTCTGCCTCCGGCGTTCCTGCCCAAGGAGCAGGCGCAGGCGCTCAACGCCACCGGGCTCACCGCCTACGTCGGCCCACCGGGGGGCTTCGTGCTGCGCTTCTCGAACGGCCTCACCGCGTACCTCTCGGGCGACACCGGCATTACCGCGGAGCAAGACCTCGTAGTGCGCGGCCACTATAAGGCGAACCTAGTGGTGATGAACATCGGCGGCTTCCCCTTCACCACCGGCCCCATCGAATCGGCCTACGTCGTGAACGAGCTGGTGCGGCCGAACTCGGTCATCGCCTCGCACGCGAACGAGCCCGCCACGGTCGACGGCAAGCTCTCGCCGACGAGCAAGACCGCGGCATTCCAGAAGGCTGCGAAGATGCCGGTCCACGTTCCGTTGAGCGGCCGAACGATGGAGTTCGACGGCAGCGGACGCTGCACTTCCGGTTGCTAGAAGAAATCTGTTTCACTCCGGCACGGACGCTTGCGCGGCAGATGCGCGCGCGCAAGCTGTCCGCGACCGAGGTCGTCCGCGCGTTTATCGCCCACATCGAGCGCGTCAACCCGAAGGTGAACGCCATCGTCACCTTCCTGCCCGAGCAAGCCCTTCAGGCCGCAAAGGTCCTCGACCGGAAGAAGAATTTCGCCGGACCTTTTGCCGGCCTGCCGATCGCCATAAAAGACGTGATCGCCACGAAAGGCGTGCGCACCACTTGGGGCTCGCTCGTCTACAAGGACCACATTCCCGCGGAGGACCACATCCTCGCCGAGCGGCTGAAGGCGGCCGGAGCGATCCTCATCGGCAAGACCAACACGCCCGAGTTTGGCGCCGGCTCGCAGACCTTCAATAAGGTATTCGGCGCTACGCGCAACCCGTACGACTTATCGAAAACGTGCGGCGGCTCCTCCGGTGGCGCCGCGGTCGCGGTCGCCTGCGGGATGCTGCCTTTCGCCGACGGCGGCGACTTCGCCGCCTCGCTCAGGAACCCGGGCAGCTTCTGCAACGTGATCGGCTTTCGGCCGTCCACCGGGCGCGTGCCCGCGTACCCGCACCCTTACCCGTGGAGCAACCTGAGCGAGCTCGGCCCGATGGCGCACACCGTCTCCGACGCCGCTTTCCTGCTTTCGGTAATGGCCGGACCGGACCGGCGCGCGCCGACCTCCATCGCGGAGCCCGGATCCATTTTCTTGAAGCCCTTAGGAAGAAGCTTCAAGAAAGTCAGGATCGCGTGGAGCCGGGACCTCGGCGGCCTACCCGTGGATGATCGAGTGACCCGCGCGCTCGAGCCCCGCCGCAAGGCATTCCGTGATCTCGGCTGCGTGGTGGAGGAAGCGTCACCCGATTTCTCCGGCGCGACCGAGGCATTCGAGGCGTTGCGCGGCCTCACCTACCAGCACCGCGTCGGGGCGCTGATCAAGGAGCACCGCGAGAAGCTCAAGGACACGGTGATCTGGAACTTCGAGGAGGGGCGCAAGCTCTCTGCGCCGGACATCGCGCGCGCCGAAGGGCTGCGCACGGCGCTCTACCATCGGATGCGCACGTTCCTCGAAAAGTACGACTTTTTCGTCTGCCCGACGAACCAGCTGCCGCCCTTTCCGGTCGACCAGGAATATCCGCGCGAGATCGCCGGGGTGAAACTGTACAACTATCTCGACTGGATGAAGAGCTGCTACTTCATCACCATCACGACGCATCCCGCGATCTCT